>NZ_BAAAHG010000036.1:0-71126 GCF_039525155.1 Streptomyces thermoalcalitolerans | reverse complement strand
AAGGAGACGGCGAGGACGGCGATGTCCTGGGTGTGCGGGGCCCGGCGGAGGGTGCAGCGGCGGAGGGCGTCGAAGGGGAGTCCGGGGCCGTTCCGGGGGCGCCCCTCGCCGGGCCGGCCGGCGCGCCGCAGCCCCCTGCCTCCTCCGGGCACGCCCCCGCCCCGCCGCCTCCCGGGCAGCCCGGCGGCGCAGGGCACGTCCCGGTCGACCACCTGCCCACCATGGCCGCGGGACAGGCGCCCCCGCCGGGGCCCGCGCCCGCCCCTTCCGCGTACGGGTATCACCCGCAGCACCCGCAGCCCGTCGCCTACGGCTATCCGCAGCAGCCGGGGCACCACCACCCGTACGGCGGCCACGGCGGGCACAGCGGCCACGGCGGGCACGGCGGCTACGGCGCTCATGGCGGCCTGGGGCCGACCCCGCCGTACGGTCCGCCGCCGTTCGGCTCGACCCCGCCGTACGGTCCGGGCGCCCTGCCGCAGCAGGAGCCGCGCCGGAGCGCTCGCTCCACGGCGGCGCTGGTCGCGGTGGCGCTGGTGGTGGCGCTCGGCGCGGGCGGCTCCGTGTACGCCCTGATGCGGGGCGACGGCGGCGACACCACGGGCGGCGGTTCCGGTCCCTCGCCCACGGCCGGTGTGTCCACCGCACCGGTCACCGAGGGGCCGAAGGGCTCCGGTTCCGGCCTGGCGACCTCGCAGCCGCCCTCCTCCCCGACACCGGCCGACGGGGCCGTTCCGGCCGCCTACCTCGGCAGCTGGACGGCGACGATCGACAACGCCCTCGGTACCCACACCCGCCGGCTGGCCATCAGCCAGGGCGACGTGGGCGACACCGTGCTCAGGCTCGTCGCCGACGGTCCCACCGACAGCGGCAGCACCTACCACTGCGTGTTCGAGGCCCGGCTCACCCGCCGGCCGAGCGCGGGCGGACCCTTGGCGATCGGCCCCTCCACGGTCACGACCGGGCCCAGCGGGACCTGCTCCCCGGGCGAGGCCACGGAGGTCACTCTGCTGCCGGACGGCAGGCTCCAGCGGGTGAACACCACCACCGGGGAGAGCCTGACCTACACCCGGCAGTGACCGGTGTCATCGCGGCTCCGGCGGGCGCTGCCGGGGCATGTTCGGCCGTGCCGCGCTCGGGGGCAGCGTGAGGCGTCCCTGCCCGGTGCTCGTCCCGGGGCGTCCGCCGCCGGACGGCGCCGACTGCAGGTCCAGCGGCACCGCCCCGGTCCGGAACTCCACCATCCAGTCGGCCGTCTCCGTGCGCACCAGCTCGGTCACGTCCTCCGAGAACCGCCGCAGCACCGTGAGGCACCGCTCGGCGGCCTCGCCGGCCGTTCCCTCGGCGGGGCCGAGCACTTCCCGCACGTTCTCCGACGCCCAGTCGAACTGGAGGGTCTGCAGCCGCCGTTGCACGGCCTGCGCGGTCGCCACGTCCCGCATCCACCCGGACGTCACCCCGAAGTAGCGGTCGATCCCGACGCACGAGACGGACAGCAGCAGCGCCAGATATCCCCACGGCGCCGCCCCGCTCACCACTCCGGTCAGGTCCAGCAGGGGCAGCAGCGCCCCGGTCACCGCTCCCGCCGCGGTCCCGCACCGCAGCGCCCGCGCCCCGCGCCGCTTCCACACCCGCTCCCGCAGATACCAGGCCACGGTCTGCAGCGCCCCGCGCTCCACCCAGCGGTACAGCTCGTCCAGCCGCTGTGCCGGCTCGGTCCAGTCGCCGAGCGGAAGGGGCCGTCCGGTCAGATCCCCCGGCCGTGGTCCGGCCGCCTTGTCGCCTTGACCGTCCTGAGGCGGACGCTCGGGCTGCATCTCCGGCTGACCCACCCGGCACTCCCTACTGATCACGGTCCGTGACGCTGGTTGACGCGCCGGCCCCCTTCCTACCCCCCAATGGGTGGCGATGCGGCGGGAAGCGCGGCTTTTCCGCCCGTAAGGGGGCGTTGATCAGGTATAGGGCTCATCCGAGAGTCACCCGAAAGTGTGGCGGGGCGTCGTATGCCCGGAGCACGTAGGCTCGTGCCAGCGGGAACCGGAACCGGTTCTCGCCCCCGCAGTCGTACGAACGCAGGAGCTGATCGTGATTCCCGGTGGTGGCCAGCCCAATATGCAGCAGTTGCTCCAGCAGGCCCAGAAGATGCAGCAGGACCTGCAGCGGGCGCAGGAGGAACTGGCACGGACCGAGGTCGACGGTCAGGCGGGCGGCGGCCTGGTGAAGGCCACCGTCACCGCTGCCGGCGAACTGTGCGCGCTGAAGATCGACCCGAAGGCGGTCGACCCCGAGGACACGGAGACCCTCGCCGACCTGATCGTCGCGGCCGTCAAGGCGGCCAACGACAACGCCCGGACGGTCCAGCAGCAGAAGCTCGGCCCGCTCGCCCAGGGCCTGGGCGGCATCCCGGGCCTGCCCTTCTGAGAGCACCGCCCTTCCGAGATCCTCCAAGACCTTCCGAGGACCTTCTGAGAAGGGCACCGGGCCACTAGCGTACGTATCGAAACGAGCCAGGAAGGACGGCAGTCCGTTGTACGAAGGCGTGGTTCAGGACCTCATCGACGAGCTCGGGCGGCTGCCCGGCGTCGGTCCCAAGAGCGCGCAGCGGATCGCCTTCCACATCCTGCAGGCCGAACCGACGGACGTACGGCGCCTCGCCCAGGCCCTGCTCGAGGTGAAGGCGAAGGTCCGCTTCTGCGCGACCTGCGGCAATGTCGCACAGGAGGAGCTGTGCGCCATCTGCCGCGACAGCCGCCGCGACGCCTCGGTCATCTGCGTGGTGGAGGAGCCGAAGGACGTCGTCGCCATCGAGCGCACACGCGAGTTCCGCGGCCGGTACCACGTGCTCGGCGGGGCGATCAGCCCCATCGAGGGCGTCGGCCCGGACGATCTGCGCATCCGGGAGCTGCTGGCCCGTCTGGCCGACGGCACGGTCACCGAGATCATCCTGGCCACGGACCCGAATCTCGAAGGCGAGGCGACGGCGACGTACCTCGCCCGCATGATCAAGCCCATGGGCCTGAAGGTCACCCGCCTGGCCAGCGGTCTTCCGGTGGGTGGCGACCTGGAGTACGCGGACGAGGTCACCCTCGGTCGCGCCTTCGAGGGGAGGCGACTGCTAGATGTCTGACGCCACGCTGCACGCGACGCACCAGAGTCCGGACGACTTCGCGGTCCAGATCGCCGATCAGATCGAGAGCTTCCTGGTCGCGGTCGAGGAGGTGGCCAAGGGCGACGAGCCGGACTCGGTGGTGCCCTTCCTCCTGCTGGAGGTGTCCCAGCTGCTGCTGGCCGGCGGGCGCCTCGGCGCGCACGAGGACATCGTGCCCGAGGAGCGCTACGAGCCGGACCCCGGCCCGGAGCAGGACGTGGACGGCCTGCGCGAGAACCTGGCCCGTCTGCTGGAGCCGGTCGACGTCTACTCCGAGGTCTTCGACCCCTACGAGCCCCGTCGGGCCCCCGTCGCCGCCCGTATCTCCGACGACCTCGCGGGCGTCGTCACCGATCTGCGTCACGGCATGGCCCACTACCGTGCCGGCCGCATCACCGAGGCCCTGTGGTGGTGGCAGTTCTCCTACTTCTCCAGCTGGGGCTCCACGGCCTCCGCCGCCCTGCGGGCGCTGCAGTCCGTGGTCGCCCATGTCCGCCTCAACCAGCCCATGGAGGAACTGGACGGCCTGGACACCGACCACGGCATGGGCGAGGAGGCCCTGGTGCTGGAGGCGGGCGAGGTCATGGCGGAGGAGATCGGCCGGATGGGTCTGCGCCGGACGGGCCAGTAGGCACCGGCCGGCCTTGGTGTGACCCCGCTCACGTCGTGCGTGGCGCTGTGCCGCCTGGGCATGAGCCGTTCTGGAGGCGGGCGGCCGGGCATCTCACGATGCGGTAGCGCGGAGGGGGAAAAACGGACGCCCGATAAACTGAGCCGGCCGCACTGCGACTGCGCAGATGCGGGAGAAACGGACTGAGCGAGGAGCGCACGTGGGCCTTGTCGTGCAGAAGTACGGAGGCTCCTCCGTAGCCGATGCCGAGGGCATCAAGCGCGTCGCCAAGCGGATCGTGGAAGCGAAGAAGAGCGGCAACGACGTTGTCGTGGTCGTTTCCGCGATGGGCGACACGACGGACGAGCTGATCGAACTCGCCGAGCAGGTCTCCCCCATGCCTGCCGGGCGCGAGCTCGACATGCTGCTGACCGCCGGAGAGCGGATCTCCATGGCTCTGCTGGCCATGGCGATCAAAAACCTGGGGCACGAGGCCCAGTCGTTCACCGGCAGCCAGGCGGGTGTCATCACCGACTCGGTCCACAACAAAGCCCGCATCATCGACGTCACGCCAGGCCGCATCCGGACCGCGCTGGACCAGGGCAACATCGCCATCGTCGCCGGTTTCCAGGGTGTCAGCCAGGAAGGCAAGGACATCACCACGCTGGGCCGCGGCGGCTCCGACACCACCGCCGTGGCGCTGGCGGCGGCCCTCGACGCCGAGGTGTGCGAGATCTACACCGACGTCGACGGCGTGTTCACCGCCGACCCGCGGGTGGTGCCGAGGGCCCGGAAGATCGACTGGATCTCGTTCGAGGACATGCTCGAGCTGGCCTCGTCCGGGTCCAAGGTGCTGCTCCACCGCTGTGTGGAATACGCCCGCCGGTACAACATCCCGATCCACGTCCGCTCCTCCTACAGCGGACTGCGCGGCACGTGGGTCAGCAGCGAGCCGATCGAGCAAGGGGACAAGAAGGTGGAGCAGGCCATCATCTCCGGTGTCGCGCACGACACGTCCGAGGCGAAGATCACTGTCGTCGGTGTGCCCGACAAGCCGGGCGAGGCCGCCGCCATCTTCCGCACGGTCGCCGATGCCGAGATCAACATCGACATGATCGTGCAGAACGTGTCCGCCGCCTCCACCGGTCTGACGGACATCTCCTTCACGCTGCCCAAGACCGACGGCCGCAAGGCCATCGAGGCGCTGGAGAAGAATCGGTCCCGCATCGGCTTCGAGTCCCTGCGCTACGACGACCAGATCGGCAAGATCTCCCTGATCGGCGCCGGGATGAAGACCCACCCGGGCGTCACGGCGGACTTCTTCACCGCGCTGTCCGAGGCGGGCGTGAACATCGAGCTGATCTCGACCTCCGAGATCCGTATCTCGGTCGTCACCCGCAAGGACGATGTGCCGAAGGCCGTGCGCGCCGTGCACACCGCCTTCGGGCTCGACTCCGACCGTGACGAGGCCATCGTCTACGGAGGCACCGGGCGATGACCCGCCGACCGGCGCTCGCGGTCGTGGGAGCGACCGGAGCCGTCGGAACGGTCCTGCTCACGATCCTGTCCCAGCGCGCGGACATCTGGGGCGAGATCCGTCTGATCGCCTCGCCGCGCTCGGCCGGCCGCAAGCTGACCGTGCGCGGTGAGGAGGTCGAGGTGGTCGCGCTCACCGAGGACGCCCTCGACGGGGTGGACATCGCCCTGTTCGACGTGCCCGACGAGGTGGCGGCCCGGTGGGCACCGGTGGCGGCGGCCAAGGGCGCGGTCGTCGTGGACAACTCCGCGGCCTTCCGTACGGACCCGGACGTCCCGCTGGTCGTGCCCGAGGTCAACGCGCACGCGGCGCGCCGCCGTCCGCGCGGGATCGTCTCCAGCCCCCACTGCACCACTCTGTCCATGATCGTGGCGCTGGGCGCGCTGCACGCCGAGTTCGGGCTGCGCGAGCTGGTCGTCTCCTCGTACCAGGCGGTCAGCGGGGCCGGACGCGCGGGTGTGGAGACGCTGCGCCGGCAGCTGGCCCTGGTGGTGGGGACGGAGCTGGGGACCTGCCCCGGCGATGTCCGGCGGGCCGTCGGGGACGACACCGGGCCGTTCCCGGAGCCGGTGGCGCTGAACGTGGTGCCGTGGACCGGGACGCTGTGCGAGGACGGCTGGTCGTCGGAGGAGATGGCGCTGCGGAACGAGACCCGCAGGATCCTCGGCCTGCCGCGGCTGCCGGTCGCCGTGACCTGCGTCCGCGTCCCCGTGATCACCGCGCACTCCCTGACGGTGCACGCCTGCTTCGAGGGCGAGGTCACCGTCGACCGGGCGCAGGAGATCCTCGCCACCGCGCCCGGAGTGGTGCTGTACGACGACCCGGCCGCGGGCGGGTTCCCCACGCCCGCCGACGTGGTGGGCACCGACCCGACCTGGGTGGGGCGGGTGCGCCGGGCGCTGGACGATCCCACCGCCCTGGAGCTCTTCGTGTGCGGTGACAATCTGCGCAAGGGCGCCGCGCTCAACCTGGTGCAGATCGCGGAACTGGTGGCCGGGGAGGAGCCGTCCGCGATGCCGCGCACCACGCTGTGAATTCTGAGATCAAGCCGGGTTACCTGCGGAAATACCGCTGTCACTCCCCGTTCCTCTTTGTAAGATCAATGTGAAAATCATGGTTCGGCTCAGGGTTCGGACCAGTCGATCCGTGCCGTCTCGGTGACGGAAGGCCGCCCTCCCCGTCCTGCGCAACCGCGCCGGGGGCGGGAGCGTCTTTGCCGTCGTCCTCGGGGGGCGTGGGGACGCTGCGGGGGTGTGGGGACGCCCCGATTGATTCAGGCATAGGGGATGAGCGGGACGCATGAGGGTGTATGAGGCACGTTCTGTTGTGCCGCCTGCCGCGAGAACGGTGCCGGACGCGTCGCACGACACAAAGCACGACACAAAGCACGACACAAAGTGCGACGCAAAAATGATGCCCGGCACGTACAACCCCGGTGGGGGCAGGCGTGTCCAACTGGCGTGGCAGAGGTTCTCGACTTCTCCCCCAGACTCTTCGAACGGGGGGTATCTCCAGCGGCGCCCCGCGGCGCGGCCCTGCGGCCGCCCCGCGCGGCTTTCCGTCCGCGTGTACCCGGTGGCCTTCCGGTGATCGCGCCCATGCCCGCCGCGCGGTCCGCCCGCATACCCAGCCAGCGTGACGGCGCCGAGGAGACCGCGGCGGCCGGCACCACCGTCGACCATCTCACCGAGACCTATCGCGCGCACTACCGTTCGCTGCTGGGCCTGGCCGCCCTGCTCCTCGACGACACCGCCTCCTGCGAGGACGTCGTCCAGGAGGCGTTCATCCGCGTCCACTCCGCCCGCAAGCGCGTCCGCGACCCGGAGAAGACCCTCGCCTATCTGCGGCAGACGGTCGTCAACCTCTCCCGCTCGACCCTGCGCCGCCGCATCCTCGGCCTGAAGCTGCTGTCCAAGCCGATGCCGGACATGGCGAGCGCCGAGGAGGGCGCCTACGACCAGCTGGAGCGGGACTCCCTGATCAAGGCGATGAAGGGCCTGCAGCGCCGCCAGCGCGAGGTCCTGGTGCTGCGTTACTTCGCGGACATGACCGAGGCGCAGGTCGCCGAGACCCTGGGGATCTCGCTCGGCTCGGTGAAGGCGTACGGCTCGCGGGGCATCGCGGCGCTGCGGGTTGCGATGGGAGCGCGGAAGTGAGCGAGAAGCGCGAGAAGCCCGAGGAACTCGAGCAGCGCGGGGAGCTCGAGCAGCGCGGGGAGCTCGAAGAGCGCGAGAAGAGCGGGCAGAGCGGGCAGAGCGAGCCGGGCGAGGACCGCGAGCGGGAGAAGGACCGGGAGGAGGACCGGGAGAGGGACGAGGCGCGCGACGCGCACGAGCCCCGCGCCCGACAGGAACCGACGCGGCCACACGAGCACGAGCACACGCCATCGCACGCTGGGAACGGAACCGTGAACGACAGCCCCGACGAACTGAGCCTCGACGGGCTCGACTCGGACGAGCTGGAACTGCGCAGGCTGCTGCACCAGGCGGTCCAGGACATCGAGCCGCGCGACGGCACGCTGGAGTACCTGCGGCATGCCGTCCCGGCCCGGCGTGCCCGCAGGCGTCAGGTCGCCGTCGGCATGGCCGCCGCCGCCCTGTTCGTGGGCACCGCCGTCCCCGCCCTCGTGCACGTCTCCCGGACCACCGGTCCCGACGCCCATCCGGCGATCGCCGGCCAGGCCTCCGAGGCACAGGGCGGCACCAGCCAGGGCAAGGGTCCGGACCGGGGCGGGAGCAGCGCCGGCACCCCCTCGGACGAGGCCTCCGCCGACCAGGGGGGCACGGACAGGGGCGAGGGCGGCCGCGAGGGCGGCAGGGCAACGAGCGCCGGCAACGGACCCGGCGACAGCTCGGGCAGCCCCTCGGCGACCTCGGGCGGCACTGCCCCGGTGTGCACGGCCTCCCAGCTCGGCTCCGCGACCGTCACCGCCGACACCCCCGACTCGGCCGGGGTCGTCTACGGCACCTTCCGCATCACCAATGTCTCCGGCGACGGCTGTACCGTCCCCGGCTCCGGCACGGTGACCTCCCTCGCGCAGGGCGCGGCCGACGGCAGCAGGATCGGTGTGGTCCGGCACACCTCCGGCGATGCGGCGACCAGGCTGCCCGACCCCTCCGCGGAGGCCCCCGGACTGCTGTTGCGGCCCGGTGCGGCGTACGAGGTGAAATTCGCCTGGGTGCCCTCCCAGACGTGTCCCACCACCGGTGGCGGCAGCCCCGGTGGCGGCGAGACCGGCGATCCCGCGCCCGACGAGTCCCCGACCCAGGGTGTGGGCGGCACGGATCCGACGGCCGGCGGCGGCGACTCCGGTGTCACGACCCAGACGTTCAGGACGGACGGCTCGGCCGACGGCAGTGTGGTGGTCTCCTACACGGCGGAGACAGGGGCGCCGACGGTGTCGACGACGCTGACGAACGCGTGCGCGGGCACGATCTACCGGACCGGGGTGCTGGACGCGTCGCAGGGGTCGTAGGGCGTGCCGCGTGGAGCGGGCCGGCTGCGGCTCACACCGCGGCGGTCTGCTTCTGCTCCTCCCCCAGCCCCAGCTGCGCGTCCCGTGCCGCCTCCGCCTCGCGCCGGAACAGCCGGAACCACATGAAGACCACGAACCCGGCGAAGACGAACCACTCACCGGTGTAGCCGAGGTTCTGGAACGCCTTCAGGTCCAGCCCGCTGTTGCTCGGCGCCTTCTGCACCGGCACCGCCGCCATCCCGGAGTCGCCCTCGTTGAGCGTCACCCAGGCGTCGTAGACGTCATAGGGCACGAGGTTCACCAGCGAGGCCGCGCTGATCGCGGCGGTCTGCCCGGCCGGCAGTCCGCTGCGGGCACTGACCCCGTTGTCCCCCGGCACCTCGGAGGCCTGGAGCGCACCGGTGACCGTGACCTCGCCCGCGGGCGGTGCCGGGGCCTTCGCCGCGTCCGCGTCGCCCGGCAGCCAGCCGCGCACGACCGGCAGCGCCTTGCCGGAGTCGGTGCGCAGCAGCGTCAGCACGTAGTACCCGCGCTTGCCGTTCAGCTCGCGGTCCGGGACCAGCAGCTGTTCGGCGTACCGGCCGGTCGCGGTGGTCTGCTTGCCGAAGGTCCGCTTGTCCACCGGCAGCAGCTCCTCCAGCGGGCGCGGCGCCTCCTTGCGCTGGGCGGCGGCCTTCTCGTCCGCGGTCCGGTGGTCCTGCACCCGGTCCTCGAACCGGCCCAGCTGCCACGAGCCCATGAAGACGCAGAAGGGGATGGCGAGCAGCACGAAGAGGTTGATGCCCCACCAGCGGGGTGTCAGCAGAAACCGGTACACGCCTTCAACGGTACGGTGCCGGGCGCCCCGCCCGGGCCGTGGGGTGACCCGGGCGAGCACTTTTTCCACAGGCTGGGGAGGCCGGTCGGCGCGATGTCCGGGGGACCGGGCAGTATGGGGTCATGACTGAGAGCAACGGGTCCGATTCGCCGCAGCAGCCCGACCGGCAGGCGCTCGACGAGGAGATGCCGGACTGGGAGAAGCGCTTCCGTGCGCCCCGGGTGTCGCTGCCGGACTGGGCGGAGGACGCACCGGAGCGTTCCCTGTTCGTGTCGAACGCGACAGGGACGTACGAGCTGTACGCCTGGGACCGGACGACGGGTGAGCAGCGGCAGGTCACCGACCGGCCGAACGGCACGACGGACGGCGTGCTCTCGCCGGACGGGCGTTGGATCTGGTGGTTCGACGACAAGGACGGCGACGAGTTCGGCATCTGGCGGCGGCAGCCCTTCGAGGGCGGGCCCGACGAGGTGGCCGTGCCCGGTCTGGAGGCGTCGTACTCGGCGGGGCTGGCGCTCGGACGGGACGGGCGGACGGCGGTCGTGGGCCGGTCGACGGACGAGGAGGGCACGACCATCCACCTGGCCCGTGAGGGCGAGGAACCGGTGGAGATCTACCGGCACCGCGAGTCGGCGGGCGTCGGCGACCTCTCGCACGACGGCACACTGATCGCCGTCGAGCACACGGAGCACGGCGACGCGATGCACCCGGCGCTGCGCGTGCTGCGCCCGGACGGGGCGACGGTCGCCGAGCTGGACGACACCAAGGGCGGGACGGTCGAGCTGGGCCTGGAGGTGCTGGGCTTCGCCCCGGTCGAGGGGGACACACGGCTGCTCGTCGGTCACCAGAGGCGGGGCCGCTGGGAGCCCATGGTCTGGGACGTGGCGACGGGCGAGGAGACGGACCTGTCCCTGGACCTGCCCGGCGACGTGAGCGCGGAGTGGTTCCCGGACGGCACCGGCCTTCTCATCGGGCACAGCTACGAGGCCCGCAGCGAGCTGTTCCGCTACGACCTGGCCACCCATGAGCTGACGAGGATCCCCACCCCGCGCGGCACGGTCTCCGGGGCGACCGCCCGCCCGGACGGCAGCGTGGAGTACCTGTGGTCCTCGGCGGCCGAGCCGTCGGCGGTGCGCTCGACGAAGGGCGGGGTGGTCCTGGATCCTCCCGGCATGAGGTCGCCGGGCTCGGTCCCGGTGGAGGACGCCTGGGTGGAGGGTCCCGGCGGCCGGATCCACGCCCTGATCCAGAAGCCGGAGGGCGCCACCGGCCCCCTCCCCACGGTCTTCGACATCCACGGCGGCCCCACCTGGCACGACAGCGACTCCTTCGCCGCGGGTCCGGCCGCCTGGGTCGACCACGGCTACGCGGTGGTCCGCGTCAACTACCGGGGCTCCACGGGCTACGGCCGTGCCTGGACCGACGCCCTCAAGCACCGGGTGGGCCTGATCGAGCTGGAGGACATCGCGGCGGTCCGCGAGTGGGCGATCGCCTCGGGCCTCGCCGACCCCGACCGTCTGATCCTCGCCGGCGGCTCCTGGGGCGGCTACCTGACCCTGCTCGGCCTCGGCACCCAGCCGGACTCCTGGACGCTGGGCATCGCGGCGGTCCCGGTCGCCGACTACGTCACGGCGTACCACGACGAGATGGAAGCGCTGAAGGCCATGGACCGCACGCTCTTCGGCGGCACCCCCGAGGAGGTCCCGGAGCGCTTCGAGGCCTCCTCTCCTCTCACCTACGTCGACCGGGTCAAGGCCCCGGTCTACATCTCCGCCGGGGTCAACGATCCCCGCTGCCCCATCCGCCAGATCGAGAACTACGTCAAGCGCCTTAAGGCCCGCGGTGCCGTCCACGAGGTCTACCGCTACGACGCCGGTCACGGCTCCCTGGTGGTGGACGAGCGCATCAAGCAGTTCCGCCTGGAGCTCGACTTCGCGGAGCGCCACCTGCCCAAGTGAGGGACGGAACCTGCCCGCGTGAGGGACGGAACCTGCCCGCGTGAGGGACGGGACCTGCCCGCATGAGGGACGGGACCTGCCCGCGTGAGGGACGAGCCGCAGTGCCCGCGCCGGGAGGCGCGGGCACCTGCCGGACGCGGGCGTGAGCCGGGGCGGGGCCGGCCCGCACCCGCTCTCTCCTGTCCCTAGCCTCTACGCCCCCGTCCGGGCCCGGCGGCCCAGCAGCTCCGCCAGCCCCCGCCGGGTCGCCGCGAGCACCACACGGTCCTCGGCCTGCAGGACATACGTGGGAGGCAGGTCCCAGATCAGCTCCGACGCCTGCCCGGACGCCTCGGCCGGCTCCGCGGACCCGGCCGGCTCACGGCGGCCCCAGCCGATCACCCCCACCTCCAGCGCCAGCACGCGCCAGTACCCCGGCCGGAAGGCCTCCGCCACGGTCTTGCCCTCCAGCTGCGGATGCCCGCCCACCTCCATGGACGCGAACAGCAGCACCCGCCGCTCCACGGGGATCGCCCCCAGGACCTGCCGCCCGAACATCGCTCCGGCGAACGAGGGCGCCGCCAGGTGCGACACGCTCCGGCTGCGGGTCAGGGCGGCCGGGTGCGCCGCCTTCAGCGTGCGGTACACCGCCGTCGCGAAGTCGTCGTCGTACAGCCGCAGCATCACCCGCAGGTCGGGCCGCACCGACCGCGCGTACAGCACGGCCTCCAGGTTCGTGGTGTCCGCACTGGTCACCGCGAGCAGCACATGGGCGCGGTGGATCCTCGCGGCCTCCAGCACGCCCTCCTGCGTGACATCCCCCAGCACCACCGGCACCCGCAGCCGCCGCGCCGTGGCCATGCCGCGTGCCTCCGGGTCGGCCTCCACGCACACCACCGGGATCCGCAGCTCCCGCAGCCGTATCAGCACCCGGGTGCCGATCTTCCCCAGGCCCAGCAGGACGACATGCCCCTCCATCCCGCGCGGCGGCTTGCGCAGCGAGGCCGCCGACCGGAACGTGCCCAGCGCCTCCAGTGCCGCCGCCAGCAGCACCGGAAGCAGCAGCAGTCCCATCAGCCCGGACAGCAGTTGCAGCACCTGCCGTCCGACCGGCTCGCCCAGCGCGGGCTCGTCGATGGCGAACAGGTCGAGCAGCGTCAGATACAGGGCACCCAGGGGGTGGATGTCGGTCACCGCCCATAAGGCCGCCGCGAGCGCGAGCACACAGGCCCCCACGCCCGCCACCGCCCACCGCAGCCGCCGGGAGAACAGCGATGCCAGCGGCGGTACGGCGGCCGCGACCGCGCGGGCGCCGGACAGCGGCTGACCGGCGGTGTACGACACCTGCTCCAGCACCACGGTCCCGCGTCCCGTGGCCGCCCGCACCGCCTCCTCGTCGGGCAGCAGCTGCGGCCCCTGCGCCCCGCTGTCCTCGGAGCCGTCCGTGCCGGCCGGGTCGCTGCTCGTCGCGGACAGCAGCGCCAGGGTGCACAGCCCGGGGTCGGCGACCTGGCCCGGTGCGGGCGGCTGCCGTTCCACCGCGCGCAGCAGCAGCCGGTCGGTCTGGACGACCTTGCTGGTGCCGGCGACGGCGCTGGCGACCAGGGCGGGCGCGGCCGTGTCCGCGTCGGACAGCACGGTCGTGGAGGCGTCCACGACCGGTGCCCCCTCGCCCTGTCCGGTGGCCAGCGCCGAGGCCTGGTCGAGGAGTTCCTCGATGTGCTGGCCCAACCGCCGGTTGTAGAGGCGCAGGACGAGCCGCAGCCGCGGATTGAGGCGGCGGGCGATGAGGGCGGCGCGGATGTTGGTCTCGTCGTCCTCGTACACCAGGGCCAGTGCCGCGGCCCGCTCCACACCGGCGTCCTCGAGGACGGACTCGGTCGGCTCGGCGGCCTCCACCTGCCGGCCGTCGCCTCGTGACGGCCCCAGCCCGCCGCCGGCCCGGTTCACCGCCACGCTCACCATGCGGTTCAGCAGCGCGGACCCCGTGCGGACCCGGCCCACCACCGGCGGCCGTACCGTGCGCTCGGCCGGCGGCACGACCAGCGTCACCTGCTCGCGGTACACACTGCGCAGTTCCTCGGCCAGCTGGTGCGCGAGTTCGTCGTCCCCGCACACCACCATGTGCGCGCCGGTGATCCCCGGCGCGCCGCCCTGATTCGGAATGCTCCCCACGAGGGAAAAGACTGCCTCATCAGGAGCGAAGGTTCCGCGGGGTGCGCCGGGTCGAGCCGTGCGGGCCGGCCCACGGGAGACCGGTCCGGGAGCGACTCCGGTCCCGGCACTGGAACCGACCCCGGTCCCGGCACTGGAACCGACCCCGGTCCCGGCACTGGAACCGGCGCCGGGATCGGTTCCGGCCCTGGTCCCGGGGCCGGGATCACCCGAACGGCGGACAGGGGGCGAGGAGAACGGCCCCGCGAGAGAATCGAAATATGCAATTCCGTTTCGGTCGGGCAATCCCCGGGCGGGAGTGGGCCGTATATACAGATGTGTCAAGGCTCCGCTTTCCCGTGGGCCGCCTTCCGGACGAGGCTCTGCTGTCCGGACTGGCCACCGGCGACCCGGAGCTCGCCGTCAGCTTTGTCCGCAGATTCCAGCACCGGGTCTTCGGCGTGGCCGTCGCGGTCACAGGAGATCCACAGCTCGCCGAGGACATCGCCCAGCAGACGTTCGAGAGGGCGTGGCGTCATGCGCAGATCTACGACTCACGGCGTGGGTCGGTCACCACCTGGCTGACCACGATCGCCCACAATCTCGCCATCGACGCCGTCCGTTCACGGCGCACGGAGCCGGTCGCGCCGGAGGACCTCGACGCGATCCTGGACGTCGTCAGCGAGACCCCCGAGCAGCACGCCCTGGCCGACGAGGCCTCCTCCCGACTGCGTGCCGCCGTGGCGGAACTGCCACGTGAACAGGGCCGCGCCCTGGTGATGGCCGGCATCTACGGCATGACGGCCCAGCAGATCGCCGACTGGGAGCACATCCCGCTGGGCACCGCCAAGACGCGGATCAGAACAGGAATGGGGAAGCTGCGTACCACGCTCGCTCCCTTCCAGTGAGGCAACCATGCCCAGTGAGCCCGCCTGTGAGAGGCTGCGCGAGATCGGCCCCGAACTCGCTCTCGGCGTACTGCCGGGCCGGGAACGGGCGGGCGCCGTGACGCACCTGGAGCAGTGCGCGGACTGCCGGGAGTACATCCGTCAGCTGACCCTCGTGGGCGACCGGCTGATCGGGCTGCTTCCCGGCAGCGAACCGCCGATCGGGTTCGAGAGCCGGGTCGCGCAGGCGCTGACACAGGGGGCGGCGGGGCACGGAGGGTGTGCGCACTCCCATGCGTCCGGCCCTTCGCACCGGAGCCGGAGCGTTCTCGGCCGGGCACGGCCGCAGATCGTCGCCGCCGCGGGCGTGCTCGTTCTCGCCGTCGGATTCGGCGGCTGGGCGGCCGGCACGGCGATCGAGGCCACTCTCGCCGAGACCACCACCTCGAGCACCACCGTCGAGTCGGGCATGCTGTGGGGCGGCCTCACCTCCGTCGACGTGGCCGGCAAGCCGGCCGGTGAGGTCTACGCCCACCCCGGCTCCCCGGGCTGGATCTACATGACCGTCGACCTCCCCCGGTCCGGCACCTTCCACGACGGCAGGGTCACCTGCCTGCTGGTGCGCAAGGACGGCACCACCGTCCGCGTCGGCGACTTCACCGTGCGCAACGGCCGCGGCTCCTGGGGCGGCCCGGCCGCCGTCGATGCCAGGACCCTGGCCGGCACCCGGGTGACCGCCTCCGACGGCACCGTGCTGGCCAGGGCGAATTTCCCCACGGGGGAGAAGAGCGCGTGGTCGGCCGCGCTGCCGGCCATGTCGATGATGCTGGTGACGGCGCTTTGGACGATGGCTTCGACGACGTTTCAGCGACGCCTTTGAAGGGTTTTGAAGGCCTTTGAGAGGCTTTGAGGGCCTTTGAAGGCTGCTTTGAAGACGTCGCCGACGGTGTCTTCCCTTCGACGGCGCCGTCGACGACGTCCGGTGACGTACCGGCAGACCCGTTCTTCCTGCTTCAGCGGGTGTACACGTCCGGCTGTCCGGTGCCCTCGGTCGCCGGTCCGCTCCCTTCCTCAGTGCCTCGCAGCGGATGCGGCGCAGGACCGGAAGGGGACGGCGTCTCAGGTGGATCGGCTGGATCTGCGCAGGTTTTCTTCTCACTGACGGGGCGACGGCCGTCCGGTGCGGTCATGACCACGCGTTCCCCTGCGAGGAAGGAGGAGGCGGAGGGGTCGGAGCGGTCGCCGAAGAAGCAGGCATGGAGTGCAGCCGGTACAGCCGGGCGTACAGGCCGTCGCGCAGGGACAGGTCGTCATGGGTCCCGGACTCCACGATCCGGCCCTGGTCGAGCACCACGATCCGGGTGGCGTCGCGGACCGTGAGCAGATTGTGGGAGATGACGACGGTCGTCCGGCCGGACATGAGCCGGCGCAGCGGCTCCATGATCCGGCGGCTGGACTGGGCGTCCAGGCCGGTGGTGGGCTCGTCCAGGAGCAGCACGGGCGCGTCCCTGATCATCGCGCGGGCGATGGCGAGACGCTGGCGCTGGCCGCCGGACAGCATCAGGCCGCGCTGGCCGACCACGGTGTCGTAGCCGTCCGGCAGCAGGCGGATGAAGGCGTCGGCGTCGGCGGCACGGGCCGCCTCCACGATCTCGGCCTCGGTCGCGTCGGGCCGGCCGTAGGCGATGTTCTCCCGCACTGTGCCGTGCAGGACGAGCGTCTCCTGCAGCACCACCGCGATGCTGTCGCGTACGTCGGCCAGGGCCAGCTCCCGCAGATCGGTGCCGTCGAGGAGGACGGCGCCCCGGTCCGGGTCGTGGAAGCGCAGGAGCAGCTTGGCCGCCGTGGACTTCCCGGCTCCGCTCGCCCCCACCAGGGCCAGGATCTCGCCGGGGCGGACGCGGAACGACACGTCGGACAGCGCCCAGCGGGAGGCGCCGGGGTAGCGGAAGGACACGCCGTCGAACTCGACCTCGCCGCGGGCCCGGCCGATCCGCCGGGCGTTCGGGGCCTCGCGGACGTCGGGCTGCTGGTCGAGCAGCTCCACGATGCGCTCGGCGGAGGCGGAGGCGGCGTAGAAGGCGGGGCCGAGGCGGGAGAGCTCGCGGATCGGGCTGTAGAGCTTGCCGATCAGTGCCAGGAAGACCAGCAGTTCGCCCAGTGTGAGGTATCCCTGTGCCAGCTTCCAGGTGCCGAAGCCCATGACGGCGAGGCCGCCGCCCACCTCGATGAGCTCCACCAGGGGCCGGTAGACCGCCCGGATCCGTGTCGCGGCCATCGTGGCGTTGAACTCGCCCAGGGTCTCGCGCTCGAAGCGGCGCTGCTCCCGGTCCTGCCGGTTGTACGCCTGGACCAGGGTCACATTGCCCAGCGACTCCTCGGCGACCGCGCTGACCGAGCCGCTGCGGCGGCTGCTCTCCCGCGACGCCCGTTTGATCAGCCGGGAGAAGTGGCGGGCGGCGCCCCAGAACAGCGGCACGATGACGATGGCGAGGAAGGTGAGGTCCCAGCTCAGATAGAAGAGCAGACCGATGAAGATGCCCAGCTGGAGCAGGTTGTAGAGGATGTCCAGCACGCCCGAGAGCAGGAACATCTCGATGGCGTCCACGTCCCCGGTGATCCGCGCGAGCACGTCCCCCAGCCGCCGCCGCTCGAAGAATCCCGGTGACTGCCTCTGCACATGCCGGAAGACGTCGGAGCGCAGGGAGAGCAGAAAGCGTTCGCTGACGTACGTGGAGGCCATGCTGTCGGCGAAGTCCAGGGCGGCGGAGACGACGACGAGCCCGAGGAAGGCCGGTGCGATCCAGAAGAAGGGCGTCAGGTCCCGGGGAACGAGGACCCCGTCCACCACGGTCTTGAACAGCCACAGTTCGCCCACGGAGACGAGCGGCCCCAGCAGGCTGAGCAGCAGGAGCGGTGCGAACCAGAGCCGGTGTCCCCGGGTGTAGGGCCAGAAACGCCGGAAGATCGCACGCGGCGGCAGCGGCGGGGCCTCGGCGACCACGGCATCGGAGTCCGGGTCCGCCGACAGCAGGCGTCGCAGCACATACCGACGAAGCGGACCGGCGCCTTCGGCCGCCGGTCCGCTCCGCTCCTTGTCACCAGCGGGCACTGGTCATCAGCGTCCGCCGTGGCCGCCGTGTCCGCCGCCGCGTCCGCCGTGTCCGCCACGTCCGCCGTGACCACCGCGTCCGCCGTGACCACCGCGTCCGCCGTGTCCGCCACGTCCGTGTCCGCCACGTCCGTATCCGTCGCCCCAGCCGCCGCGACCGTGGCGCCCATAGCCGTAGTCGTCGTCGTCACGTCCGCGGTTCACGGAGGGGAAGAGCGCGTCGAAAAACGCCATGACATTCCTCCTGATTGAAAGTGCCTTCACAGTGGGTACGGCGCAGGACCGAATCGGGATGGCGTTTCGGTTGAATCGGCGCAAAATTCTTCTCGCGGAGGGGCGGCGGGCCGGACGGCGGTGCGGGACGGCCGGCCGGCGAAGCGCCCGGAGCGCCCCGGGCGCCGGTGCGGCGCGTGCCCCTCGGCGGGGCACGTCACGCCAGTTCAAGCGCCCGTTCCGTACGGTCCCTCCGGCGGCGGGACGGGAGCACCCGGGAGACGTACCGTCGCCACCGTGCCGCCGCCCTCCGCCGGGGTCAGGGCGACCTCGCCGCCGGCCTGCTGGACCGTGCGGGCCACGATGGACAGGCCGAGGCCCGAGCCGGGGAGGGCGCGGGCGCTCGGGGAGCGCCAGAAGCGGTCGAAGACGTAGGGGAGTTCCTCGGCGGGGATGCCGGGGCCGTGGTCGCGGACGGTGAGGGTGCCCTGGTCGAGGACGACCTCGATCGTGCCGCCCTCGGGGCTGAACTTCACCGCGTTGTCGAGGATGTTGACGACCGCTCGCTCCAGCGCGGACGGCTCCGCCCGTACGTACCAGGGGGACAGGTCCGCCGTGATGCTCAGCTCCGGGCCGCGCAGCCGGGCGCGGCGCAGCGCCGCCTCCACGGTGTCGTGGAAGGCGATGATCTCGACCCGTTCGCCTCGCTGCCCCTCCGAGCGGGACAGTTCCTGAAGGTCGCCGATCAGGGAGGCCAGCTCGGTCATCTGGGCCTTGACCGAGGTGAGCAGTGCCTTGCGGTCGGCCTCGGGGAGCGGGCGGCCGGTCTCCTCGCTGCGGGTGAGGAGTTCGATGTTCGTACGGAGCGAGGTCAGCGGGGTGCGCAGCTCGTGCCCCGCGTCCGCGATCAGCTGTTTCTGCAGGTCCCGGGAGCTGGCGAGGGCCGAGGTCATGGAGTTGAAGGAGCGGGACAGCCGGGCGATCTCGTCCTCGCTGTCGTCCTCCACGGGGATGCGGATCGTCAGGTCCTCGGTGCGGGCCACGTGCTCCACCGCCTGGGTGAGCTTGTCCACCGGGCGCAGACCCGCCCGGGCGACCGCGAGACCGGCGGCCCCGGAGCCGAGGACTCCCACGCCGGAGACGAGGAGCAGCAGCAGGGCCAGGTCGCCGAGGGTGTTCTCGGTGCCCTCGAGGGAGAGGCCGAGCATGAAGGCGATGCCCGGCACCGCCTCGGCGCTGGGACCGGGGCTCGTCGGGACGGCGACGGTCATCACACGGATGGTGTTGCCTTGTGTGTCGGTGGCGGTGTGGAAGTCGCGCTTGCCCACGTCGGGGGCGGCGGCCACCTTCCGGTCCGCCTGTGTGACCTTGATCACCCCCGGGGACCAGGGTTCCACGCAGAACTTGCCCTCCGGCGTCACCAGCTGCACATAGAGGTTCGAGCGCTGCATGTCCTCCGAGGAGTCGTCCGTCGTCTGCGAGCACCGGGCGATCAGCGCCGTCGCCGTGGCGGCGGTCACCCTGCCGTAACTCGAGAGCCGGGCGTCGACCTCGTCGTACAGCTTCCCCTGCACGAAGAACCAGCACGTCAGGGAGACCGCCGCCACCGCGAACGCCACCACCGCCGCCACCAGCAGGGCCAGGCGGGAGCGGATCGGCAGCGTACGGAACCGGCGGACGACCTTTCTCACTCGGCGCCGCCCTGTCGCAGTACGTATCCGACTCCGCGGACGGTGTGCACCAGACGCGGCTCGCCGCCGGCCTCGGTCTTGCGGCGCAGATACATGACGTAGACGTCGAGGGAGTTCGACGAGGGCTCGAAGTCGAAGCCCCAGACCGCCTTCAGGATCTGCTCACGGGTGAGCACCTGGCGCGGATGGGCCATGAACATCTCCAGCAGGTTGAACTCCGTGCGGGTCAGCTCCACCTGCCGGCCGCCGCGGGTGACCTCGCGGGTGGCCAGGTCCATGCGCAGGTCGGCGAAGGCCAGGACCTCGCCCTCCTGGGCCGTGCCCGCCACGGTCGTCGCATAGGAGATGCGGCGCAGCAGCGCCCGGATACGGGCGAACAGCTCGTCCAGCTCGAACGGCTTGACCAGGTAGTCGTCCGCGCCGGCGTCCAGGCCGGTGACCCGGTCGCCGACGGTGTCGCGGGCGGTCAGCATCAGGATGGGGGTGGTGTCCCCGGCGCCGCGGATGCGGCGGGCCACGGTCAGACCGTCCATCCGGGGCATCTGGATGTCGAGGACCACCAGGTCGGGCTTGTAGGTGCTCGCCTTGTCCAGCGCGTCCGCGCCGTCGACGGCGACCTCGGTGTCGTACCCCTCGAAGGCGAGGCTGCGCTGGAGTGCTTCGCGGACCGCCGGCTCGTCGTCGACGATCAGGATGCGCTGGGGGTCACGGTCGCCGTCGGCAGGGCTCATCGGTCGTGGGTTCCTCGGGCTGCTCGGGTGCGGGGACCGGCCGGCTCGGGGCCGTCCCGGGTGGGACGCTCTCAGCGTCGCATGGTGTCGCATGTTTCCGGGCCGCGGCATGCGGCCCGGAGTGCGTGTGCCGTGTCTTATGCCGCCATGGCGGTGAGCCGCTTCAGCGGCACCTTGTACCGGTGCGGACGCCCGGCGGGGATGCGCAGGCCCATCAGCTCGGGGAACGTCACGACGGCGGAGGAGCGGTGCGCCGGGCCGTGGAGGTCCTTCGCGACGGTCAGGGCCTGGACGAGACCGGCGGGGGCGGTCGCGTCCACGGTGTCGCTGGTCTCGTGCACGATCTGCTGGATCATGGCGTACTCCTTGCCGTAGGGGCCGTGGCCGGCGGCGGTCGGCGTGCCGCCGGAGCCGCCCGGGGCGGGGGACGCGTCGGTCCGGGCCGCCCTGTGGGGGGTGGGGGAGGAGGAGAGGATGCCGGGGGCTGCCGTCCTGGGGCCGCAGGCCCCTCGGAGCCCGGCCGGAGCGAGAGCCCGGGAGCCGCCGGTGCCGCAGCCCATGGCCGCGGAGGGCGTGGGGACGTACGGGGACGCCCCGGACGCCGGGGCCGCCGGGGCCGTCAGGGCCGCCGGAGCCGTCGGGGCCTCCGGAGCCGTCGGGGCCTCCGGGACCGCCGGGGCCGCCGGGGACGGCCGCTCACAGGCCGCAGGGGCCCGGCCGTCACGCCGGGAGTCCTCGTACGCGCCGTCGCGGCGGGTGCTCTCGCTCATGGTGAAGAGAGTGACCCGTGATCATGAAAGACACCTGAGTCCCGGCTGAAAAGCCCGACAGAAGCTCGGGCGCCCCATATGAGGAAACGCTGAGCGACGGCGCTACCGCGCTTCGTCCTGCGGCTTCTCGCAGCCGCAGGACCGCCGTACCACCAGCCGCGTCGGGAACACCTTCAGCCGGTCCCGCCGGGAACCGGAGACCCGCAGCGCGTCGTCCAGCACCAGGTCCACGGCCGTCCGGGCCATCGCCGACCGGTCCGAGGCGACCGTCGTCAGCGGCGGATCCGCCAGCGCCGCCTCCTTGATGTCGTCGAACCCCGCCACCGCCAGCTCACCCGGTACGTCGATGCGCAGTTCACGCGCGGCCCGCAGCAGGCCGATCGCCTGGTCGTCGGTGGAGCAGAAGATCGCCGGGGGGCGGTTCGGGCCCGAGAGGATCTCCAGGGCGACCTGGTAGGCGTCGTAGCGGTTGTACGGCGCCTCGAACAGACGCCCCTCGGTGGAGAGGCCGGCCTCGGCCATCGCGCGCCGCCAGCCCTCGACGTGGTCGGAGACCGGGTCGCCCACGGGCGGGGTGTCGGCCGTGCCGCCCATGCAGGCGACGTACTCGTAGCCGTGCTCCAGCAGATGGCGTACGGCGAGCTGGGCACCGCCGAGGTCGTCGGTGACCACGGCCACGTCGTCGATGGACTCGGGCCGCTCGTGCAGCAGCACCACCCGGGCGTCCCAGGCCTCGATCTCGGCGGCGGCCAGGTCGTTCAGCGCGTGGCTGACCAGGATCAGACCGGAGACACGCATTCCGAGGAACGCGCGCAGATAGTGGACCTCGCGCTCGGCCACGTAGTCGGAGTTGCCGACGAGCACCATCTTTCCGCGCTCGGCCGCGGCCCACTCCACCGCGTGCGCCATCTCGCCGAAGAAGGGCTGGCGGGCGTCGGGGACGATCAGGCCTATGAGGTCCGTGCGCCGTGAGGCCATCGCCTGGGCGACCCGGTCGGGCCGGTACCCCAGCTCCTTGATCGCGGCGAGGACGCGTTCACGCGTGGCCGGGGCCACCGGCCGGGGTCCGTTGTTGATGACGTAGCTGACCACCGCGGTGGACGTTCCCGCCAGCCGCGCCACGTCGTCACGAGTCACCTTGGCCACGCGCGGAGTCTACGCGGATGGACCTGTTCCGGGCAGGGCGTATCGAAGCGTGGACGTGCGAACGCGACGCCCGCGACGCCCTGCCGGAGCACTCCCTGTGCCTTCGTCACGCCTTCCCTATGCCTGTGCGCGGGCCCGTTCGGGCGCCGGGTCGTCCGCGGAGTCGGAATTGTCCGGCTTCGGCCGGGTCGCCTCGGCCTGGGCCTCGTCCGCGGCACGCTCGACCTTCTCGGGGACGACGAACCGGTAGCCGACGTTCCGGACGGTTCCGATCAGCGACTCGTGCTCGGGGCCGAGCTTGGCCCGCAGCCTCCGGACGTGCACGTCGACCGTCCGGGTGCCGCCGAAGTAGTCGTAGCCCCAGACCTCCTGCAGCAGCTGGGCGCGGGTGAAGACCCGGCCCGGGTGCTGCGCGAGGTACTTCAGGAGCTCGAACTCCTTGAAGGTCAGGTTCAGCACCTTGCCCTTGATCTTGGCGCTGTAGGTCGCCTCGTCCACGGAGAGGTCGCCGGTGCGGATCTCCAGGGGGGAGTCGTCGCCCGCCAGCTGCTGGCGGCCCATGGCCAGCCGGATCCGGGCCTCCACCTCGGCGGGGCCCGCGGTGTCCAGCAGGACGTCGTCGATGCCCCAGTCGGCGGTGACGGCCGCGAGGCCGCCCTCGGTGACCACGAGGATCAGCGGACAGCTCAGGCCCGTGGAGCGCAGCATCCGGCACAGACTGCGCACCTGCGGCAGGTCGCGCCGTCCGTCGACCAGGATGACGTCGGCGTTCGGGGTGTCCATGAGCGCGGGGCCCTCCGCCGGGGCCACACGCACGTTGTGCAGCAGCAGACCCAGGGCGGGGAGCACCTCCGCCGACGGCTGGAGGGCGTTGGTCAGGAGCAGCAGGGAACTCATCGCATCCCTCCCTCGGGACCCCGGTTCCGCTCGGACGGGAGAGCGGACGACAGGGCATCGGACGGCAGGGGGTCGGACGGCAGGGGGTCGGACGACAGGGGGCCGGACGGCAGAGGATCGGGGGGCAGAAGACCGGATGGCAGGGGGGCGGGCGGAGAGGCGAACGGGGGATCGGGCAGAGGGCCGGGCGGGGAGCCGGCCAGGAGAGAGGCCCCTGCCCGGACCGGCGGGCGTTCGTGCGCGGTTCGCTCGTCCATGCGTCGTGTTCCTCCTCGGGTCCCTGTGATGGGTACCTCCCACGCCCTCGGCGGTGGAGGAGTTGTGCGGCACTGCTTCGTCGGTGATGCGAATCCCGCGCCCCTGGGACCCGCTGTGGCTCCGGGGAGCCACTGCGCGATCGACGGCCCCGTACACCCGCGGTTGCCCGCGTCGTATACAACGCTCTCGACAGCACAAAAACCACAAAAGGACTCGGGGGCTTCACTGCCCGAGTCCTCTTTCGAAGCAGAATAACCGACATGGGCACGGGGTCGACAGGTCATGTGGTGCGTTCGACGGACAGCGCGGGGGTCCGGCCGGCGCCCACAGCACGTGTCAGGACGTTCCTGCGCACGGCGGACGGGGTGACGCTCGACGCGGTGTACGAGCGCCGGACGGCTGCGCACGAGGGCGCACTCGGGGGCGCGCACGGGGGCGTTCACGAGGGGTCGGACGACCTGGTGTTCGTGGTCGCACACGGGTTCACCGGCGCGCTGGAGCGGCCGCATGTGCGCCGGGTGGCGCGGGCCCTGGCGCAGCACGGCGCCGTCGTGACCTTCTCCTTCCGCGGCCACGGTGCCTCCGGCGGACGCTCGACCGTCGGCGACCGCGAGGTGCTGGATCTGGCGGCGGCGGTCGCGTGGGCGCGGGGCTTCGGGCACGCGCGCGTGGTGACCGTCGGCTTCTCCATGGGCGGCTCGGTGGTGCTGCGGCACGCGGCCCTGTACGGCGGCGGTCCGACGGACGAGGCACGGACCGCGGCGCGGACCACGGCGCGGACCGCGGCGCGGACTACGGCACGGGCCGAGGTGCGGACCGGGGCACGCACGGACGCCGTGGTCTCGGTCAGCGCACCCGCGCGCTGGTACTACCGGGGCACGGCCCCCATGCGCCGGCTGCACTGGCTGGTCACCCGCCCCGAGGGCCGCCTGCTGAGCCGCTACGGGCTGCGCACCCGCATCCACCACCGCGACTGGGACCCGGTCCCGCTCTCCCCGGTGGAGGCGGTCCCCCTCATCGCGCCCACCCCCCTGCTGATCGTGCACGGCGACCGGGACGGCTACTTCCCCCTCGACCACCCCCGGATGCTGGCCGCGGCCGCCGGTGACCACGGGGAACTGTGGCTGGAACACGGCATGGGCCACGCCGAGACCGCCGCCGACGACGAACTGCTGCACCGCATCGCGCGCTGGGCTCTTACCCGGGCGGGCTAGCCTGGCCCTGTTCATTGCCGAGTGACTTGAGGAACGGGATGGCAAAGGTCACGGTGCGCTACTGGGCGGCGGCGAAGGCCGCGGCCGGGGTCGCCGAGGAGCCGTACGAGGCGGAGACGCTCGCCCAGGCGCTCGCCGCGGTGCGTGAGCGGCACCCCGGTGAACTCGTCCGCGTCCTGGAACGCTGCTCGTTCCTGATCGACGGTGACCCCGTGGGAACACGCGGACATGAGACGGTACGGCTGACCGAGGGCGGCACGGTCGAGGTGCTCCCGCCCTTCGCAGGAGGGTGAGCGATGACCGACCGGTCGTACGAGGGGCCCTGGAACGAGAACCCCCACCAGAACTCCCACGCCGGGTACAGCCCGTACGGGCAGCCGTACCCGCAGGCGTCCGCCCCGCGGCAGCCGTCCCCCCACCCCGGGCCGCAGCAGTGGCCCGGGCAGCAGGCACACGGCGATCCGCAGGACGCCCTCCAGCACACCCAGCAGTGGCAGGGACCGACCTGGGACACCCGGACGCACCCGCAGCTGTCCGCCGCTGCCGCCACCGCGGAGACGGCGTACCTGCCCCCGGTGGGAGCCCCGGAGCCGGCGGCCCCCGCACCGCCGCAGCCGCCGGCCGCCGCTCCCGCGACGCCCGCCTCCCACGGGGACGAGCCCGCCTACGGCCCCGCCACCCTCGCCGGCACCCCCCGCCTCACCGACGCCCAGCGGGCCCGTGCCGAGGGACGCTCGCCGATCATCGACCCCGGGATGCAGCCGGCCGCGCTCACCGCGCTGCTGGGACTGCTGCTGGCCGGTGCGGCCGAGCTCGGCACCTATGCGCTGCTCGTGCCGCTGATCGTGCTCCAGGCCGTGACGGCCGCGGGCTGGTTCCGGCTGAACGGCATGTGGCCCGCCCGCCAGGGCATCGCCCTGGGCTTCGCCGGCGCGCTCGTCGCGGACGTGGCCGTGCTGGGCGCGGGCCGTGAGAACGCGCCGGCGGCCATCCTGGGCACGCTCGGGGTGTGGGTGCTGCTCTCGCTCGTCCTCCAGCTACGCTCGCACGCCGACCCGGACGAGCGGATGTACGGCCTGATGGCGACCGTCGCCTCGGCGGCGCTGGCCATCGTGGCGACCGGCTATCTGGCCGCCGCCCCGGACGCGGTCGCGATCGGCGCGGCGGCGGTCGCGGCGACCGTCCTGGCGCGTGCGCTGCCGCTGCCCACCGCGGCCTCCGCCGTCGTCGCGCTGCTCGCGGCGGCGGGCATGGGCATCGCGGTCGGCGGCATGACCGACGTGGGCCCGAAGGGCGCGCTGCTCGGCGCGGGCGCGGCGGTGTGCGCCCTGATCGGCCACCGTGTGGCCGCCTACGACTACCCGTCGCGTTTCGTGCACTTCACGGCCGGTGTCACCCTGCCGCTCACGATGGCGGCACCGGTGATGTGGGTGCTGGGCCGGGTGCTGGGTTAGCCGGGTGCTGGGTTAGAGGTGCCGCCCGGGATGCCGTCCTGGGATGCCGTCCTGGGATGCCGTCCCGGGATGCCGTCCTGGGATGCCGTCCTGGGATGTCGTGCGGACCGTGCCGTGGGGCGCGGGGCTCGGCTCGGCCGCGGAGCCCCGCGCACCGGAGCCGGTCCGCTCCGGGCGGCCTCCCCGGCCGCACCTCTTGTCACAGCTGATCAACAAAATCCTGAGTAGGCCGTTTTCGGGGTTAGGCTCCCGCCGACGGTCGCACAGCCGTCCGAATCGCAGACCCTGATCCCAAACCGTGGGGGGAGACACCGCATGCGCGCACTGCGAGCACTTCTGATCGTCGCCGTGGTCCTGGGGCTGCTGTTCGTGGCGGTCGACCGGATCGCGGTGCACTTCGCGGAGGACCAGGCCGCCGACCGCCTCAGGACGACCGAGAACCTGGCGAGCACCCCCGAGGTGTCCATCAACGGCTTCCCGTTCCTCACCCAGGTGGTGAGCGGTGAGCTCGAGGACATCAAGATCGGCATCAAGAGCTACGAGGCGCCCACCGGCAAGGGCGAGCAGACGATCCGTATCGACGACCTCGAGGCGAGCATGAAGGGCGTGCGCTTCTCCGGCGGCTACCGCTCGGCCACCGCCTCCGAGACCACCGGCACCGCGCTCATCGCCTACGACCAGCTGCTGAAGGCCGCCAGGTCCGAGCCCAAGCAGGTCTTCCCCGGTGTGACCTCCCAGGTGGTCGGCCTGTCCGACGGCGGCAACGGCAAGATCAAGGTCGACGTCGTGAGCACGGTCCTGGGCAAGGAGGTGCCCGGCACCGTGCTCAGCTCGGTCACCGTGCGGGACGACAAGGTGCAGGTGAAGGCCGAAGGGCTGCCCGAGTTCGGCGGTGTGCAGCCCGCCGAGGACCGCATCCGGTCGGTCACCGACTTCCAGCAGACGATCGACCGGCTGCCCGGCGGGATCAAGCTGGACTCGGTGCGGGTGGTGAAGGACGGCCTCGAGATCACGGTGAAGGGTTCGAACGTCAGGCTCGCCGGGTAGGACTCGCCGGGCGGGACCACAGCCGGCGGACGACAGGGTGTCCGGCAGGTGAGACGCCGTCGTCCGTACCGCAGAAACGATGCGGGGACAAGGGGAGGCGCGGGCGTCCGGGGAGCCCGCGGAGACCTCCCCTTTCTGTCTTTCCTCCCGTATCCCGGACGATGTCGTCTCAGCATCCGACACGCCGGTGACACAGCCGCCCGTCCCTCCCTACGATCTACCCCATGCAGCGACAGGCAGATCTCACGAAGCGGCGGGCAGTGGACCTGTGCCGCGTGGCTGCCATGCTCTGTCGCACTTTCTGAGCGGGAGCCTTCTCCCGTATCGCCGGCCCCGTACGCGATTCCGGGGCCATCCGTGCGCCGCGTACCCCGCCCGGTACCGCACCGTGCACCGGCGCGCTTCCGCACCTCTACACCCGCACCCCCCGCCGCAACTGCCCCGGAGGAGATTGAGCATGAGCCGCAGCGACGTACTGGTCGACGCCGACTGGCTCCAGGAGCACCTGGACGACCCGGACATCGTCATTGTCGAGGTCGACGAGGACACGTCCGCGTACGACAAGAACCACATCAAGAACGCCATCCGGATCGACTGGACGAAGGACCTCCAGGACCCGGTCCGCCGTGACTTCATCGACCAGGAGGGCTTCGAGAAGCTCCTGTCGGAGAAGGGCATCTCCAACGACCACACGGTGATCCTCTACGGCGGCAACAACAACTGGTTCGCCGCGTACGCGTACTGGTACTTCAAGCTGTACGGCCACGAGAGCGTCAAGCTCCTCGACGGCGGTCGCAAGAAGTGGGAGCTGGACGCCCGCGAGCTGGTCGACGGCACGGAGGTGCCGCAGCGCCCGAAGACCGAGTACAAGGCCAAGCCGCAGGACACCTCCATCCGCGCGTTCCGCGACGAGGTGGTGAAGGCCATCGGCCAGCAGAACCTGGTCGACGTCCGCTCGCCCGACGAGTTCTCCGGCAAGCTGCTCGCCCCGGCCCACCTGCCGCAGGAGCAGTCGCAGCGCCCGGGCCACGTCCCGACCGCCAAGAACATCCCCTGGTCGAAGAACGCCAACGACGACGGCACCTTCAAGTCGGACGAGGAGCTCAAGGCCCTCTACGAGAAGGAGAACATCGACCTGTCCAAGGACACCATCGCCTACTGCCGCATCGGTGAGCGCTCCGCGCTGACCTGGTTCGTCCTGCACGAGCTGCTCGAGGTCCCGAACGTCAAGAACTACGACGGCTCCTGGACCGAGTACGGCTCCCTGGTGGGCGTGCCGATCGAGCTCGGCTCCGGCAAGTGAGCCGGTTCAGGCCCTCCCGATTTCACTGATCCCCTCGACTTCACCGACGTCAACGAACCTCTGGAGCAGTACATGTGCGGAGCGAAGGCCGGCGGCCCGGACGCCTCGACGATCAGGCCGGGTGAGACGACGATCCAGGGTCAGGTGACCCGCGACGGCGAGCCGGTGGCGGGCTACGTCCGTCTCCTGGACTCGACCGGCGAGTTCACCGCGGAGGTCCCCACCTCCGCCACGGGCCAGTTCCGGTTCTACGCGGCCGAGGGCACCTGGACCGTCCGCGCTCTGGTCCCCGGCGCCACCGTCGACCGTACGGTCGACGCTCAGAAGGGCGGTCTCGCGGAGGTCGCGATCGCGGTCTGACCCCGCGGTCTTCCCGAAGCCTTCCCGAGAAGGGCCGCGCCCCGGGCGTTCTCCCCGGGGCGCGGCCCTTCGGCGTGTCTCGGCGTGTCTCGGCGTGTTTCGGGACGTCCCGGCAGGTTTCGCATGCCTCGGCAGGTCGCACGAGGCGGATGCGGACCTACTCTGGAGATATGTACGCACGGCGTCGCCACGTGTACTTCGCCATGATGGGCACCTGTATCGGACTGTTCGTCCTGGCGTGGGGCGTCGTGCGGATCTGGTCGGTCCCCGCGGCGGTCGGTATGTGTCTGGCTGCCATGGTGATCCCCCCGATCGCCGCGGTGATCGCCAACCGGCGAGGGCCCGAGGACCGCTGGTGGGACGACCCGTCGGGCGACCCGCAGTCCGACGAGTGGTGGGACGAACTGGACGGCAAGAAACGCCGCTGACCCCGACGGGATGCCTCGGCGAGATGGCGAGACGGGGGTCGAGACCGAGACAGGGTGTCTCAGCAGCAGGGACGTCTCAGTAGACGAGCGCCTGCGTGTCGTCGGCCAGCGCCTCCTGGACGAAGACCTGCGCGCCCGCGATCCGGATGCCCTCCATCACGTCCTTCTCGGTGATCTCCCGGCGGGCCGCGCACTGTGTGCACAGGGTGATCCGGCCGGCCGCGAGAATCGACTCGATCAGCTCCGGCAGCGGAGCGGCGTGCGGCAGCTCGAACTCGGCGGCCCGGCCCGGCAGCGCGAACCAGGCGGATTCCCCGGTCAGCCACAGCGAGACCTCGACTCCACTGGCCGCGGCCACCGCCGCCACCGTGAACGCCTGCGAGCACCGCTCGGGAGCGTCCGCCCCAGCCGTCACCTTGACCACGAGCTTCTTCGCCATGCCTGAATCGTAGTCACCCTCCCTGCAACCCTGGACGTCGCCCAAGGGTCTCCCTGAAGCGCGCACAGAGAAGGCGCGCTTCCCGTTCTGGGGGGAAACATCTTGGACATACCGGAAAGATCCGAGCAGTCAATCGCGGAATCCGCGGCACCGGAAGCGACCGAGGCCCGAGCGGCATCGGAAGCACCGGAAGCACCAGGAACACCGGAAGCACCGGAGACACCGCACCCCGCGCCCCGCGTCCGCCGACGCGGCCGTACCGCCCTTCTCCTCACCGCCGCCGCCGTCCTCGGCGTCGTCGCCGGCACCTGCACCGGCTATCTGATCCAGGCCGACCGGGAGCCCACCCCCCTGCCGCCGCTGCCGCAGACGGTCGTGGAGCAGGCCAAGGGCCGGGTGGAGCCGCTGCCGGCCGCGCAGGACCCGCGTGTGCGAACCGACGGCGACCTGCGCAAGCTGCTGATCCCGCGGCCGAGCGGGGCGCGGGACCTTTCGTACCCGCTGGGCGACGACGGCTGGATGACTCTCGCCGACTTCGCGAATGAGTACGAAGAGCCGCGCCAGGCCTTCGCGGAGCAGCTCGTGATGGAGTTCCGCCGTGCCGCGGTGACCTCGTGGCGGACCACCGATACGCACCAGGTCGAGATCTACCTCGTGCAGTACCGCCAGGAGGAGAAGGTGGCCGCTGCGGAGCAGGCCGACAACGGGATGTACTTCGCGGAGCACGAATCCGGCAGTCGCAGCTGGCCCATCCCCGGCACGGGTGACGGCAGGGCCTACGTGATCGACTCGCCCTACCGGGAGCCGGGCTACCTCCCGCTGTACTCGGCCAGGGCGCACGCCTGGCGCGGCGACATCGCCATGGACATCTACATCTACGACACCAAGCCCATATCCAAGAAGGAGATCATGAGTCTGGCCCAGCGGCAGGTGGGGCGGCTGTGAGCGAGCACCCGGACAGCGAGCGGACGAGCGACGAGCAGGCGGACAGCGCGCGGGTGGACGCGGGGCAGGCCGGCACCGAGCGGGCGGACACAGGACAGGCCGGCACCGAGCGGACGGACAGCGCGCAGACGGACGCGGAGCAGGCCGACGACGGGCAGACGGAAACGAAGGCGCCTGCACAGGCCCCGGGCACAAAGACACCCACGCCCTCGCCCTCCCCCCGACGCCGGCGCGCCGGGGTGATCGCCGGATGCGTCGTGCTGCTCGCCGCGCTCGTCGGCGGCACCGGTTTCACCGTGATGACCGTCCGCGACGCCGACCGAGCTCCTGGCAAACCCGTCTGGCAGCGGCCCGAGACGCTGGTGGAGAGCAAGCAGCCCGAGGCCACCGGCCTGAGGGGCATGCTGCTGCCCTATGGTACGAACGGATTCGGGCGCGGCCCGGACCTGGGCGAATTCGGCGCCGACGCCGAACTGAGCGGCGCACGGGCCACCGCGCTGCGCAAGAAGTCGCTGCGGAACCTGCCCCTCTCCCAGCGGCGGCTGATGGAGAAGCGGTTCGACGAACAGCGTGTCAGGGGCATGGCAATGCGCAGCTACCTCAGCGATGGCGGCGCGGCCCAGCACTTCTCGGAGGATGTCCAGGACGCCTTCGTCGTCGAGATCGTGCTGTCCCGGATGGAGAGCCGGCAGACCGTGCGCTCCATCGCGACCCTCCAGCAGGAGTTCCTCGACGCCCTGAAGGTCTTCCGAGCGGGACCCAGGATCGAGGGCTACGAGAACGCCCGGTGCTTTTTGCCGCCCGCGGGCTCCGACGACGATCTCGACCTCGTGTTCTGCTCCGCGTACCAGGGGGACGTGCTGGTCGGCGCCACCGCGTACGGACCCAAGCCGCTGGGCACGAAGACCCTGGCCGACTTCCTCCGTGCACAGCTCGACCGCATCAAGGACCCGGGGAAGGCCGTATGACCGAGCAGCAGACCTCCGTGACCACCGCCTCGCCCGTCGGCGTTCCCCCGGATTCCCCGGCAGCCCCGGAGCCCTCGCCCAGGAAGGACCGGCGGATCCTGCGGGCCGTCGTACTGCGCTGGATCGCGGCCGTCGTGGTGTTCGCGGCGACCGGAGCGGGAACGGCGTACGGCATCGCCGCCCTGGACCGCACGGACCTCCCCGGCCTCGCCACCGCCTCGGACGGGCGCTGGGACTACCCGCGGATCGTCAAGCCGCCCCTGCCGTCCGGCAGCCCCGGCCCGTTCGCCGAGGACAATGTGGCCGGGGTCCACCACGCCGACCTGCGGGCCCTCCTCCTGCCCGCCCCCAGGGGCGCGACGGAGGACAAGGCCCTGCGCGGCAAGGACGGCTGGCTGGCGACGAAGGACTTCCTCGCGGAGTACGCGCGGCGGGAAGACCGGAAGAAGTTCGGACAGGATCTGACCGACCACGGTCTGCGGCACATCGCCGCCCGCGGCTGGACCACGCAGGACGGCACGCACACGCGGATCTATCTGCTCCAGTTCAACACCGCGGCGCTGGTGCACCACCTGGCCGACGAGGGACTCACCGGGTACGACGGCACCTACGCGGTGCGCGGAGCCCAGACCCTCGTCCATGACATCGGCTTTCCGTACGGGGCCGAGGTGGACGAGATCCTGTACTCCGTCTACACCGAGACCATGCCGTACGGCGCCGAACAGGTACGTCAGGCGTACCTGATCGCGGGCGACACCCTCGCGGTGATCATCCAGTCCCGCAAGGGCACCGTCGCCGCCGTCCCCTTCCAGCAGACGGTGGCCCTGCAGGGCTGGCTGCTCGTCTGAGCCCGGGCGGCGCACCTCGGCCGGGAGGGTCGGGTTCCGGCCGACTAAGCTGGGGCCCGGCCCTGGTGCGCACCGCACCCTGCTCAACCGAGGAGCACCCCGTGGAAATCTTCTTCGAAGCCCTGTTGGTCCTGGTCTGCGTCGGCGTTCTCGCCTTCGCCTACCTGACCGTGAAGAAGCTGTACCAGGGCCAGCGCTGACCACGACCAAGAAACGCAGCTCATGATCGAAATCCCGTCCGACCTCCACAAGGACCTGGTCCCTCTCGCCTTTCTGCTCGGCGACTGGGCCGGAGCCGGCGTGCACGACTTCCCGGGCGCCGAGAAGTGCAACTTCGGCCAGGAGGTCTCCTTCACCCACGACGGCCGGAACTTCCTGGAGTACCACTCCCGCACCTGGGTGCTGGACAAGGACGGCAACAAGGTCAAACCGCTGGAGTCCGAGTACGGCTACTGGCGCATCGACGCCGACCGCAAGATCGAGGTCACGATGACCCGCGACGACGGCGTCGTCGAGATCTGGTACGGCGAGCTGGCCGCCGGGAAGCCGCAGATCGACCTGGTCACCGACGCGGTCGCCCGCACCGCCGGATCCCGCCCCTACAGCGGCGGCAAGCGGCTGTACGGGTACGTCAAGGGCGACCTGATGTGGGTCGGCGAGAAGCAGACTCCCGAGGTCACGCTGCGCCCCTACATGTCCGCCCAGCTGAAGAAGGTCGTCACCCCCGAGGAGGTCGAGCGCTGGGCCAAGTCGCTTCCGGACGACCTCCCGGACGACGGGATCGCGTTCTTCAAGTAGCGCCTGAGCAAACCGGGCGGGCTTGCGCCGCCCGGTTCACTCGTTTCATCCGTTCCACACGACGGTGCCGGCCTGGACGCACTCGCGCCCTGGGACGGTGAGGAACTGGGTGAATCCGTGTCCGCCGGCGATGGGGAAGTTCCGCGGTCCACCGGGCTTCCCCTCCGGAGGACGTTTGTCCGCCGTCTCCGCGTCGTGCCGGAGAGCGGCCAGTCCGGTGACGATGCGCTGACTCGCGCCCTCACACCCCCCTCGCACCGACGGGGAGCCCTGCGGTCGGGTACTCCTCGCGGGCCGTACTCCCATGTCCAGTCGTTCACGGGCCGGCCTCGGCGCGGATCCTGCGAATCCCGGTAATCACCCCTGTCGGACCCCCGCACCTGTGTTCACGGCCTCTCTCACTGGTCGAGACCGCTTGCTGGCGACCGTCAGTCCGTGACGTATGAGCGTTCTTGTTGCTTGTTAAGGGCGACATGGGGTTAACAGATTGACGTGCATGGCAGTGCGCTTGCCCTTGAAGCGGGATTACGGCTGGTGTGCTGCTGCCTTCGCGGGGGCGGGCTCCGTCTGTCTTCTGCCTTCGCAGATACGCGGAGCCCCGGTCGCAACACACCTGCGACCGGGGCTCCGGAAGCCGTGCTCTGGGCGGCATGCACAGCAGAGGCGGACCCAGAACATTCACGCCCACCGTAGCACAGGGCGTCCGTAGGTGTGCCGATGCCGAACACCACATAGAGGGGGACCCATGAGCCGCTTACCCGAGTGGATGCAGAACTCCTTGTCCCGACCGCGACTGCGGCGCTCCATCCGTGCCGCGCGCGGGGATGCCCGGGTTGCGGTGCGGCTGTACTGGTGGAACGTCGAGGTCTCGGCTGCCCTGTTCGGGCCTCTCCACTGCCTGGAACTCGCCCTGCGCAACGCGCTGCACAACACGCTCGTACACCATTACGGCACACGGGGCTGGTGGTCGGTCGCACCACTGAACGAGCACGGAAAGAAGCTCGTCGACGATGCCCACCGTTCCTGCCGGCGGCGCCGGGTCCGGACGACGGAGGACGATGTCGTCGCCGAGCTCTCCTTCGGTTTCTGGGTGTCGCTGCTCAGCCGGGGCTACGACCGGCACTTCTGGGTGCCCGTCCTGCACCGGGCGTTCCCGCACTACCGTGGTCGGCGGGACCGTCTCTACGACGAACTGTTCTCGGTGGTGCTGCTGCGCAACCGCATCATGCACCACGAGCCCGTCCACCATCGAGATCTTGCCGCAGACCATGCGAAGATCTACCGCCTGCTCGGCTACCTCAGTCCCGAACTCGCCAAGGAAGCGCAGGCCATGGACAGGTTCCCGGCTGTGCTCGCAGCCCGGGGCGAGGTCCTTCGCGGCACCAGGCCGCCTCAGTTCTGAATCTCTTCTGAATCTCTGAACCGTTGGGAATCGCTGTGACCCACTTCGACACGCGCTCCGGGAACGGCGACACCGGTCAGGACTGTGCGGGTGGCCTCGTCTCCCGGTCCGATATCGCTCGCCTGGCCGGGGTGAAGCGCCCTGCCGTCACCAACTGGGAACGACGGCACCCGGACTTTCCCCGGCCTGTGAACTCAGGAGCCGAACTGGAGCGGTTTCGCGCCGAGGAAGTGCTGGCCTGGCTGTCCGGACGGGCCGTCCCCGCGAACGCCCTGCGTCCGGGCGAACCGATGGGAACGACATACGGCGACCGGTTCCGCGCGGGGCTTTCCGGAGGGGCGCCGGGTGGGCTGCTCCGAACAGTCGAACGGCTCGCGGGACCGGACGCGGACCGGCTCCGGGGCCCCATGCCGCTGGACCGCTATCTCCTGTGGCTGCTGTATCTCGTCCTGAACCGGATCGCGGATCCCGGCGACGACCTGGCCGAGGCCGTGGACAGTTTCCAAAGGATGGTGCGTGACCACGACCCGTCGGAGAAGGCGGTTTCGCGCAACCTGCTGACTGTACTCGCCGACACGCTCAGCCGTACCGGCGCGGGCTCCGTGCAGGAGAGCCGTGCGGCGTTCGACCACGTCCTGGTGCTCTGGCGTGCCGCATACGCGCGCGAGGGCGGCGCGTTCTTCACCCCGCCCTCCGTGAGCCGGGTCATGGCCGGTGCGCTGGCCGCCGTACGGCCCGGGGCGGTGCGCGTGCACGATCCCTACAGCCGTACCGGAGAACTGCTCGTCGCCTACCTGGACGCGGTCGCCGCAGACGGCGGCACTGCTCCGTCGCTGGTCAGCGGCCGTGTGCCCGAAGCCCTGGAACGGCAGGTGGCGGAGATGAACCTGCGGGTGCACCACGGTCGCGCCGTGCGGCTCGGCGAAGGGCCGTTCACCCCGGCGCTCGGTCCCTCCGCCGACCCCCCGGGCACCTTCGACGTGCTGTTGACCAACCCACCCTTCGGCCGCCGCCTGGAGGACGTGGATCCGCCCCCGTACTGGACCTACGGCGTTGCCCGCCGGACCGAGTTCGACTGGTTGCAGTACGTCGTCTCGCGGCTCGCTCCCGGAGGCCGGGCTGCCGTCCTGCTGCCGGCCGGGGCCTCCTTCAACGCCGGTGCCGCCGAGACCGTGCGGGCCGGGCTGGTCGAGGCCGGGGCCGTGGAGTGCGTGATAGCGCTGCCCGCCGGTCTCTTCGCGCTCACCGCCGTCAAGACACAGATCTGGTTCCTGCGCGCCCCCGGCTTCGACGGCGCGACGGCTCCCGAGGTGCTGTTCGTGGCCGGCGGACATCTCGGACACCGGATCTCCCGGACACAGTGGGCCCTGGCCGACAGCGAGATCACACGGCTGGTGGGAGAGTACGTGTCCTGGCACACGGCGAAAGAGGCCGGGCGCTCCTTCGCGGGCACCCCGGGCCTGAGCCGGACCGTGCCGGTGCCGGACATCGCGGCTCACGGCCACAATCTGGATCCCACGCGGTATGTCCGGCCGCGCGGCCAAACTGCGGTTCTCGGTGCGACCGATCGTGCCGAGACCCTCGACAGGCTGGCGAGACTCTCCGAAGAGATCGAGACATTGCACGCGCGGGCGGAGGAGGCCGGCGCCGTCGTGGCTCGGTGGCTCAGGAGGTATGGACTGTGACGACGACCGACGAGTTCGTGCCGCCAGCCGGCTGGTCGTACAGCCCGCTGCGGGACCTGTGCGCGTTCATCCAGGTCGGGCCGGGTCAGCACCCCGAGGACAGGGGCCGTACTCAGGCGGACGGCGGGGTCCCCCTCGTACTGCCGCGCGACCTGCGCGGTCAGCGGATCGTCACCGAGGAGGCCGCGGATGTCCCCGCGGTCTCCTGGGAACGGGCGCGGACGCTGGTGAAGTACGAGTTGGCCGAAGGGGACATCCTCCTCACCAGGACCGGAACTATGGGCCGCTGCGCCCTGGTGACCGGGGAGCACGCGGGCTGGTTGTTCCATCGCAACCTGGTACGGCTCAGGCTGCCCGAGAGGGGGCGGATCTCGGCCGCGTATCTCACCGCTTACCTGAGTGCGACGGCCGCACAGGACTGGATCAGGACCCGGGCGGTCGGTGCCGTCATCCCGTCACTGAGCATCCGTACCCTGGGGGACCTGCCCGTCCTCGTGCCGCCGGCCGCCGAGCAGGAGGCGATCGGTGCCACGCTTGCCGCCCTGGACGCCAAGATCCAGGCACATACCGAGATCGCTCGCGCGACGCATGCGTACCGCAGCGTGCTCGCCGACGCCTTGTTGAGCGGTGTTCTGTCGGCCGGGCCGTGACTCGGCCCGCCCCGCTCTAGACTCGTCGGTGTGGTGAGCACCGACTGGAAGAGCGACCTCAGACAGCGCGGCTACCGGCTGACGCCGCAGCGACAGCTCGTGCTCGAAGCCGTGGACACCCTGGAGCATGCGACCCCCGACGCCATCCTCAACGAGGTGAGGAAGACGGCGTCGGGGATCAACATCTCCACCGTCTACCGCACCCTGGAGCTGCTGGAGGAGCTGGGGCTGGTCAGCCATGCCCACCTCGGCCATGGTGCGCCCACCTATCACCTCGCCGACCGCCACCACCATCTGCATCTGGTCTGCCGGGACTGCGAGGGCGTGATCGAGGCCGATGTGGAGGTGGCGGAGGACTTCACGGCCAAGCTGCGGGAGCAGTTCGGCTTCGACACCGATCTGAAGCACTTCGCCATCTTCGGCCGCTGCGCGGACTGTTCCCCGAAGGGCTCGACCGCGGAGTCGTAGGCTTTCCTCCATGAAGAGTCCCCTGCTGTCCTTGCCCGGCGCCGTTCCCGCCGAGGGTGTGGACGAAGGCGTCGCCGCCCACTACGGCGACCTGTTCCGCGAGCAGCGCGCTCTCGCGGACGGCACCGGATTCGTCGACCTCTCGCACCGTGGTGTCGTCACCGTCTCCGGCGAGGACCGGCTCGGCTGGCTGCATCTTCTGCTCACCCAGCACGTCAGCGAGCTGCCCGCGGGCCAGGCCACCGAGGCGCTGATCCTGTCCCCGCACGGTCACATCGAGCACGCGCTCTACCTGGTCGACGACGGCGAGACGGTCTGGGCGCACGTGGAGCCCGGCACCCAGAAGGCGCTGATCGCGTACCTGGAGTCGATGAAGTTCTTCTACCGGGTCGAGATCGCCGACCGCACCGGGGACTTCGCCGTGGTGCACCTGCCGGCCGGCTCCATCGCGGAGGTGCCCGAGGGGGTCGTCGTACGGGAGACCCCGTACGGCCGTGATCTGTTCCTGCCGCGCGCGGACCTGGAGTCGTACGCCCGGACGGCCGGCCCGCCGGCCGGGATCCTCGCCTACGAGGCGCTGCGCGTCGAGCAGCACCGCCCGCGGCTGGGCTTCGAGACCGATCACCGCACCATCCCGCACGAGGTGGGTCTGATCGGTACGGCCGTCCATCTGCAGAAGGGCTGCTACCGCGGTCAGGAGACCGTGGCCCGGGTGCACAACCTCGGCAAGCCGCCGCGCCGTCTGGTCTTTCTGCACCTCGACGGCAGCGAGGTGCATCTGCCGCCGCACGGCACGGACATCCGTCTCGCCGACCAGGGGCCGGACAGCCGCAAGATCGGCTTTGTGACCACGTCCGTACGGCACTTCGAGCTCGGCCCGGTCGCGCTCGCCCTGGTCAAGCGGAACGTCCCGGTGGACGCGCGGCTGCTGGTGGGGGAGACGGCGGCGGCACAGGAGGTCGTCGTCGAGCCGTAGCCCCCGGAACCTCATGCCGTAGTCCCCGGAACCTCATGGGGACCCCCGGGAACCTCACCCGGAACCTCCGCGTTCCCGGGGGAACCGGCGGCCTACACCTCCAGCAGGACGGTGAACGGGCCGTCGTTCGTCAGCGACACCCGCATCTGCGCGCCGAACCGGCCCGTCGCCACCGTCGCGCCCAGCGAGCGCAGCTGGGCCACCACCTCCTCGACCAGCGGCTCGGCGACCTCTCCCGGAGCAGCCGCGCTCCAGGTGGGACGGCGGCCCTTGCGGGCGTCGCCGTACAGCGTGAACTGGCTGATGACCAGCAGTGGGGCACCGGTGTCGCTGCACGACTTCTCGTCGTGCAGCATGCGGATCGACCAGAGCTTGCGGGCGAGCTGGGCCGCCTTCTCCTTGGTGTCCTCGTGGGTGACGCCGACGAGGACGCACAGCCCCTCGCCCTCGATCGCTCCCACCGTCTCGCCGTCCACGACGACGCTCGCGCCGTCCACTCTCTGCACCACTGCACGCATGGCGACCATCATGCCCGTCGGCCGTCCGGGTGCCCGGGGGTGCCCCTGTCCGAAGGGCTCGGAAGAGGCCGGAAGAAAGTCCATATCGTGCTTCTTTGTGATCCATAACCCCCTATACGGGGCTGATCAGGGGCGCCCGGTCACATACTGGCCACTCGGAGTGGCACGATGCTTCCCGTACGTGCCGGTCGAGGGGACGGTTGAGGGGCATGAGCACATCGAGCACCGAGCGGCAGCCCAAGGCGGCCTTGCCGATCCACGGGGGCATTCCGGAGGGCCACCGGCCGCCCGTGCAGCGCACCGACAGCCCGACGCTGCCCGTGGAGCCCGCGAAACCGGCGGAACCGGCGGAACTGGTGGAACCGGCGGTGCCTGCCGATCCGCCGGAGCCCGACCTGACCGCGCTGAGCCTGTCCGAGCTGCGCGCCCTGCGCCGGCGGGCGCAGCGGGACGAGGCCGACCTGAGTTACGTACGGCGGCTGCTCCAGGGGCGGATCGACATCCTGCGCGCGGAACTGGCCCGGCGCGGGTCCGCGTCCGCCCCGGACTCCGGGCAGGGGCCCGCGCCCGGGCAGACCTCCCTCGTCGAGCGGCTCACGGAGATCCTCAAGGACGCGCCCGCACGGCAGCGTTCCTCGGCCCGCCATGTGACGCTCGACACGCCGCACGGGGAGGAGTACCGGAGGCTGGCCGCGCAGATGCTCGCCGAGGTCGAGCTGTCGGACCTGAGGGCCCGCACGGACGCGGAGCTGGGCGCGGCGATGGGACGGCTCGTGCGGTACGAGCAGCAGGTGTCCGGGCGGCGGCAGGAGCTGCAGCGCACGGCCGACGACTGCAGCGCGGAGATCGCCCGCAGGTACCGTGAGGGGGAGGCACAGGTGGACGACCTGCTCGCCTGACGCGACGGTCGTGGAGACCCCGGGCCGGCGCGGACGGCCGGTCACCCGGTGCCTCAGCTTTCCCAGCCCGTCGTCCCGGAAGGCCATCGCCATGTCCGTGTCGTCAGTGTCGTCGGCGTCGTCAGCACCGGCGTCCGTCACCTCCCCCGTCCTGGCGGAGGTGGTCCGCTCGGGGTTCGTGGAAGGGCGGCACCGGGGCAGCCTGGTGCTGCTGGGCACGGACGGTTCGGTGGAGCTCGCGCTGGGGGACGTGACCGCACCGGTCTTCCCGCGCTCGGCCAACAAGCCGATGCAGGCGGCGGGCGTGCTGCGCGCCGGACTGGACCTGAAGGGCGAGCGCCTTGCCCTCGCGGCCGCCAGCCACTCCGGGGAAACGTTTCACCGGGATCTGGTCCGCACGATGCTCGACGAGCACGGGCTGAGCCCGGAGCAGTTGCGGTGCCCGCCGGACCTGCCGCTGGACCCGGAGGAGAAGGAGCACTACCTGGCGTCCGGGGCGGTGCGCGACCGGGTGGTGATGAACTGCTCCGGCAAGCACACCGCGATGCTGGCGGCCTGCGCGCTGCGGGGCTGGCCCCTGGAGTCGTACCTCGACCCGGAGCACCCGCTGCAGCAGCTCATCCACAAGGGTGTGGAGGAGACGGCGGAGGAGCCGGTGGCCGCGGTCGGCACGGACGGCTGCGGCGCGCCGCTGATGGCGATCAGCCTCACGGGCCTGGCCCGCGCCTTCCGCGCCTTCGTCCTGGCCGCACCCGGCACCCCCGAACGCCGGGTCGCGGACGCCATGCGCGCCCACCCCGAGTACGTCGCCGGCACCCGCCGCATCGACACCTGGCTGATGCGTGAACTCCCCGGCACCCTCTCCAAGGTGGGCGCGGAGGCCGTCCAGGCCGTGGCCCTTCCGGACGGCCGCGCCCTCGCCTTCAAGATCGAGGACGGTGCGACCCGTGCCCTGGGCCCGGTCCTGGCCCGCGCCCTGGCCCTGGCGGGCCTGAACGCCCCCGTGCTCGACCGCATCGGGCACGCCCCGCTGCTGGGCGGCGGACAGGAGGTGGGGGAGATCCGGGCGGTGTTCTGAACGCGCCGACCGCACGGCCCGTCTGTCGGTGCTCGGCGACGAGTCCGCCGTGCGGCTCGCGGCGCTCGGCCGGGTCCAGGAAGAACGAGCGGGCGCCGCCCGTATGGCCGACGCCCTGCTGCGCACGTCCGGGCGCCCTTGGTGCCCGGACAGGTTCTGAGTGCTCCTTCCGTCGATGACGGCGGACAGCGATGGCGTATCCGTAGTCCGGTTGTTCAGTTGTGGCTGTGCTGACGGTCTTCAGTTGTGGCTGTGCGTCGTCTGTTCAGTTGTGCCGTCTGTTCAGTTGTGGCTGTGCGCCGTCTGTTCAGTTGTGGCTGTGCCGTGCGGCGCCGTGTGCCGGCTGCCGCTTTTCGTTGGCTCCTCCACCGGCCGCGCTCCCGGCTCCCCTCCGGAAGGAAGCACGGTCCGGTGTACCCCAACCGTCACCCTGGTGGCCAACACTTGGAAAGTTTGACCATGTTGTTCAAGTTGGCTACCAACTTCACTCCTCTTATCTCCACTTGGAAGCGGCTCATAACCACCTTTCCTTGAACTGCCGCAAGATGGCGAGAAGTTGTACTGTTTGGACGTGGACCCGGAATATGCCTCCGCCAAGGGGCGGAAGAGGCCGCGGCGGGCACGGAGAACACACCGCGAGGTGGCCGACGAGCTGCGCCGCCGGATCACGAGCGGTGTGCTGCGGCCGGGTCAGCGCATGCCCACCCAGGCCAAACTGGCCGTCGAGTTCGGCGTCGAGCGAGGAGCCGTGCGCCAGGCGCTGCGCATCCTGCAGGCGGAGCGTCTGCTCACCAATGTGTCCAAGGGAAGCCCGGCGACCGTCGCGTACGACCCGGGGCGGCCCCCGGTCGGCCCCGCCGCCCCGCCGCAGCCCGCCATGGTCGGCCTCGTCCCCCGTGTCGCCGCCGCCTTCGACGCCTCCCACGTGCGGATCGACGCCCTGTGCCTGACCGCGATCTCGCTCACCCTGGCCATGGGAGAACCGTTGCGGCAGATCCACGCCGGGCGACTGAAACCGGCCAAGGTCGACGTCCGCGTCCTGCTGCCCAGCCGCGACATCGACCTCGCCTTCCCCACGCCGGTGGACGACGCCTCCGCCGCCGGGCGGCTGCGCCGGAGCTGGCTCGCCCAGCGCAACGCCCAGGGACGGGTGCTCCGGCACAATCTGCTGGCCCTGCGCGCCACCCACGGCATCGACGTCCGGGTGGCCTTCCGCGCGCTGCCCTTCACCCCGCCGGTCAAGCTGTACCTGCTCAACGGCACGGAGGCGCTGTTCGCGTACTACACGCTGCGCCGGCGCGAGCAGGAGATCGACCACGAGCACCTGGAGCTCTACGACGCCGAGGGCACCCGGTCGATGCTGTTCGCCTTCGAGCGGGGGACCGACCCGCGCGAGACGACGTTCGTGGAGCAGTCCCACCTGTGGTTCGACGCACTGTGGGAGACGATCAGTTCGGAGCTCACGCTCATGGACTGACGGCCGGACCGGCCGTGCGCACAGGTCGACCGACCATGCGCACCGGTCACGGGGAGGGGCCCGCGAGCAGCATCGCCAGCACCACCGCCCCCGCGGAACTGAGGGCGGGGCTCTTGGCCTTGACGCCGACGGTGAGCAGCATCAGACCGATCACGCCCGGGGTGCCGTACTTCCACTGCACGAACTGATCCAGGCCGACGACGAAGGCGGCGGACAGAAGAGCGAGAGCGGGCACGGCGACTCCCCCCTTTCGGACGGCTGCGGGCCGGTACGAGGGCGTACCAGGAGGCGTAATCTCTGCCAACTTGAACGAGTTGGCTACCAACTTCGTTGTAGTTGTCCCCACTTGGCAGCCATCTATAAACAGATTTCAAACAACTCCCCTTAGATGGGTAGGAGTTGTAGCGTTTGGTTGTGACTCAGGAGAGCGTGGCCATGAACGGCAGCAGAAGAAGCACGCCCCAGGAGATTGCCGACGCCCTGCGGGAACGGATCCACACCGGTGTGCTCCAGCCGGGCGACCGGCTGCCCACCCAGGCCGAGCTCGCCGAGGAGTTCGGAGTGGAGCGCGGCACCGTGCGCCAGGCACTCCGGGTGCTCCAGGAGGACGGTCTGCTCAGCAACATCACCAAGGGCAGTCCGCCGCGGATCGCCGCCCCCGCCGCCGCCCGCGCGGAACCCCAGCCGACCATGGTGGGCCTCGCACCGCGGCTCGTGGAGGCCTTCTCCGCCCGCCGGGTGCGGATCGACGCGGCCTGTCTCACCGCCGAGACCCTGATGATCGCCCTGGGTGAGCCCGTGCGTCTGATCCACGAGGGCCGGCTGCGCCCCGAGGCGATCGACGTACGCATCCTGCTGCCGTCCCGGGACATCGACCTGGCCTTCCCGGTGTCGGTGGACGGACCGGGCGAGGACGACGACGATCCGGTCCACCAGCGCTGGCTCGCCCAGCGCAACGCCCAGGGCCATGTGCTCCGGCACAATCTGCTGGCCCTGCGCGCCACCCACGGCATCGACGTCCGGGTGGCCTTCCGCGCGCTGCCCTTCACCCCGCCGGTCAAGCTGTACCTGCTCAACGGCACGGAGGCGCTGATGGCGTACTACATGATCGCGCGCCGCGAGGAGCAGGAGGACGGCGGGACGCTGGACATGTACGACGTCCTCGGCACGGAGTCCCTGCTGTTCCACTTCGAGAGGACGACCGGACAGCGGGACGCCGCGTTCGTGGAGGAGTCCCAGAAGTGGTTCGACGCCCTCTGGGAAACCATCACGTCGGATCTGACACTCTCCTAGTGACTTCTGATACGACGCAGACCGAAACGGTGACAGCTCGAACCGGGGACGAGACCGAGGAGCTGTGGAATCTGATCACGCGTGCCCGGGTCGTGCTGTGGGACTTCGACGGGCCGATCTGCCGTCTGTTCGCGGGGCACACCTCGGACCGGGTGGCGGCCGAACTGGTGCGATGGCTGAAGGGCCGGGGGATGCACGGCCTGCTGACCGACTCCGAACGGCAGTCGCCGGACCCGCACGCCGTCCTGCGGGCCGTCGACCGCCAGTGCCCCGGCAGCGACCTGGTCAGGGAGCTGGAGGCCCGGCTGACCCAGGAGGAGATGCGCGCCGCCGCCTCCGCCCGGCCCACGCCGTACGCCGACCCGCTGATCCGCACCTGGACGGCGCTGGGCTCCCGCCTGGCGGTCACCACGAACAACTCGCCCCTCGTGGCCCGCACCTACCTGGACCGCCGTGACCTCACGTCCTGCTTCTCCCCCCATGTCTACGGGCGCACCCAGGATCTGCGGCACCTCAAACCGGACCCGTACTGCCTGAACCGGGCCCTGAACGCGACGGGTGCGACGCCCGCCCGGGCCCTGATGATCGGCGACACCCCCTCGGACCACCAGGCCGCCCGGAGGGCCGGCGTGCCCTTCCTCGGCTACGCCCGCACCGCCCGCAAGGAGAGGCTGCTCAGAGAGGCGGGCGCCACCGTCATAGTGGGGTCGCTGGAGCCCATTCTGCGGATTCTATCGGCCCGGCGGCGGTCGGCGGAGCGGACCGGGAGGGTGCGCTAGCATTCCCGCACCGTGCCCGAGCGAGCGCTTCCGTTTGTCCGTACGGTCACGGGAACGTACGGCCATGGCACACCCATGGCCGGGAAAGGCGGACACGGCCCCGCGGAGACCTGACGCGGAGGAGCGGGAGAACCGGAAGAAGCGGAAAGAGCGGTACGTCACCCTTTGTGCCGACTCGGCCGTTTCTCGCATCGCGAGGCCGGGACTCCCGGCTTACCGTTTGCCCAACCTGTCACCTGTGCGACCGAACCGGAGCGGCCAGTGGAGGCACCGCCCGTTTCCCGGGAACCCTCTGGGGGACACGCCGCGGCCGGCGCCGCGGAGCCGGCTCTGGAGGCGTTCGTGCGGACCGCCGTGCCGGGGCGGGGAGGCGGCGGGCACCACCACCGCACCCGCGTCGTGCCCGTGACCGCGAAGGTGGCGCCCCTCGTGGGCCGCCCGGCGGGCACCCGCGTGACCGTGCGGATCTGGTGCGCCGACGCCCTGCCGGTGGCCGTCCGCACCTGGCCCCGGCAGGAGGAGGGGCGGATCCTGGACGCCGTCCGGGCCGTCCTGCCCCAGGTCCCCGAACGTCTCGCGGCCGGCGGCGGCTTCGCCGTCCACAGCCATGTGGACGGGGTGCCGCTGGCCGGTGTCCGCGGGAACGGCAAACCCGTCGACACCCTGCTGGTCAGGGCCGTGGCGGAGCTGTTCGCCCGGATGACCCAGGTGCGGCGCACCGCGCTGCCCGCCCTGCCCCCGCTCTGGCCCCACAACCACACCGACAGCCAGGGCTTTCTGCGGACGCTGGCCCACCTCGCCGACGAGCAGCTCCGGCGGCCCCACTGGCTCCGCTACGGCGGGCTGTTCGCGGCGCTCGGCATTCCGGAGGACGCCCTGGTCCGGCTGCGGGAGCGGGTGCCGGCCATGAGCCGGCGGCCCTTCGGCCTGCTCCACACCAACCTGCACCGCAACAACCTGATCATGCCGTACGCCGGCGACCCGCCCCTGACCTGCGTCGACTGGGACCTCGCCGGCTACGGCGACCCCCTGCACGACCTCGCCACCCACCTCGTCCGCATGCGGTACCCGTCCCACCAGTGGCCCGAGGTCGTCGACGCCTGGGCGGACGCGATGTTCCGGGTCCGCCCGGCCGCCGTGAACGGTCTGTCCCGGGACCTGCGGCACTACATCGCCTTCGAACGGGCGCAGTCCGTCTACCCGGAGGTGATGCGGGCCGTGCGGAGTCTGCGGGACACGTCCGACCAGAGGAGCCTGGACGAGGCGGCGGCCCGCGTGCACCGGGCGCTCCAGGCGGGCGCCGAACCGCTGGGGCTCCGGAACGTCCCGGACGCCGCGGAGATCGAGCGTGTCCTCTTCCGCTGGCGGGCCTCCCGGACGGCGGCGCGCGGCGGCGCCGGCCGGGCGCGGGAGACGATCCCGTGGTCGCCGGACCCGCGCCTTGCGCAGCGGAGCGACTTTCCCGCCTCCGCCGTCGAACACGCCCTGCTCGCCGAGGGCATGGCCCCGGCCGACCGGGTCTTCAAGGGCACCACCCACCTCAACTCGGTGGTAAGGGTGCCCGAGTTCCCCTCCCCGGTCGTGGTGCGCCGCAAGGTGGCGGGCGCCTGCCGCCGCGAGCCGAGCTTCCTCAGCGAGCACGCCGTCCTGCGGGCCATCGAGCAGTCGGGCGTCCCGGTGGCGGCACCGCGGGTCCTCGCCCTGGGCCGCAGCCACCGGGGGGAGCCGTACGCCATCCACACCTACGTCGGTTCCGAGGACACCGACGGCCCGCCCCGCCACCCCGAGCACGGCCTGTGGCCGCACGAGGCGGACGCGCTCGTCGACCAGCTGTGCGCGCTGACGGACGTCGACTACGCGGGACTCGACCCGGTCGCGGGCGAGGAGACCTTCTTTCCCTGGCTCTGCGACCAGCTGGTGCTCCTGGTGGACGGGCTGCCCGAGGAGACGAAGCAGCCGGCCCGGCTCCTCGGCCTGCCCGACGCCTCCCGGCTCGGGCAGATCCTCTCCCGTTTCCGGGTCAGGCCCCGCCGTCCGGCCCTCCTGCACGGCGACCTGAACCCCTGGAACCTCGTACGCCGCGACGACGCCCGTGCCCTCACCATCATCGACTGGGAGATGGCGCTGATCGGCGACCCGCTGTACGACCTGGTCCGGCACATGCACCTCACGCCGACCCGCCCGGAGATCCGCGAGCGCATGTTCCAGCGCTGGGAGCGCCGTCTGCCCGCCGCGTACACGGCCGGCTGGCGCCGGGACTGGCGCGTCTACCGCTGGCTCGAGACCGTCCGCTCCGCCTACATCGACCTGGACCGCCTGGTCACCGGAGCGAGCCTGGACGCCCCCAACGTCCGCCGCGCCGTGGACTCCTACGCGATGACCCTCGCGGCGGCCACCGCCTCCCTGGGCCTGACGGCCCGTCCGGCGGCGAACCCGTACCTCCTGCACGCCCTGACCCGGCAGGCCCCCGCCGGAACCGGAAACCCGGCCTTCCCGCCACCGGACCGCTCCGCCGGCGCCTGGTCCCTCTGACGTCCGGTTCCTGACCGGACGGCCCGCCCCTGGCCGGCGAGGGCCGGAGGACCGATGGGGTTTTCCCGGCCTGCCGGGCGAGTCGGTACGCCTCCGCCTCGCGGATGAGTTCGCGGGAGCGGAGTTGGCGCAACGCGAAGTGCATGCCGCTCGCTCCTACTGCTGGAGCTCCATGACGTCGGCGACCACGCAGCTGACGTTGTCGGGACCGCCGGAGCCGTTGGCGAGAGCGACGAGTTCGCGGACCGTTTGCTCGGGCTCGCCGATGCCGGAGAGCACTCGGTGGATTTCCTCGGCCGGCACGACGGTGGACAGGCCGTCCGAGCAGAGCAGGTAGCGGTCTCCCCGCCGGGCGTCGTGCAGACGCATGTCGGGTGCGGAGTCGGCTCCTTGGCCCAGAGCGCGTATCAGCAGGGACCGCTGGGGGTGGGAAGCGGCTTCCTCCGGGCTGAGGCGCCCTTCGTCGACCATCGACTGCACCATGGTGTGGTCGTGGGTGATCTGGAACAGCTCTCCGTCCCGCAGGAGGTGGACGCGGGAGTCGCCGATGTGGACGAGGGCCAGCTGCGAGCCGGTCCAGAGCATCGCGGTGAGCGTGGTCCCGGTGTCCTCGGAGGAAGGGGCGGGTCCGCAGATGCCGTGCACGGCTTGCTTGGCCTGGTCGATTGCGTCCTCGAGGGCGTTGAGGAGACGGCCCGCCGGGAAGCTGCCGGTTTCGAGGCTCTTGAGCGCGTCGACAGCGGCGGCGCTCGCGGGGGCACCTTTGCTGCCGTAGCCGTCGGCGACGGCGAGAAGGCGGGACCCTGCGTAGACGGTGTCCTGGTTGCTCTCACGGACAAGGCCGGTGTCGGACAGTGCGGCGTAACGGATGCCCAGGGGCTTGGTGGTCGCAGACATGCCGGGGTCCTTCCGGGAGAGATGGTCGATGAGGAAGGTGGCCAAGTCCCGCCGTGCGGCTGTGTCGGCTTCGACCTCGGCCCAGAACGCACGGACCTCTTCGGCTGCCGGACCCGCCGCCAGGGCGCAGACGTGCCGGATGCGGGCGAGGGGCATCCCGAGTCGTCGGAGCCAGGCGACGAGCCGGGCCTGATCCAGTTGCTCCGGTGCGTAGAGGCGGTAGCCGGTCACCGGGTCGACGCGAGCGGGAGTCAGCAGGCCGAGCTCGTCGTAAAGACGCAACGCCTTCGGTGACAGCCGGGACGCCTTCGCGAACGTCCCGATGGTCAGCAACTCCATGCTCGTTCCTCCTCGTACCAGGCGCGTCGCCTGGCCCCACTGATGCTGTGGGTTTCCCCAAGGTGAAGGTCAACCAGGAGCTCCGTCCGGTTCTGTCCGGCGGCCTCCCGGCCGGTCGGAGGCTGTGTGACCGGCGGAGGAAGCCGGCCCGTTCAACCGGCGGGTCTCCAACGGGAGAGCAACGCCTCGGCCGCCGTTCGGCGTATCGGCGGGCCCGGAGGGCCGTGTCGCCCGACCGCGGAGGCGAGGGCCTGCGGCACGGCACGTAGGGTGGAGGCATGTGGACCCAGCACACCCAGGATCTGTGATCACCAGGCGTTGAGGGCGGTGCCGTACGGTGCCGCCCTCCTCGGCGTGCCTGGTGCGTGATCCACTTTCTCGGCGCCGCCCGCACTCAGGGGGCGCGATGCCGGGTCCCGTTCTTCCGGAGACGGCGGCTGTGAGAGCGCGTACAAGCCACGGTCCTTTCCCTTCCCCCGCTGCCAGGAGTGCCTCGTGCCCGCGTTGCTTCCCCCTGCTCTCGAACTGTTCCTCGATGTGCTGCGCTGCCCGGTGTGCCGCGCCCGTCTCCGGCCCGACCGCGGCTCACTGCGCTGCCCGGCGGGCCACACCTTCGACATCGCCCGCCAGGGCTATGTCAGCCTCCTCACCGGCACCCGTGCCACCAGCGGTGACGACGCGGCCATGGTCCAGGCCCGGCAGCGTTTTCTGTCCACCGGCGGATACGACCCCATACGCCAGGCCCTGACCGAGCTGACGGCCGACGCCCTGCCCGGTGGGGGAACGGTCGTGGACATCGGATGCGGCACCGGCTACTACCTGGCCGGGGTGCTCGACCGGCTGCCCGGTGCCCGCGGCCTCGGGCTGGACACCTCGGTACGCGCCCTGCGCCTGGCGGCCCGGGCCCATCCGCGGGTCGCCGCGGCGAGTTGGGACGTCTTCCGTCCCTTCCCCGTCGACGACCGGACGGTCGACGTCCTGCTGAATGTGTTCGCCCCGCGCAACCCGCCCGAGTTCCACCGGGTGCTCCGTCCGGCCGGCCGGCTGATCGTGGTGCGTCCCACCGAGCGGCATCTGGCGGAGCTGCGGGCCCGGATCCCCGGGATGGTCACGGTCGACCCGGACAAGGAACGGCGTCTGCGCCGGGCGCTGGAGCCCCACTTCACGGCCGCCGGCACCCGGCACATCACGTACACCATTCCCCTGACCGGGCAAGAAGCCGTCGACCTGGTGGGGATGACACCGAGCGCACGCCATCTGGCCCTCACGGACCCGATCGGTCGCGGTCCCCTGCCCGGCCGGGTCACCGTCTCGGTGCTGGCCACCTCCTACCGGCCCCGGTGACCACGGGCGGCGGACACGCGGCACACTCTTGCAAGCAAGTTGCTTGCATTTGTTAGCAGGGGTGGGGCAAGGTGGAGGCATGGCATCGCTCAACGTCGGCAATCTCGGTGAGTACCTGCGCGAGCAGCGGCGCAACGCGCAGTTGTCGCTGCGGCAGCTCGCCGAGGCTGCCGGGGTGTCCAATCCCTACCTGAGCCAGATCGAGCGCGGACTGCGCAAGCCGAGCGCGGAGGTGCTGCAGCAGGTCGCCAAGGCGCTGCGGATCTCCGCCGAGACGCTGTATGTGCGGGCCGGCATCCTCGACGCCGAGCGGGACCGGAGCGAGGTGGAGACGCGCGCCGTCATCCTCGCCGACCCCTCGCTGAACGAGCGGCAGAAGCAGGTGCTGCTGCAGATCTACGAGTCCTTCCGCAAGGAGAACGGGTTCGGGACCGCCCAGGCGGAGAGCCGGGCGTCCGGCCGGGCGGACGGTCGGGGGAAGGACGGCGAGGTGCACGGCGAGGCACAGGGCGGGAAGCACGACGGCCCGCCCGCCCGGGAGGACGCCGCCGGCGGCACCACCGCGCACGGCGACCGCACGGTCGACGGCAGCGGTGGCGGCGGCAGAGGCATACGCACCGGCACCGACTCCGCTTCCGGCTCCGCCGGGCGACGCCGTACCCGCACGTCCGACGGCGAGGACGCCGATCCGCAGCAGGCGGCCGACCGATCCCGGTGACCCCGCGACCGCACGGTCCGGCAGGGCCGGGCAGCCGGCCCCTTCAGCCGCGGCACCCACACATCTCAGCCACGAGCACATCCGGGAGGACCCTCACCATGGCCATCACCGACGAGCTGCGCAAGACCTTCCGTGACCCCAAGCCCCTCTACTTCGCCGCGGGCACCGCGGACCTGGCCCTGCAGCAGGCCAAGAAGGTGCCCGCCCTGATGGAGCAGCTGCGCGCCGAGGCCCCGGCCCGTATCGAGGCGGTGCGCAACACCGACCCGAAGGCCGTCCAGGCGAAGGCCGCGGCCCGCGCCAAGGAGGCCGGTGCCAAGGTCAGGGAGACGCAGGAGACCCTCCAGGCCAAGATCGCCGAGTTCCTGAACTCCTTCGACTCCGACCTGAAGAAGTTCGGCGCCAACCTCGACTCCGATCTGAAGAAGCTCGGTGAGACCGCCCAGGACCTCGCCCTGCGCGGTGTCGGCGTCGCCGCCGAGTACGCCGTGAAGGCCCGCGAGACCTACGAGAAGGTCGCCGAGCACGGCGAGCAGGCTCTGCGGACCTGGCGCGGTCAGGCCGCCGAGGGCATCGAGGACGTCGCCATGGAGGTCGAGGAGCTCGCCGCCGCCGTCGAGCCCAAGTCCGAGCCCAAGTCCGAGTCCAAGGCGGAGTCCAAGACCGCGCCCGTCGAGGTCAAGGCCGATGCGGTCGAGATGAACGGCGACAAGTCCGCCACGGCCGCGGGCGAGTCCGAGGCCGCCAGGAAGGCCTCCGGCAAGAAGGCCCCGAACGGCCGCAAGGCCTCGCCCGCCGGGAAGAAGAGCACCCCGCCCGCCAAGTGACGCCGGGCAGGCGGCACCGGGCGGACGGCGGACGCGGGATGCCTCCCCCGGAGGGCGACGGGCGTTCGGGCCGGGCACCCTTGGGGTGTCCGGCCCGTTCTCTGGGTACGGTGGTCTGGGAATCGGGAGAGAACGGGCGGTGGCAACATGTTGATGACCGGCTTCGCGGGGCTGCTGGGGATCCTGAAGCTCCTCCTCATGGGCCTGGCCGCGTTCGGACTGTTCGACGCGGCGTTCCGGCGCGAGGACGCCTTCCGGGCGGCCGACAAGCAGAACAAGGTGTTCTGGCTGATCATCCTCGGCCTGGCACTCGTCGTGAGCTATCTGTTCCCGATCTTCTCGTTCCTGCCGATCATCGGTGTGATCGCGAGCATCGTCTACATCGTGGATGTGCGCCCCGCGCTCAAGCAGGTCAGCGGCGGCAGCGGGTGGGGGCGCCGCGGCAGCAGCAGCGACGGGCCGTACGGGCCCTACAACGGCGGACGGTGAGCCCGGGGCCGCACGCCCTCACGGCTCCCGGTCCAGCAGGACCACGGCCACGTCGTCGGTGAGCTCGCCGCCGTTGAGCCTGCGCACCTCGCTCACGGTTTCCCGCAGCAGGTCCTCGCCGCGCAGGCCCCGGGCGTGCTGACGGCGGACCAGCTCCACCATGCCGTCCTGGCCGAGCCGTTCGCCGCTTTCTTCCACCCGGCCCTCGATCAGGCCGTCGGTGTAGAGCATCAGACTCCACTGCTCGCCCAGCTCCACCTGCGTCCGGGGCCAGCGGGCGTCGGACAGCAGGCCGAGGGCGGGGCCGTTGTCGTCGTACGGCAGCAGCCGGGCCGACCCGTCCGGAGCGATCACCAGCGGTGACGGATGGCCGGCCAGGCACAGGCCGGCCCGGCGTCCGTCGGGTGCGATGTCCACCGTGCACAGCGTGGCGAAGATCTCCTCGTCGGAACGCTCGTGCTCCAGCACCTGCTCCAGCGTGGTCAGCAGCTCGTCCCCGCACAGCCCCGCCAGCGTCAGCGCCCGCCAGGCGATGCGCAGCTCCACGCCGAGCGCCGCCTCGTCGGGGCCGTGCCCGCAGACGTCACCGATCATGGCGTGCACAGTGCCGTCGGGGGTGCGTACGGCGTCGTAGAAGTCGCCGCCGAGCAGCGCGCGCGAGCGGCCGGGGCGGTAGCGGGCGGCGAAGCGCAGCGTGGAGCCCTCCAGCAGCGGGGTCGGCAGCAGGCCCCGCTGCAGGCGGCGGTTCTCCTGTGCACGCAGCCTGCCCTCGGCGAGCCGGCGCTCGGCGATGTCGGACCGCTTGCGTTCCACCGCGTAGCGGATCGCGCGGTTCAGCAGCCGTCCGTCCAGTTCGTCACGGAACAGGTAGTCCTGGGCGCCCACCCGCACCGCCTGGGCGCCGCGCTCGGCGTCGCCGGAGGCGGTCAGCGCGAGAACGGCGTGCCGGGGCGCGAGTTCGAGCACCTGCTTGAGCACGGCGAGTTCGTCGTCGGCGCCGGCGGACCGGCCGGGCGCGGGCAGCGCGAGGTCCAGCAGGATGCAGTGGACGTCGTCGGTGAGCAGACGTGCGGCCTCGGTGAGGTTGCGGGCCGTACGGATCCGGATCGGCTTGCCGGAGGAGTCGAGCAGCTCGGGCACGATCGGCGAGCCACCGGGATCGTCCTCGATCAGCAGCAGCGTCAGAGGGCTGCCGGCGTCAGGAGCGGTGTCGCGGCTGTCCTTCTCGACCGTCGTCCCGGCGGGCGGGGCCCATGCGGTCGAGGGGCCGCCGCCGGGGGACGTGGTCTGCATGGTCTGCGCCTGGCCACTGTCCGCGGCCGGGACTCTCTGCCGCGGTACGGGCACGGGCATCGTCCTGGGTTCCTTCCCTCCCCCCGGGGGTGATGGGTACGAGGGGCCTCGCCCCACCGACGGGGACCATAGCGGTAGTCGGTGCTCCAGCGGAATGGTGTGCGGCACGTCGTTCGGCAGCCGGCCACTGGCATATGCCGCGATACATGGCGGAATTGGGCAGGGCGACGGTGGAAGCGGAATGACGAAGGTCACGCGTCGTCCGGGAGCCGGCCGCGAGCCGGCGTGCGATGCGTCACGTGGCCGGTGTCACCGGCCCTTCGGGCGCCTCGCGTCCGGGGCCCGGTCCGGGTCCGGCCGTACGACGCCCAGGATCGGCATCGAACCCGCCCCCGCGAGCGTCACCGTCCGCCCGGGTCGCGGGGCGTGGACGATCATGCCGTCGCCGACGTACAGCGCGACATGGCTGGCGTCGCGGTTGTAGATGATCAGGTCGCCGGGCCGCATCTTGGTGATGTCCACGCGCTCGAGCCGCTTCCACTGCTCCTGCGAGGTGCGCGGGATGAGGCGGCCGGCCGCCGCCCAGGCCTGCGAGGTGAGCCCGGAGCAGTCGTACGACGCCGGGCCCTCGGCGCCCCACTCGTAGGGCTTGCCGATCTGGGCCATGGCGAACTCGACCGCCTTTCTGCCGGCCGGGGAGGCCTTGCCGCTGATCTCCTTGAGGACTCCCGTGCTCAGCCAGGCCGCCTGTGCCCGCTCGGCGGCCCGCCGCTCCAGTTGGGCGAGGCGCTCGCGCTGCCGCTTCTCCAGCGAGGCCTCGAGCCGCTCGGCCTCCTTGATGCGCTGTTCGATCCGCTTCTTGGCCGCGGCCTTGGCCTTGCGGTTCGCCTCCAGCTTCCGCAGCTGCTCGGCGGCGTCCCGCGCGTACTGCTTCAAGTCCTGCTGGGTGCGGGTCGTTTCCTCGATCAGGGCCTTGGTGGCCCGCTCGCCCTGCAGGATCCGGCCGGCTCCGTCGAGGAAGAGCTGCGGGTCGCCGCCGAGCAGCAGCTGGGCCTCGGGCGGCAGACCGCCCAGGCGGTACTGGGCGCGGGCCGCGGCACCGGCGCGCTCCTTCAGGTCGTCCAGTCTCCGCTGTTTCTCGGCGATGCTCCGGGTCAGCTCGGCGATCTCGGCGGACTGCTTCCTCGTCTTCTCCGCGGCCGCGTTGTAGGCGTCGGTGGCGAGGGCCGCGTCGTGGTAGAGCCTGTCCAGCTTGGCGCGGACCTTCTCGAGGTCCTTGTCCACGGGGAGCGTGACCGGCGGGGCCGTGGCCGACGGGGAGGCGGACGGCGCCGGTGCCGGGTCGGACAGCACGCCCGCGGACGCCGTGCCCGGTGTGCTCAGCAGGGTGATCGCGCAGACCACGGTCGCAGCCGCTGCGAGCACGGTGTGTCTGCCCCGTTCCATATCCGCCCCCCATATGGTTAACCGTCAGTAACTTACGGTCTCCGGGGGATCTTGTCACGTTCCGGCGCAGGACGACAGAGGGAGGTTTCCCCCGCGTCGCCCTCCTGCCCGGACGGCGAGCGGCCCGCGAGGGCCGTTCCTTTGACGGACCGGGCCGGGGGCACGGTCCAGCCGCGCGGTGCCAGCGCCTCCCATCGCACCGTCACCTCGCCCTGCCGCCATCGCGTCGGCCCGTCCGTCACCGGCCAGTGGGCCGCGAGGTCGCGCACCGCGCGGATCCAGCGCTGGCGGGCGCCGTAGGAGGCGTAGGGCGCGGCGGCGGCCCAGGCGCGGTCGAAGTCGCGCAGGAAGGCGTGCACCGGCTCCCCGGGGACATTGCGGTGGATGAGCACCTTCGGAAGGCGTTCGGCCAGGTCCGACGGGCGGTCCAGGGAGGCGAGACGGGTGGCGAAGGTGACCGTGCGGGGCCCCTCCGGGCCGAGCGCCACCCATACGTGCCGGCGCCCGATCTCGTCACAGGTGCCCTCGACGAGCAGGCCCCCGCGCGTGTGCTCGTCCGCCGGGGCCAGCCGCGCGCACAGCCGCTCCCAGGCGGCGGCCACCTCCGTCTCGTCGTACTGCCGCAGCACATTGGCCGCGCGGATGAGGTGCGGGCGCTGCGGGATCGGCACCTCGAAGCCGCCGTGCCGGAAGACCAGCCCGTCCCGCTCGTACGGCTTCGCGGCCGCGACCCGCGCCGGTTCGATCTCCACGCCCACCACGCGCACGCGGGGCGCGGCGGTGCGCAGACGGTGCAGCAGCTCGACCGCCGTCCAGGGGGCGGCGCCGTAGCCGAGGTCGACGGCCACCGGATCGTCGGCCCGCCGCAGCTCGGCCCCGTGCACGGCCGCGATCCAGCGGTCCATGCGACGGAGCCGGTTGGGGTTGGTCGTCCCGCGCGTCACCGTTCCCACGACGGGGGCTCTCCCGCTCGAGCGAGACCGGGAAGGGGGGAGGGGTGCTGCGCGGGAGGCCATGGACAAGAGGGTAGGGGGCGCGGGGCGCCGCCCGCCCGGACGTCGCGCACACCACACGCGTGTGACGCATCCCCGGCAGGGAACCCGATATCGAACGATTGATCGACAATCGGTAATGATTCGGCAAAGAGTTCGACGACGGAAATGGACCCGCCCCCCGAGGGCGTTGCCCTGTGCGGGGCGCCCGGCGCGCTCTGTCCGGCATGCCCGCAATGAGCCGCGATAAGCCGTAAAAGCCGTAACAAGCCGCAACAAGCCGCACCAAGGAGGAACGCCACGTGAGCCAGTACCTCGGCAGGCTCGGGCGCCGCTCCCCGGTGGCGACCTCCCGGCTGCGGATCCATCGCCGGCCGCGCCGCGTGGCCATGCTCTCCGTGCACACCTCCCCCCTCCACCAGCCCGGCACGGGCGACGCGGGCGGCATGAACGTCTACATCGTGGAGCTCGCCCAGCGCCTGGCCGCCCAGGGCATCGAGGTGGAGATCTTCACCCGGGCCACCGCGGGGGACCTGCCGCCCGCCGTCGAACTCGCCCCCGGCGTCCTCGTCCGGCACGTCGACGCCGGCCCCTACGAGGGCCTGGCCAAGGAGGACCTGCCCGCCCAGCTGTGCGCCTTCACCCACGGCGTGATGCAGGCCTGGGCCGGCCACCGCCCCGGCCACTACGACCTCGTCCACTCCCACTACTGGCTCTCCGGCCACGTCGGCTGGCTGGCCGCCCAGCGCTGGGGCGTCCCCCTGGTGCACGCCATGCACACCATGGCCAAGGTCAAGAACGCCAACCTGGCCGAGGGCGACACCCCCGAGCCCCCCGCCCGCGTCATCGGCGAGACCCAGATCGTCGACGCCGCCGACCGGCTGATCGCCAACACCGGCGAGGAGGCCGACGAACTCATACGGCACTACGACGCCGACCCCGCCAAGGTCGCCGTCGTGCACCCCGGGGTGAACCTCGCCCGCTTCCGCCCCGCCGACGGCCGCGCCGCCGCCCGCGCCCGCCTCGGGCTGCCGCAGGACGCCCTGATCCCGCTCTTCGCCGGCCGCATCCAGCCGCTCAAGGCCCCCGACGTGCTGCTGCGGGCCGTGGGGATCCTCCTCGGGGAGCGGCCCGAGCTGCGGTCCCGCCTCGTCGTGCCCGTCGTCGGCGGCCCGAGCGGCAGCGGCCTCGCCAAACCCGAGGGCCTGCAGAAACTCGCGGCCCGGCTCGGCATCACCGACGTCGTACGGTTCCATCCGCCCGTCGCGCAGGACCGGCTCGCCGACTGGTTCCGGGCCGCGTCCGTGCTGGTCGTCCCCTCCTACAGCGAGTCCTTCGGCCTGGTCGCGATCGAGGCGCAGGCGACCGGCACCCCGGTGCTCGCCGCCGCGGTCGGCGGACTGCCGGTCGCGGTGCGCGACGGCGAGACCGGGTTCCTGGTCCAGGGCCACGACCCGGCCGCCTACGCGCGCGTGCTGCGCACCTTCGCCGACGAGCCGCACCTCACCGAACGGATGGGCGCCGCCGCCGCCCGGCACGCGCGGTCCTTCGGCTGGGACGCCTCGGCGGCGGCCACCGCCGAGGTGTACACGGCCGCCCTGCAGTCCCGCCGGCGTCGCGTACGCTCCCCTCATGGGCAACGCCACGGGTGAGGCAGCACAGCAGCACGCGACACAGGTCGTCGAGGGGGTCCTGAAGGACACCGGACTGGAGTGGGAGAGCCCCCGGCCCGGCACCTATGTGGTGAAACTCCCCGGCACCCGCAAACTCTCCACCACCCTGCAGATGATCGTCGGCCGGCACTCCCTCTCCCTCAACGCCTTCGTCATCCGCCGCCCCGACGAGAACGAGTCCGGCGTCCACCGCTGGCTGCTGGAGCACAACCTCAGGCTGTACGGGGTGAGCTACGCCGTGGACCGGCTCGGCGACATCTACGTCACCGGCCGGCTGCCGCTGGCCGCCGTCACCGCCGACGAGATCGACCGGCTGCTCGGCCAGGTTCTGGAGGCGGCCGACGGCAGCTTCAACACCCTGCTGGAGCTCGGCTTCGCCTCCGCGATCCGCCGGGAGTACGCCTGGCGCGTCTCACGCGGTGAGTCGACGCGCAACCTCGAGGCGTTCGCGCATCTGACCCGGCCCTCGGACGACCGGGACCGGACCTCTTCGGACGGCTGAGCCCGGCTCGTGCACCGCGTCACCCGAGGCCGCGGGACCCTCTCACCGCGTGCGCGTACCCGCCCGGCGTCACACCGACCAGCTTCTTGAAGTGCCGGGTGAGGTGCGCCTGGTCGTAGAACCCGGTCACCGCGGCCACCTCGCTCGGCGCCCGCCCCCGCAGCAGCAGCCGGCGGGCGCGGCCCACCCGGCGGGACATCAGGTACTGGTGCGGGGCGATGCCGTAGGCGGTGCTGAACGCCCGCACCAGATGGGCGGGATGGGCGTGCAGCAGCCGCGCCGCCTCCTCCAGCGACACCCCCTGGACGACCCGCTCGTCGAGCAGCTCGCGCAGCGAGCGGGCGAGCGCGGGATCGCGGCGCGGACGGGCGGCGGCGCGATCGGTCCGGCGCCGCAGATGGTCTTGCAGCCGTTCCTGGACGAGCACCAGCCTGCTGGCGGCCTCCAGTTCGTCACCGGGCCGCCCGAGCGCGCCGTGCAACTGGCCCACGCGCCGGCGCAGCAGGGGATCGCGCAGGTCCGGCGCGTCCACGGCCGGCCCGATGAGCTCGTCGCCGAAGCGGGTGGTGTCCAGGTACAGCACCCGCTTGCGGAAGCCGTGCGGAGTGGCGGGTGAGCCGTTGTGCGGGACGTGCGGCGGCAGCAGGGTCACCGTGTCGTGCGGGGTGCCGTGCTCGTGCCGGTCCAGGTCGTACCGTACGGCGCCGTCGTCCACGATCAGCAGCGTCCACACCTCGTGCACGTGCATGGGGTAGGCGTACTCGGTGAAGTGCGCGTGGAACACCTCGACGACGCCCGGGATGCGCGGGCGCCAGACGGAGACGTTCCGCTGGGGGGCCATGCAAAGAACGTACAAGACGGTGCCGTACGCGCTCGGGGACGCTCGGGGCATGAACGAGCAGCCCCTCCGCTTCGACACCAAGATCGCCGTCCTGCTGCGCGAGGACCTGGAGTCCTGGCAGCGGCTGAACGTCACCGCCTTCCTGGTCAGCGGCCTCGGCACCACGGTCCCCGAGGTGATCGGCGAGCCGTACGAGGACGCCGACCAGGTGCCGTACCTGCCGATGTTCCGCCAGCCGGTGCTGGTCTTCCAGGGCACGAAGGAGGTCCTGACCGCGGCGCACGGGCGGGCCCTGGCCCGGGCCCTGCCGCGCGCCGTCTTCACCTCGGACCTGTTCGCCACCGGCAACGACCGCGACAACCGCGCCGCGGTCCGGGCCGTGCCGACCCGTGAGCTGGACCTGGTGGGGCTGGCGGTGTACGGCCCGAGGAACGCGGTGGACAAGACGCTGAAGGGGGCACGGCTGCACCCGTGAGCAGGCCGGCGGCCCCTGGGGGCGGCCGGCGGGCTCAGGCGGCGCCGACCCCGCTCCTGGTGCCGGCTCCGGAGACGGCCGCCTCCTCCTTCGGCAGGTGCCGCATCAGGAGCCCGTAGCCGAGGGCGGCGGCCGTGCCGACGCCGGCGCACAGCCCCCACAGCCACCCGGCGCCGAACCGGTCGATGACGGCACCGGACACCAGGGGCGCGACCAGCGCGGCCACCGACCAGGACAGGGTGTAGACGCCCTGGTAGCGGCCACGCCCGTGCACCGGGGACAGCCGGACGACCAGCCCGGTCTGGGTCGGCGCGTTGATCATCTCGCCGAGGGTCCACACGCACACCGTGAGGGCGAAGACCCCGACCGACCCGGCGAAGGCGGTGAGCCCGAAGCCGTATCCGGCGAGCAGGGAGGAGACGATCAGCAGTCGCCGGGGGTCCCGGTGCTGGATGAAGCGGGTGACCGGTATCTGCAGGGCGACGATCAGGATGCCGTTGACGGCGATGGCCAGGCCGTAGTCGGCGGGCGTGAACCCGGCCCGGCCCATGGCGACGGGAAGCCCGGTGGACCCCTGCTGGAAGACGAGGGCGATGAGGAAGGACGCCCCGACGACGCCCATGAACCGCCCGTCCCGCAGAACGGTCCACAGGCCGACGTCCTCCCTGTCGTTCCTCTCCTTCCCGTCCTTCCCGTCCTTCCCGTCCTTCCCGTTCTTCCCGTGCGCGCTCCCGTGGCCGCTCGTCCGGCCGCCTTCCCGGCCCTCGCGGCGGTCCGGCCCCGGCCGGGACTCGGGCAGCTTCACGAAGACGAGGACCGCGCAGGCCATCGTCATCCCGGCCTCCACCAGGAAACCGGCGAGGTAGCTGACCTCGGCGATGAAACCGGCGGCCATGGAGGAGACGGCGAAACCGAGGTTGATCGCCCAGTAGTTGAGCGAGAAGGCCCGCACCCGGTCCTCGGGCCGCACGATGTCGGCCATCATCGCCTGCACGGCGGGCCGGGAGGCATTGGAGGCCATGCCGACGAGGAAGGCGACGACGGCGATGGAGACGGGATCGCGCACGAACCCGAGCACCGCGACGGAGACGGCGGTGGACGCCTGGGCGATCAGCAGCGTCGGCCGCCGCCCCAGCCGGTCGGCCATCACACCCCCGGCGAGCGAGGAGACGACCCCGCCGAGCCCGTGCAGCGCCACGACCAGACCGGCGTACGAGGCGGAGTAGCCGCGGTCGAGCGTCAGGTACAGCGCCATGAAGGTGGCGACGAAGGCACCGAGCCGGTTGACGAGGGTGCTGGTCCACAGCCACCAGAACGCACGGGGAAGCCCGGAGACGGTCTCCCGGGCGGCACGTCTGAGACGGGTGACGGACATGGCGGACCTCGGAGATGTAAGTGGCTGACCTGGCGAGCACACCTTACACAGGCAACTCTCCGGTGCCCACCGAATTAACCGGCCCCGTCACCCGGCGCCGACCGCCGCGGATGACTGTCCTTGTCTCTGCCCTTGCCCCTGCTTTTGCCTCTGCTTCCGCCCGCCTGTCCGCCTGCCGGGCGGTTTGGACGGGGGCCCGAACCCGTGGATTACGCTCTGGGGCATGGCCGACGCACCGTACAAGCTGATCCTCCTCCGCCACGGCGAGAGCGAGTGGAACGCGAAGAACCTGTTCACCGGCTGGGTGGACGTCAACCTCACCGACAAGGGCGAGAAGGAGGCGGTCCGCGGCGGAGAGCTGCTGAAGGACGCCGGTCTGCTGCCCGACGTGGTCCACACCTCCCTCCAGAAGCGCGCGATCCGTACGGCCCAGCTCGCGCTGGAGGCCGCCGACCGCCACTGGATCCCGGTCCACCGCTCCTGGCGCCTGAACGAGCGCCACTACGGCGCCCTCCAGGGCAAGAACAAGGCCCAGACGCTGGAGGAGTTCGGCGAGGAGCAGTTCATGCTGTGGCGCCGCTCCTACGACACCCCGCCGCCCCCGCTGGACCGCGACGCCGAGTACTCCCAGTTCTCCGACCCGCGCTACGCGGCCCTCCCGCCGGAGCTGCGCCCGCGGACGGAGTGCCTGAAGGACGTCGTCGCCCGCATGCTCCCGTACTGGTTCGACGCCATCGTCCCCGACCTCCTCGCCGGCCGCACGGTCCTGGTCGCCGCCCACGGCAACAGCCTGCGCGCCCTGGTCAAGCACCTCGACCAGATCTCGGACACCGACATCGCGGGCCTCAACATCCCGACGGGCATCCCCCTCTCCTACGAGCTCGACGCCGACTTCCGCCCGCTCACCCCTGGCGGCACATACCTCGACCCGGAGGCGGCAGCAGCCGCGATCGAGGCGGTCAAGAACCAGGGCAAGCAGAAGTAGGCGCCCGCAAACGCCTGTAAGAGCCCATAAGCACCCACGAACAAGCCCCCCTCCCGCGGGCCCTCTGCGGGAGCGGGGCTTGCGTCATCTCTGGGCCACACCTGGGACGGCACCGGACCGTGCTCGGTCACGAGCGGGGCTTCACGCGGATCTCGCCCTTCGTCCGCAGCCGGCCGTCGTCGGCTGGAGCCCAGACCCCCGGCTTTTTCTGTTGCGTTCAGAGCCCGGGCGTGAAACCGGCGGACTTGTCGATGGGGAACGCGGAGCCCGGAGCCGCCGGAGTCCATCCCTCGCACAGGGCCTGCCGAATGGCCGCGGCAACATCGGCGGGCAGCACAGGCTCGGCCTTACGGCCGACCCAGTTGCTCGTATGCGGCTGGTCGGTCCTCACCATGAGGACCGTTCCAGGGGCGTTCTCGTGCTCGACCGCGAACGTACAAGGCGACCAGACCAGTCCTTGGCAGTACGTCGGTTTGCCCCGCAGCCGCCGGTGGTAGGCCGTGCCGTCGACGACGATGCGTCGTGACCCCTTGCGAACCAGCGCCATGGCCCCCCTTCACTCCCCCTTCAACAACGAGGACTCCAGCGGGATCTCCCTCTGCCGTCCACCGCTGACCGGCATTCCTCACGGTGCTCGTCCGTCCTCGTTGCGGTGGAGGCAGGCATTCCTGAGCAGGCAGGTCATGCGGGGAATCACGGGGAATGGAAGGGAGCAGGGCCGTCGAATCCTCCCAAGCCGAGCGTCCTGGAGAGTGTGCTTCAAACAAACCACACGAGCATGGCGTCGTCCGCCGCAGCGGCGGTCTCGAAGAACTGCACCAGGCCGTCGTACCAGGGGCGTCCCCACTCAAGTGCTCCGGGATCGTCCCGTACGAAGGGATACACCTTGGCCTTGGTCAGATCAGCAGGATCCACGCCGTCGATGAGCTGGTCGTATGGGGTGGGGCGAAGCGTTTGCGCCGCAAGCCGGATCTGCTCCGGGCGCAGGTACCTCGGTGGTCCGTAGCCCCAGTCCTCGTCCTCGGCGAACGGCTCCCCACCGTAAATGATGTCTACGGGGAAGTCGGCGCGCTCCAAGAGGAAATGGAGCATGCCCCAGGTCTTGTACGTGCTGAAGTGACGTGCTTCGGCCGGCGCGGGCTCCGACTCCTTCTCGGCGTCCCGGATCTCTTCGGCGAAGTCCAGTGCCCAGTCGGGGTCTTGGATCGCTCGGTCGAGCTCAGCGGACGTGACGCGCAGGTACTCACCGTTTATGCCCATGGCCGGAGACCAGGCGGGGGCACAGACAGGCAAGAGGAGCATCAGGGGTCTGCCGACAGGAGTGCTGTACACCAGCGAAGTCGTCGCCTCCACAGGGTGGAGCCGTTGCGCCGGCCTTTCGTGCCGGACTCTTGTGGGCTTTCCGCTGCGGCGGTGGGGCCGGGCCGCAGTAAGCCGCCGTAAAACACGTGGTGCTGTGAGGCGGGGCAGGTCTAGCGTGAGCCGCTGTGCGAGAAAACGATCCTTTTATCTCGGTGACCATCGACATCGCCGCCCCTCAAGAGAGGGTGTGGCAGATACTCACCGTCTTCGAGGACTACTCCACCTGGCATCCCGTTCTGTCGCTGAATGGCCCGGTGCCGGACGTAGCCGTCGGTGCCGAGCTTCCCATGAGACTTTCCGGTGGGGTTGCCGGTGATCAGGAGTTCACCGGCGAGATCGTCGAGGTGGACGCTCCGCGCCGACTGGCCTGGCAGGGTGGCGTGCCGGGGGTCTTCTTCGGCCGGCACAGCTTTGAGCTCACCTCGCTGTCCGAGGGCATCACCCGGTTCACCGACACCGAGCATTGGTCGGGCAGCATGGCCGCATCCGTGATCGCGGAGCACCGTACGGCCCTCGAAAAGGAGTACGCCCGCAGCGCTGAGGCACTGAAGGCGGTGGCCGAAGCCCACGATGCCTGATCCGTGGGTTTCCGGGACGGGCGGGCGCCGTTCGCCGGGGCCCGGTGCGCACGGCACAGGGCCCCGGCGAAGAACCGGGGCCCTGCGGCACACCGCGGTCATGCGTCGTGGCGTGGACGACCTACCGATGAGATGTGTCGCGCTCCTGTCAGCTGCACTGGCAGGGGCCGCCCGACTGACAGCCGCAGCCGCAGCCCGAGCTGCAACCGCAGGCGCCGAGGAGCGGCAGGCTCTTGATCTCGGCGGGCTGTTCGGTCTCGCGCTGCTGAGTGGGGTCGGACGTGATGCCGGGGGATTCGGCCATGGGTCCCTCCTCGGGCAGATGCCTGTACCCATTCCATGCCCGCCGTACTGGGCGCATCAACGGCGCACAGTGGCTCACGCGCGCTCTGGCACCGGCTTTTCACGCTGGGTCTGTGACGGTCATGCGCCGGCCGTCACAAACCCGTGTGACCACAGATCCCTGTGATCACGGGTCCGCACGGCCACAGGCCCGTATGGCCACGGGCCCGTACTGTCACGTGACAGCCCTCGCGTGACGGCTCACGCGGTGGGCTCACGCGGTGGTCCTCATGCGCCCTTCGGTCCCGTCACCGGCTGGACGTCCTGCTGCAGCTCGTCCGCGTGCTCGCCCGTCACCAGGTACACCACCCGCTTCGCCACCGACACCGCATGGTCGGCGTAGCGCTCGTAGTAGCGGCCGAGCAGGGTGACGTCCACCGCCGTCTCGATGCCGTGCTTCCAGCGGTCGTCCATCAGGTGTGTGAAGAGGGTGCGGTGCAGCAGGTCCATCTCGTCGTCGTCCTCCTCCAGCCGCAACGCCAGGTCGACGTCCTTGGTCACGAGCACCTCGGCCGCCCTCGCCATCAGGCGCTGGGCGAGCCGGCCCATCTCCAGGATGGTGGCGTGCAGGTCGTGGGGGACCGCGCGCTCCGGGAAGCGCAGCCGGGCGAGCTTGGCCACGTGCTGGGCGAGGTCGCCCGAGCGCTCCAGGTCCGCGGACATCCGCAGAGAGGTGACGACGATCCGGAGGTCCGTCGCCACCGGCTGCTGGCGGGCCAGCAGGGTGATGGCCCGGTTCTCCAGGTCGTGCTGGAGATCGTCGATCTTCCGGTCGGCCTCTGTCACGCTCTCGGCCGACTTCAGATCGGCGTCGAGGACGGCGGTCGTGGCGCGCCCGATCGCCGACCCGGCCAGCCGGGCCATCTCCACCAGACCGTCGCCGATCGAGCCGAGTTCCTCGTGGTACGCGTCCCGCATCAGGGTTCCCTCTCGTACGTGCCTTCCGGGGGCTCCGGGGGCTCGCACCCCACGCTCCGGGCCGGACACGTCCGTTTCCGCCACCCCGCATGAACCCTCTCCGACCTCGAGGTGAACTCTGGGCGACGAGTGTTCGAGGTCGCACCCGGACGGCTGCAGGGACGCCGTACCCCATGCCTAACCTGGACGCATGGACGTGAACGCGGCGGTCGCCGCAGTGGCAGCGATCGCCGGAGTACTCACCGGTGTCATCGCCATGCTGGCGTTCCGCTGGAGCGAGCGCGAGCTGAGGCGCCCGACTCGTAGTTCCCTGCCCACCCGTCCGGTGCTCCCACCGGGTGTGGACACCGTCCTGTCCGTCCTGCGGTCCTCGGCCGTCGTCCTGGACGAGAACGACAACGTGATCAAGGCCAGCTCCGCGGCGTACGCCCTCGGGCTGGTCCGCGGCGGCGCGCTCTCCGTGGAGCCCATGCTCCAGATGGCCCGGGACACCAGGAGGGACGGGGAGATACGGCAGGTCGAGCTGGACCTGCCCCGGCGCGGCGCCGGGCGGGGCGAGCCCCTCGCCGTCTCCGCGCGCGTCGCACCGCTGGGATCCCGCCTGGTGCTGCTGCTCGTCGAGGATCTGACCGAGGCCCGTCGTATCGAAGCCGTACGACGCGACTTCGTCGCCAACGTCAGTCATGAGCTGAAGACGCCCGTCGGTGCGCTCTCCCTGCTCTCCGAGGCCGTGATGGACGCCTCCGACGACCCCGAGGCCGTGCAGCGCTTCGCCGGACGCATGCAGATCGAGGCGACCCGGCTGACCAGCCTGGTGCAGGAGCTCATCGACCTGTCCCGGGTGCAGAACGACGACCCGCTGGAGGACGCCGAGCCCGTCCGCGTGGATCAGCTGGTCGCCGAGGCCGTCGACCGCTGCCGCCATCAGGCCGGCACCAAGCAGATCACCATTGCCTCCGGGGGCACCGCGAACCTGCGGGTGTGGGGCAACCGCAGTCAGCTCGCCGCCGCCCTCGGCAACCTGGTGGAGAACGCCGTCAACTACTCCCCGCCCCGCACCCGTGTCGGTATCGCCGCCCGGCGGGTGAGCGCGCCCGGCGGGAACATGATCGAGATCGCCGTCACCGACCAGGGCATCGGCATCTCCGACAAGGACAAGGAGCGCATCTTCGAGCGCTTCTACCGCGTCGACCCGGCCCGCTCACGCGCCACGGGCGGCACCGGCCTGGGCCTGGCGATCGTGAAGCACGTGGTCGCCTCGCACGGCGGGGAGATCGCGGTGTGGAGCGCCGAGGGACAGGGGTCCACCTTCACCCTGAGGCTGCCGGAGGCGCCCGCGGCTCGTAAGACCCTCGACCAGGACCGGGAACAGGACCGGGACCAGAACCGCGAGCAGGAGCGCGACCGGGACCGCGACCAGGACCGGAAGCAGGGCCGGGATCAGGACCGGGACCGCGACCAGCCCCGGGATCAGGACCACGCACAGGAACATCCCGCCCTCGGCCGAGAGGACGGGCAGTCCGCCACCGAACCAACCCGTTACGAACCGCATCCCGCCCCGGAGGTCCTTCCGTGACCCGAGTGCTCGTCGTCGAGGACGAGGAGTCCTTCTCCGACGCTCTGTCGTACATGCTGCGCAAGGAGGGCTTCGAGGTCGCCGTCGCGGCCACCGGGCCCGACGGACTCGACGAGTTCGAACGCAATGGTGCCGATCTCGTCCTTCTCGACCTGATGCTGCCGGGTCTGCCCGGCACGGAGGTGTGCCGCCAGCTGCGCAGCCGCTCCAATGTCCCCGTGATCATGGTGACCGCCAAGGACAGCGAGATCGACAAGGTCGTCGGTCTGGAGATAGGCGCGGACGACTACGTCACCAAGCCGTTCTCCACCCGTGAGCTGGTGGCCCGTATCCGCGCGGTGCTGCGGCGGCGCGGCGAGCCCGAGGAGGCCGCTCCGACGGCGCTGGAGGCCGGCCCGGTCCGCATGGACGTCGACCGGCACGTCGTGACCGTCTCCGGCACCAAGATCGACCTGCCGCTGAAGGAGTTCGACCTGCTGGAGACGCTGCTGCGCAACGCCGGACGTGTGCTGACCCGTATGCAGCTCATCGACCGCGTCTGGGGCGCCGACTACGTGGGCGACACCAAGACGCTCGACGTCCACGTCAAACGGCTCCGCGCCAAGATCGAGCCGGATCCGAGCGCACCGCGGTATCTGGTGACGGTCCGGGGGCTGGGGTACAAGTTCGAGCCGTGAACCGGGCCGCGCGCCACGGTTCCCACGGCTCCCACGACAAGGGCGGCACCCTCCGCGCGGAGGGCGCCGCCCTGGTGACGTACGGAACGGGGCTCAGTGGCCGGCCGCCGACTGGGAGGCCGAGTCGCTCGGGTCCGGGGCGTCCTCGGAGGACTCCGCCTGGTTCTTCTCGGGCGCCTTCGACTCGCCCGACGAGGGCGCCGTCGACTCCTTGTCCGCCCCGGAGTCCGGGGTCTGCGACGCACCGGGGGCGCCCGGGGCCGCCGGGGCGCCGCTCGGGCCCCAGGAGGCGTAGTAGCCCTTGGCCGGGACGACGGAGGCGCGCAGGCTCACGTCGCCGGTCTCGCTGAAGGCGAAGGTGACCTTCTGGGCGTTGCCGTCCTGCAGCTCGGGGCCGGGGTCGGGCAGCTCGGCGACGGCGTTGCCCTCGCCACCGATGATCACGGAGCCGCCCGCGGGGATGGTCAGCTTGCCCCCGCCCCCGGCAGGGGTGATCCGGGCGGTGCCGCCGCCCTCGACGCTGATCGAGTCCAGCGTCTGGTCGGTCTTGCCGTTGTTGAAGAGCGTCGCGATGACCACGGCCGGGCCCTTGGCCTGGGTGCCGGGCTGGGTGACGACCACCGCGTTCTGGACCTTGATCGGGCCGACGGAGGCGGCCGCGTTGTCCGGCTTGATCTGGAGCGTCTCGGCGTCGTGGCCGGCGCCGCAGGCGGCGAGCGAGGCGATCGAGAACGCGATGGCGGTGGCGGCGAAGGCGCCGCGTCGAAGGCTGCTGCTCACGGCGGCGGCAACTCCTTTAACGCAGGGGTGGCTCTGTGGATAAAGCCACCCTAAGTGTCTGTCGGCGGCCTTAGGCTATCGAGCCGTTCCGACGGGGCCGCACCCGACCCGCCCCTACGTCCTTTGGGGCGCCCTTTGCGGCTTTAGGGCGTCTTTCGGGGCACGCGGGCATCCGGCCCGGCGCCCCGTTCCCCGCGGCCGGGAATCCGGTCGCGCGGACGGCCCGGCGGAGGTCCGGCACCCGGCCCGGCGGACGCCCGACGGAGGTTCGTCTGGCATTGGCCCGTATTGCCGCACGCCTCGTCGCCATTCGCATAAGAGCCCGTCCGCATAGCCGGCCATAGCCCGTCCCGGGCGTTGCACGGATTTACCGGTGAAGGAATGCACGCGGTGGCGGGAATTGATCACCGGTCGCCCGGTCGGTGGATGTGACGAAGGCCGCGATCAATTCCGGATTCGGCCGGGACTCACCGGGATCGCACCGAACGGAGTAGCGGAAGTCGAGAGTCAGGAACCCGACAAATCGGGCTGTTCGGCCGTTTGGGCGGGCCGCCGGACGTGTGTAACGTACGCGTTTCACCTCGCGGGAAGAGCCCCTCCGACCTGCGAATACCCGCTTCCTCTTGGCCCGCTCACCCCTTCCGAAGCACGTTCCTGTTGCTGTTGTCAAGCCCCGAGATATGCCCTGACCTGCGAAAACGCCATTCAGATGACGGCGTATCCGTGTTACCCTGGATAGCCACGGAAGGGGTACCTGTCACATGACGTTCAAGGTTGGCGACACCGTGGTCTATCCCCATCACGGGGCCGCGCTGATCGAGGCCATCGAAACTCGCCAGATCAAAGGCGTGGACAAGACCTACTTGGTGCTGAAGGTCGCGCAGGGCGACTTGACAGTGCGTGTGCCAGCGGACAATGCGGAGTTCGTCGGCGTACGTGATGTGGTCGGTCAGGACGGACTGGACCGGGTCTTCGAGGTGCTGCGTGCTCCGTACGCCGAGGAGCCCACGAACTGGTCACGTCGTTACAAGGCGAATCTGGAGAAGCTCGCCTCCGGTGATGTCATCAAGGTCGCGGAAGTCGTGCGTGACCTGTGGCGTCGCGAGCGCGAGCGAGGACTCTCCGCCGGTGAGAAGCGCATGCTCGCCAAGGCCCGCCAGATCCTGGTGAGCGAGCTCGCTCTCGCGGAGAACACCAACGAGGACAAGGCCGAGGCGCTGCTCGACGAGGTTCTCGCCTCCTGACGCGAGGCGGTCTCCTGACGCGAGGCGACGCCCGCACACGCCTCGGATCAGCACGTGAATGCCGCGGTGCCCGATGACATGCTGCACGTCGCCGGGCGCTGCGGCATGTCCGCACCCAGCTGTGTCCGAGTGCGTCCCACACCGGTCATGTCCCCGCCGCAGGGGTGGGAAAGACATCCCCCGATCCTGTGTGCCGGGCCCGGACAGCCGGCTCGACCAGGGTCACGGAAGGGTCCGGTCAAGGCCTCGCGTCCGGCACTTCCCCCATCAGGGGGTCACGTCCCAGGCCATACCCAAGCCCGACCGGCACACAAACCTGACAGGAACCGATGTCTGACGATTCGCGCCCTTCGCCCATGGGCGGCCGGCCGGGTTCCCCCGTCGCCGCCGTGATCCCGGCCGCCGGCCGGGGCGTACGCCTCGGCCCGGGCATCCCCAAGGCGCTGCGCACCCTGGGCGGCACCCCCATGCTCGTCCACGCGGTACGGGCCATGGCCGCCTCCCGCGCCGTGTCCCTCGTCATCGTCGTCGCCCCGCCCGACGGCACCGCCGAGGTCAAGTCGATCCTGGACGCCCATGCCCTGCCCGGGGGGTCCCCCGGCGGCGGCTGGGGGAGGACCGACGTCCTCGTCGTGCCCGGCGGCGAGACCCGTCAGGAGTCCGTCAGGCTCGGTCTCGACGCGCTGCCGCCCGGCTACGAGATCGTCCTCGTGCACGACGCGGCCCGCCCGCTGGTGCCGGTGGACATCGTGGACGCGGTCGTGGAGGCCGTACGGGACGGAGCCGCCGCCGTCGTACCGGCCCTGCCGCTCGCCGACACCGTCAAGCAGGTCGAGCCCGCACCGGTGGCGGGCCGGCCCGAACCGGTCGTCGCCACCCCCGACCGGTCGCGGCTGCGGGCCGTGCAGACCCCGCAGGGCTTCGACCGGGCGACGCTGATCCGCGCCCACGAGACGATCACCGACGACGTCACCGACGACGCCAGCATGGTCGAACGGCTGGGCGAGCGGGTCGTGACCGTGCCCGGTCACGAGGAGGCGTTCAAGGTCACCCGTCCGCTGGACCTGATCCTCGCGGAGGCGGTCCTGGCCCGCCGGAGGCTCAACGATGGCTTCTGACACCCCCCTTGACATCCCCCTGCTGCCCCGGGTCGGCATCGGCACCGACATCCACGCCTTCGAGGAGGGCCGCGAGCTGTGGTGCGCGGGCCTGAAGTGGGAGGACGAGGGGCCCGGTCTCGCCGGACACTCCGACGCCGACGTCGTCGCGCACGCCGCGTGCAACGCGCTGTTCTCCGCCGCGGGCCTCGGCGACCTCGGACAGCACTTCGGCACCGGACGCCCCGAATGGTCGGGCGCCTCCGGGGTCACACTCCTGGCGGAGGCCGCACGGATCGTCCGCGAGGCGGGCTTCCGGATCGGCAACATCGCCGTGCAGGTCGTCGGCCCCCGACCGAAGATCGGCAAGCGGCGCGAGGAAGCCCAGAAGGTCCTCTCCGAGGCGGCCGGCGCACCGGTCTCCGTCTCCGGCGCCACCACCGACGGGCTCGGCTTTCCAGGCCGGGGCGAGGGCCTGATGGCGGTGGCCACGGCACTCGTGGTGCGGGTGGGCTGAGGGCGTGCGAGGGTACCCGCGTAAGCCCCATCGCATCAGGCTCACGGAGGTGCCCTCATGCCCGCCGCCCTGTCCGACCGGATCAGATCACTGCTCGACAGCCCCGTCTTCGTCGTCATCGGCACCATTCAGCCCGACGGCAGCCCGCAGCTGTCCCCGGTCTGGGTGAAGCGGAACGGCGACGACCTCCTCATCTCCACCACCGTCGACCGCCGCAAGAAGCTCAACATCGACCGCGACCCCCGCGTCAGCGTCGTCGTCCTGGACCCCGAGTCGCCCTACGAGTACGCCGAGATCCGCGGCACCGCCGAGGTCACCACCCAGGGGGCCCGGGAGCTCATCGACGAACTGTCCCTGAAGTACACCGGCAAGAAGTACGCCGAGTTCAACCCCTCCTCGGCCCAGGACGCCGAACGGGTGGTCCTGCGGATCAGACCGCAGAAGGTCGTCGGACGCCTGTAGGACCGGGCCCGGAGCGGGGGGGAGCACGCGATGCGGGGTCCGCGCTCCGCCGGTCGCGAGCGCGGTACCCCCGGGCCGGCGCGGCACGCCGGACACGCCGGACGAGAACCGGACGAAAAGCCGAGGGGGACGAACGGGGGAACCGACGGGAACGGACGGGGGGAACGGGCGAGTCGGATGAGTCGGGCGAGTCGGTGAGCCGGCGAGCCGGGCGAGTGGGGCGTGCGGGCCGGGCGGAGGCCACGACGGCGGTGCGAACGCGGGCATGTGACGGGTGTGCGACGGTCGTACGGGAATGAGTGCGGGGCACTCGTCGCGGCCCACTACCCTGGAGTGGTGACTATTCGCCTGTACGACACCAGTGCCCGGCAGATCCGTGATTTCATCCCGCTGCGGCCGGGGTGTGTCTCGATCTACCTGTGTGGTGCCACCG
>NZ_BAAAHG010000035.1:0-71206 GCF_039525155.1 Streptomyces thermoalcalitolerans | reverse complement strand
GTCCGGGGCCAGCACGTCCAGCAGTGCGCCGAGGTCGCCGCCGCGCGCGGCGGACAGGAACGCCTCGACGACCGCACGGTGCCGCTCCAGCTCGGCGCCTGACGACACAGGAGCGCCCCGCACCTTGCGCCGGGCCCGGCTGGCCAGCTTCTTCGCGGCCGGCTGCGAGCGGTCCACGATGTGCGCGATCCGGTCGAAGGGCACCGCGAACAGGTCGTGCAGCACGAACGCGACCCGCTCCAGAGGACTCAGCGTGTCGAGCACCACCAGCAGGGCGAGGCCCACGGAGTCGGCGAGCACCGCCTCCTCCTCGGGCACACGCCCGCCGGCGCCCTCCGGCGGTTTGTCCCCGTACGGCTCCTCCCGGCGTGCCGCACGGGAGCGCAGCATGTCCAGACAGACCCGGGAGACGACCGTCGTCAGCCAGCCCGACAGGTTCTCGATGCCGTCCGCGCCGGTGCGGCAGAGCCGCAGCCACGTCTCCTGCACGGCGTCGTCCGCCTCACCGAGCGAGCCCAGCATCCGGTAAGCGACCGCCCGCAGCAGTCCGCGCCGCTCCTCGAACCGCCGTGCCAGCTCGTCGTCCACGTCCATGGGTCACCTTTCCGCGCCGTGCTCCGTCACCTCACTGACGTATCGCGACCCGATCGAGGTGACTTCCGATGCTGCTGCACATCGACTCCAGTGCCGACACGGCCGCCGACTCGGTGAGCCGTCGGCTGACCGAGCGTTTCGTACGCGTCTGGCGCGAGCGGCACGCGACGGCCCCGTACCGCCACCGGGACCTGTCCGCCGACCCGGTGCCCCCGCTGACCGCGGCCTACGCCACTCTGGGCCGCCGGGTGGAGAGCCAGGGGTTCGTGCCCCCGGCCCAGGTGCCCGCGCTGATCAGGAGCGCCGCCGAGCGGCGGGAGTGGGACCTGACCCTACCTCTGATCACCGAACTGCTGGCCGCCGACACGGTGCTGCTCGGCGTCCCCATGTACAACTTCTCGGTGCCCGCCGCTCTGAAGGCGTGGATCGACCGGGTCACCTTCCCCGGAGCGTTCACCGATCCGGACACGGGGGAGAGCCTGCTGCGCGACACCCGGGTGATCGTCGTCATGGCCCGCGGCGGGGGTTACGGCCCCGGCACCCCACGGGCCGCCTTCGACTTCCAGACGCCGTACCTGAGGGCCTACTTCACCCAGCTGGGCGTCACCCCGGACCACCTCCACCTGATCGCCGCCGAACTCACCCGTGTCGACCTCCAGCCCCGTCTGGCCGGACTGGAGGACGTGGCGGCGGCGTCACTCGCCACGGCACGGGAGACGGTGACGGCCCTGGCCGGGGAGCCAAGGGCGTCCAGCAGGCTTCTCCAGTGAGCGAACAGGCCCGGAAAACCTCCAGAGACCCTTCCTCTGCGTCGTCGTCCGCGCCGCCGGCATCGCCGCGGGTGTCGGCGAGCCGTTCTCCGGTGAGCCACGCGAGGACGGCGGCCGGCCGGAGTACGGTTGGGAGCGGGCACTGGACCTGATCGACAGCTTCTGGAACCGGCGTATCAGGAACAAACCGGCGTGCTGGGAACAGCCCACCGTGGGGCCGGGCCGCGTGCTGCCGGTGCCGGGCCCGGCTCCTCGGGGTCCAGTGACCGAGCCGGGAGACGACCGTGGAGCAGGCGGCGCCGAGTGCCACGCGGACGTGCACCGTGCCCGGGCGACCGGGCCGGAGGCCGGTCAGCGCGCAGTCCAGGGCGTGCGGCAGCACGGTCGCCGTCGTGAGGGTGCGCAGGTGGTCGGACGTGCCGGCACCGCGTTCCTCGTACGGTCGCGACCAGCCGGCTCTGGTCCCCGCGCCGAGAATGCGCCACCGGTACGGCGGCCCGGCCGCTCCCGTGCCGCACGGTCGTCTGCCGGAAGCAATCACGGGCCCGTAATTGTCTTTGACCATTCGTCAATAAGAGGGTTTCAAAAGCACTTCGCGCAAAATCGTGTGATCCCTTGTTGCCCGCCGATGACCTGTGCAAAGGTGTGGCCTGTCGGTGAGCGGGCATCAGGCCCTCCCTCTGCGCGGGGATCTTCGATATGCCGACAGCCTCCTTTTTTGTGGTATGGACCAAATCCGCGGTGTGTGGAGGAATGCAGCCGTGAAAGACCCGGGCGTGCCCGATTCTCCCATGTCACGCGGTCCATTCGCTGTCACGGACGAACAGGTGGGCGCCGAGCTCAGGAGGTGGAGGGGGATCGAGCCCGCTCTGCTGCCCGTCGGAGAGCTGCTCGACCGGCACTGGGAAGCGGTCTTCGCCTACGCACGGCTGTGCACCGACGGTCCGCGGTCCGCGGGCATGCTCACCACCGCGGCCTTCACCCGCCTGTTCGGTCGGTTTCTGCGGCAGCCGGGGCCGGCGGTCGCCTGGCGTCCCCAACTGCTCGTCGCCGTACGGCGCATCGCGGCCGAGTGGAGCGCGGACCACCGGCAGGGGATGCTTCATCCGGAGCTGCGGGCGGCGGACAGCGGCCGGATCGGCGCGCGTCTGCTGCCGCCGGGCGACCGCCGCCTGCTCTCCCAGGCATTCCAGCGGCTGTCCGGGACGGCCCGCACCCTGCTGTGGCACACCGAGGTCGAGGCGGAACCGCTCGCGGCCTCGGCCCGGCTGCTCGGTATCGACGAGGAGGAGGCGCGCATCGAGGCGGAGCGGGCCCGTGAACGGCTGCGCGAGGAGTGCCTCCAGGCACACCGCGAGGCCGCCCCCCGACAGGAGTGCCTGCTCTACTTCCGGCTGCTGGACGTGACCTACCGGCGCGGCGACGCCGACCTCGACCCCGATCTGCGCGCACATCTGGACGGCTGCACGCACTGCCGGCACACCGCAGACCAACTGTCCCAGTTCAACGCGGACTTGGGTGCCGCCCTCGCCGAGGGCGTCCTCGGGTGGGGCGCCCGCGCCTACCGTGACTCCCGCCTGACGCCCACGGCCCCGGAAGGGGCGGCACCCCCGCGGCTCGCCGGGGGCGAGCCGTTCCTGCCGGCCGGGGGCGAGCCGTTCGACGCCGACGTCCCGAGTGCGCCGTCCCCCGGCGGAATGCCGGCCCCGGACCCGTCCGTCGCCGGCGAGCCGTCCTCGACCACCACGGCGATCACTGCCTTGGACACGGCGCCGGAGGCCGACGCGGGTTCCCCGGCAGGGGTCCGGCACCGCGCCCGCCGCCCGGCCTCCGGGACGGAGCGGGCCTCGGCGGACGCCGGGGTCCGGCCGCGTGCCGGGGGACGGCGAGCGGCGCAGAGGGCGGCACGGCGGGCCGCACGGCAGCGCAACCTCGCCATCGCGGTGGCCACGGTGAGCGGGCTGGTCGTCCTGCCGCTCGCGCTGTGGGTGGTGCTCGGCTCCGGGGACGGGACGACCGCCACCGGAGCCGTCGAGCGGCCCTCCGGCACGCCCGGCAGCAGTTCCCCGTCCGCCGGGCCGTCCCGGATCGGCGCCGACGCGGCGGGCAGGACCCCCGTGCGCGGACGGCTGCACAACGTCGCGTCCGGGCTGTGCGTCGGTGTCGTGGGCAAGAAGGCCGTCGAGGGTGCGGAGACCGCGCTGACGGACTGTGCGTCGACGCCCGACCAGCAGTGGGTGTACGAGACCGACGGCCTGCTGCGCAGCGGTGCCGCGCCCGAGCTGTGCCTGGACTCCCGCCTGGGCTACTCGGTACGGCTCGCTCCCTGCACGGATCCCTCCGGGCGGGACCACCCGAAGGACATCCGCTACGACTTCACCCTGCAGGGCGTTCTCATACCGCGCTTCGACCAGGACCTGGCCCTGACCCCGGCCGCCACCGACGGCGGGGGCGCCCTCGTCCTCAAGATCCGCGCGAAGAACGACACCCAGCGCTGGGTGATGGACACCTCCACGCCCGGCCTGCAACTGGAGGTGGTCCACTGGGACGCGGACGGCGGCTCCTCGGGCCGGGCACCGGCCTCGACCACCCCCGGACCGTCGGCCTCGGCGAAGCGGCCGGCCCCGGCCGCCTCGGCACCCCGGACGTCCCCGCGGCCGACGGCCACTGGCGCCGCCCCGGGCCCCACCGGCAGCTGTGACGCCTACGACCGCTTCTGCTCACGGGACCGCGACTGGCGTCACCGCCGCCCGGGCGGCGGCTACGGCCACGGATACGAGTACGGCTACGGCTATGGCTACGGGTACGGCGGGCGCTGAACCACGTCGGCGATGACGTGACGGAGGACGGGGGCCGCGCACGCGTACGCGTGCGGTGCGGGCCGTTGCCCGGCCCGGCCGGTGGCGTCCGCCCGGGGAAGCCGTACCGGGGTCAGGGACCCGTACCGGGGCTGAGAACCGTCAGGAACACCGAGGAGGCGTTGCCCCCCACGGGGACCGGGCCGGCCGTCCACTCCACCGTGAGGTGGTCGTGCTCGTCCGGCGGGGTGACGATCAGCGCGGCGGGCACCGCCGTCCTCGCCCCGCTCACCTCGGGGCTGGAGAACGTCAGACCCGCCCAGGCGCTGTGGCCCGGCCTCAGCGTCACCGTGGCGGGTGTTCCCGGGGACCGTTGGGGGTCCGGGCCCAGTTGCCTGTCCGCGGCGTCCACGAACGCGGCACCGGGATAGCCGCGCACGGTGCAGGCGCGGTCGGAGACGTTGGTCAGCACGACCGGGAAGTTCACCTGCCCGGCACCCGGGTCACGGCGGCCCACCGACGCCTTCAGCTCGAAGGTGCGGCAGCGGGTGCTCGTGGCGGTGGCGCGGGTGCCGTCCGTGCCGCGGTCGGAGGGGCCGGTCGCGCTGCTCGAGGGCGCGACGGTGTTCGACATCCGCTGCGGAGCGGCGCTCGTACCGCCGCCGTCGCCACAGCCGGTCAGCAGGACCAGGACGGCGACCGCGCATGCCGGCAGGGCAGCGGCCCGGTGGGCGGACGGGGACGTGTGCGTCATGTTCCACGCTCCTGGGGCTTCGTCGCACACGGTGGCCGCGTGCGTCCGGCGCCTTGTGCGCCGTCCTGCGCGGCCGAGGCGCGAACCGGGCGAGAGGTCCGCGGCCGGCCGCACCTTCCTCCCCGAACTCCTTCCCGCCGGGAGCCGCGCGGAGTTCACCCGTACGAGGGCGGATGAGCCGCGGGGAGCGATCTACGCGTTCGGACGCACCACCGTCGCCGCGCTGCCGGATGCGCGGATGCGCGGGTGCGCGGGTGCGCGGCCACGGCCCGGGGCCGGCCGCCGCCGGACCGGGTCGTGGGGGACCGGCGTGTGCCGCACGCACCTCACTCCTCGTCGCGCAGGCTCAGCTCCGCCCAGATCGTCTTGCCCTCGGCGGTCTGCCTGCTGCCCCACCGCCGGGTGAGCTGGGCGACCAGCAGCAGACCGCGGCCGCCCTCGTCCCAGGTCTTGGCACGGCGCAGATGCGGAGCGGCGTGGGTGGTGTCGTACACCTCGCAGATCAGATGCGTCCCGCTGTGGATCAGCCGCAGCCGGATCGGCGGGGTGCCGTACCGCAGCGCGTTGGTGACCAGCTCGCTGACCACCAGTTCGGTGGTGAACGCCGCCTCGTCGAGTCCCCAGACGCCGAGCTGCTCGACGACCTGTCTGCGGACCGGGGCGACCAGCGACGGATCGGTCGGGACGTCCCAGGTGGCCACCTGGGAGGGCGGCAGGCCCTTGGTGCGGGCCAGCAGCAGGGCCGCGTCGTCGTAGGCGCCGTCCGCCGGGAGCAGCATGCGCAGGATGCGGTCGCAGGTCTCCTCCAGGGAGCCGGACCCGGCCGCCAGCGCCTCGCACAGCAGCCGGTGGCCGATGTCGACGTCCCGTTCGCCGCCCTCGAGCAGCCCGTCGGTGAAGAAGGACAGCACACTGTCCTCCGGCAGAACGAGTTCGACGCTCTCGAACGGCAGTCCGCCCACGCCCAGCGGCGGACCCCATGGCAGTTCCACCCGGCGCGGCGGGCCGTCCGGCGGGACCAGGACCGGTGACGGATGTCCGGCGCGGGCGAGCGTGCAGCGGCGGGAGACCGGGTCGTACACCGCGTACAGACAGCTGGCGCTGATCTCGCCGGAGTCGTCCTCGGCCCCGGCGGTCATCCGGGCCACCACGTCGTCGAGGTGGGTGAGCAGTTCCTCCGGGGCGAGGTCGATGTCGGCGAGGGTGCGCACGGCGGTGCGCAGGCTGCCCATGATGGCCGAGGCCTGCACGCCGCGCCGGAAGACGTCCCCGACGACCAGGGCGACCCGCATCCCGGACAGCGGGATCACATCGAACCAGTCACCGCCCATCCCGCCCCGGACCGCCGGCAGATAGCGGGAGGCCGCCTCCACCGCGGCGGTGCGCGGCAGGGTGCGCGGCAGCAGGCTGCGCTGCAGGGCGAGAGCGGTCTCCCGCTCACGGGAGTAGCGCTGGGCGTTGTCGATGCAGACGGCGGCGTGGGCCGTGACCTCCTCGGCGAGCAGCACGTCGTCGGGCGTGAACGGGCCGGGCTGCTCGAACCGGGCGAACACGGCGACGCCGAGGGTCACCCCCCGGGCCCGGATCGGCACGGACATCGCGGAGTGAATGCCCAGCTCCCGGACGCGCAGGCTGCGCACCGGATCCCAGGACAGCCACTTGTCCAGGTCGCCGGCCTCCTCGGAGAGCACCACCGAGTGCTGTGTCACCAGGGAGGCGCCCTGCGGGGAGGTGGCCGGGTAGATCTCGGTCCCCCCGACCGCGATGACGGCCTCCGGCGTGCCCGGAGTGACGGAGGTGTGGGCGGCCCGGCACAGGGCGACCGGCATGGGCAGCGGGCCGGTGGACGGCATGCCGTCGTGTGCGGCCGTGTCCAGCAGATCGACGCTGACGAAGTCGGCGAGGGCCGGGACGCAGACATCGGTGAGCTCCTGTGCCGTCCGGGTGACGTCCAGCGTGGTGCCGATGCGCGCACTCGCCTCGTTCACCAGCTGCAGCCGCTCGCGCGCCCGGTACTGCTCGGTGAAGTCGTGCACGGCGACGCACACCCCGCGCACCCGCCCCTGCGGGTCGGTGACCGGGGACATACGGGCCAGCCAGGTGTGCGCCCGGCCGTCGACGCCTATCGGCACGTACGTCCGTACGTCGTCCTCCCGGCCGGTGGTCAGGACCCGGTGCATGTGCCGCTCGAAGTCCTCGCTCTGCCGGTGGCCGCCGATCTCGGAGTGGCGCAGACCCCGCAGCCGTTCGGCGGGTATCCCGCCGAACACCTCCGCCATGGCGGCGTTCATCCCGTACAGGCGCAGTCGCTCGTCGTAGACGGCCGTGGCGCAGGGGGACTGCATGAGATCGATCCAGGACAGCGGATCGTCCGGGTCCTGAGGCTCGTCGCTCTCCAGGGGGGTGACCAGGAACAGGCCCCCGCCCTCCTCCGGGGAGCGGCGGTTGGCCAGTACCCAGACGGTCACGGCGCGTCCGTCCCGGTGCCGCAGAGTGAGCGTGCCGTCCCAGCGCCGTTCCCGGGGAAAGTCCGGCCGCGGGTCGCCGGCCAGCAGGTGTACCGCCGGGCTGCCCAGGACCTCTCCGGGCGCCCAGCCCAGCAGCCGGCGTGCGCCCTCGTTCCACTCGACGAGGACACCGCGATCATCGACGACGGCCCGTGCCGTGACGGCATCGTCGAACGGGTACACCGGGCGCATCATCGCCACTCCCACAGTCTACTTCCGCGCGGAACACCGGCTCGGCCGGTGACGGGAGCCGGAAGGGAGTCGAAGAGGGAGTCGAAGAGGGAGTCGAAGAGGGAGTCGAAGGAGGGCTCTCGCCCCTGAGAAGAGCAGGTCACCGACGCCGCGGTCGTCGTCCGGCGACGGGACGGCCGTCGACGGGAACGCGAGGCGGGTCCGGAGGCCTCCCTGCCGCGGTCCGAGGCCCGCGAACCCTGCCTCGGTACCAGTGCTTCACCGCTGTGACCTGCGGATATTTACGTGCAAGTACCTGAGCGGTACCGTGTGGGGCATGCCAGCTCTCAATGTGGAGTTCAGCGATCGCGAACTTGAGGACCTGCGCCAGATCGCCAAGGAGCGCGGTACGTCGATGAAGGCGCTCGTGCGGGAGGCGGCCGCCGCCGACATAGCGCGGCACCGGGCCCTGCAGGAGGGCGCCGAGGCTTTCCGCAAGTTCTTCACCACGCACGCCGACGAGTTCGCCGAGGCCTTCCCCGAGGACGAATCGCCCTCGAAGGGCGAGGGGCGGGCCGCCTGACCGATGACCCCTGTCATCCATATCGACGTCCCTTGGCTGTTGCAGCGTCACGAGGAGGTCCTGCCGGATCAGCCCGCGATCGACGACTTCTCGGCCCTGGTGGCCGCCGTCGCCCGCCATCGTGTCGACCCGCCGCGTCTCGGCGTGGACTCCGACCCGGCCTGGCGGGCCGCCGCGCTGCTGCACACCCTTGCCGTGCTCAAGCCCCTGCCGGCGGCCAACGCCCGCTTCGCCTGCGCGACAGCGGTGGCCTACATGTTCATCAGCGGCGTGGGCATCGACCCGCCCTACGGAGCCCTCGTCGACCTCGCCCGCGACCTGATGTCCGGCAAGACCGACGTCTACGAGGCCGCCGACCGGCTGCGCTCCTGGCAGATCTGACCACCGCTCGGCCCGCACCGCGGCCCCGGGGCCGCGGTGCGGGGCACGGGAGGAACGGCATCGGCGGCCCCGCGTGCACAGCGCGCGGTGTGCACACGGTTCGGTGTGCGCGTGCCGCGCACGGACGCACGGCACGGAGCAGGCGAATGCGATGCCGGTGATGCCCGGATTTCTCACGTTATGTCAAGGGCGTGGCCCCTGCCTGTGCGCCTTGTTGGGTGTCATTGCGTTGTGCAAGGCTGAACTCCCCGTGCGTGGGCGAGAATCGGCTCTGAGGGGACAGCCCGGAGAGTCGGGCCGATTCGCCGCCGGACATAGGCTGGGCCCGCGCGCTCGCACCATTCAGGTACGTACCGAAGGAAGCCGTTTCGTGCCCACCCCCCACCTTGCTCGTCCTCCCTATCCGCCGCCGGGCGGTACCCAAGGAGAGCCCGACGAGTCCCTCGCCGCACGGCTCGCCGGCAGCTCGGACGCCGAAGCCGCCCAATGCGTCGCCCTGCTGATGGCCCGGCACTGGCAGCCGGTCCACGAATACGCGGCGATCTGCCTCGCCTCCACGACACCGACCGCGGCCATGGTCGCCTCGGCCGCCTTCCACCAGGTCTTCGAACGGCTGACCCTGGGCGAACCGGGAACGGCCCTGCGCCCTCGGCTGCTGGTGACCGTACGGAACACCGTCCGGCTGTGGGCCACGGAGGAGCAGGTGTCCGGCGTCCTCCCGGAGTTGCGCAAACCCGCCGGAGGCCGGGGGATGCGGGCCACCGCGTCCCCGATACCGGAGAACCGCCGGCTCGCCCAGCGGGCCTTCGAGGAATTGTTCCCGGCCGGCCAGTGCCTGCTGTGGCACACCGAGGTGGAGGCCGAACCCCTCGATGTCCCGGCCGGACTGCTGGGCGTGGACCTCGAGACGGCGGCGCTCACCCTGGAGCAGGCGCGGGAGAAGTTCCGCGAGGGCTGTGTGCGCGCCCACCTGGAACTCGCGCCCACCGACGGCTGCCGCCTCTACAACCGGCTGCTCGACGCCCCGATCCGCCGCGGCGGCGATCTGCTGCCGGACGTCCGGCGGCATCTGGACGACTGCCGCTACTGCCGGGAGGCGGCCGGACAACTCGGCCTGGTGGAGAAGGGACTGGGCGAACTGCTCGCCGAAGCGGTGCTCGGCTGGGGCGCCGCCCGCTACCTCGAAACGCGTCCGGACCGCGCCCTGCGGGCCCCGCGCGCCAGAGGCTCCGGCCGGCGCGGCGGCAGACGGTCGGCCGGCGGCGGCCGGAGCCGGCCGCTGTCCCGGGTCATGGTGTCCGGCCGCATCCCCGGCGCCCCGCGGTCGTCCCGTGCGCTGCGCACCGGTCTCGGGCTGGTCCCCGCCGGACTGCTCGCCACCGTGCTCGGCATCAGCCTGTGGTCCAGCGACAGCGGCACCGCCCCGGCCGCGTCCACCGGCGCGATCGGGGCCGGGGTCACGGCACCCGGTACCGCCTTCCCGGCCCCGCCCGCCGGTTCGGCGGCGTCCGGCACCCCCGGGCTGTCCCCGGGGAGCGGGCAGACCCGGCTGCGCAATGTCTCGATCGGCCTGTGCCTCGCCGTCCGGGGCGAGCCGAGGGACGGGGCGGCCGCCGAACTCGCCGAGTGCTCCTCGGCGGAGGACCAGCAGTGGTCCCTGGAGGACGACGGTCTGCTGCGCAGCGCCGCCGACCCCGGGCTGTGCCTGGACTCGCACGCCGACGCGGGTGTGGTCGTCCTCGGCACCTGCGCGGAGTCCGGCACCGAACGTGCCTCCGATGTGCGCTACAACACCGGCCCGCGGGGGGAGTTGCTGCCCCGCTGGGAGGGAGGACTCGCCCTCGCCCCCGCCTCGCCGCAGGTGGGCGCCGATGTGATCGTCAAGGTCCGCGACGGCTCGACGGCCCAGCGCTGGGCCGTCGACTCCTCGTCGGAGAGCCCCGGTTCGCTGTCGATCGCCGGGACGCGCACCCCGTCGGCCCGCCAGGCGGGCCTGTCGGGCGACGCCACCTGAGCGGCCGCCTCGGGACGGCCGCCGGCCCGATCGGCCCACGGGCCGGTGCGTTGGAGCCGGCGGAAGCGGCCGTCCGTCACCCTCCGGTGCGTCCGGCAACGCCTCGCCCCCGCGAAACGCCGGCGCGGGCGGCGGACCCGGCGTCGGCTCTTCGTGGCGGGACACCGCCACCGGGCCGGTGTCCGGCACGCCCGGTCCGGTGACCGGCGGCACCGGGATGCCGACGGCACGGGCCGGCTGCGGAACCACCGAGGCGAAGTCCGGCCCGGTGCCGTACAGGAAGGTCGTGCCCGTCGGCATGCCGCCGATCGGCGTGAGCGGACACACCGGCGGGAAGAACCGGCTCGGCGAGACGGCGAGCGGCCCGCCCAGGAAGGCGGGGCCGCGGGGTCGACGTACTCGGGGGCCTTGGCGGCGATGACGCTCACCGTCGCCCGGATCGAAGACGAACGGCAGCAGGGCGGCGGCCTGCCCCGGGAAGGCGGCACCGACCACCTTGCGGCGCGGAGTGCCGGCCGGGATGCGGCGCGACCGGTCACCGGGGAACGCGCCGAAGGACACCGGGTCGGACGGCACGACCAGGGCCGCGCCGATGAACGACGGCCAGAACACCGACTGCGTGGCCGCATCCGCCGAGTCGGCGGACACACCGGCGTACCCCGGGGCGAAGTCGTCGGCAAGGCGATCGCACCGAGCAGGAACAGCGCACTCGCCGAGGCCGCCACGGGGGTGTGCGCCGGGAGGCGGACGCCGTCCTCGAGAGATGTGCCGACGCCGGTGCGGGCCGCAGGACCCGGGCCGGCGCAGCCGGAGCGTCACGGGCGCGGCCGCATGTATGAACGACCACATGTGTGAACAAAGTGTGTCTGCCGTGCACGCCGCTTTTGCGGTTCTTTCGCAATCATGTAACGACCTCTATCGCCCTAAACGTGAACACAATGGGTCATAAGGGTTCATGCTGCGAGCGGAAACGGAATGTTTCAGGACGATTAACGGGCGCAGGGATTCGGCCATCCGGCCGGATTCGGTGATCGACAAGCCCGTGGATTGGGGGTTGTGGCGCATGGACTCTGTGACTTCGCGCCACTGATTCAATACGCAAGGTTACTGAAATCAGTGGGTTCGATGTGAGTTTCGGCGCCGGACTCGGCAGACTCCCGCACGCCGGCCGGCACCGACCGAGTCGCGACCGGCACCCGACGACACTCAGCGGAAGGAAGCACACGATGCGGAACACCGCGCGCTGGGCAGCAACTCTCGGCCTCGCGGCCACAGCCGTCTGCGGACCCCTCGCCGAGGCGGCCCTGGCCGGCCCGTCCCCCGCCCCCGCCACGCTCTACGCCCCCTCGGCCCTGGTGCTCACCGTGGGCCACGGCGTCACCGCGGCGACTGCCGCTCCGGAGCGCGCCGTCACCCTGACCTGTGCCCCGAGACCTTCCGGCAGCCACCCGGCCGCGTCCGACGCATGCGCCGAGCTGAGGGCCGCAGGCGGTGACGTCACCGCGCTCAAGGCGCGCGACGACGTGATGTGCACCTGGGAGTACAACCCCGTGGTGGTCACGGTCCAGGGCGTCTGGGAGGGCAAGCGCGTCTCCTACGAGCGCACCTTCTCCAACGAGTGCATGATGAACGCTTCCGCGAAGAGCGTCTTCTCGTTCTGAGGGACCGGGATCGCGTGGTCTCCGCACATGACTGAAGGGGCCCGCGATGGGGAGTGCGGAGTCCCCGGTGCGGAGAGTCAGAGCGATCTCGTAGGGGCCGGCGGGCGGAGTGGGGCCGCCCGCCGGCCCCGGCACATGGGCGCGGCACACCGCCGCGCCGCCCCGCGCCCCGGCCGCGCACCCGCGCCGGCCTCCGTACCGCCCGCCCTCCCGGCCGTTCGCTGCCCCTATCCCCGCTCGCGGTGGCTGGTGTCGCACCACGGGTAGCGGCGGCTGCGACGGCAGGTGCACAGGGCGACACGGAAACGGTCGGAGAAGACGGTGGTGCCGTCCTCGAGTTCCACCTCGACCGGACCGTCGACGAGGATCGGGCCGCGCCGCTGCATCGTGACCCGGCGGGGCGGGTCGGAGCGCGGGGCGTCAGAGGGGACGTTCGCCACGGACGACCACCAACTCCTCTTTCTCGTCGGCCTCGTCGGCCCCCTCGTCCGCGGGCAGCAGACCGCGCTCGCGCAGCCAGTCGCGCCTCGACCGCAGAACGGGGCCGAAGGCGATCCAGTGGCGGCGCACCACCGAGGCCTTGAGGCCGGCCGTGCGCAGCCGGTCCAGGGTGCGGCCGGGGCCGCTCAGCGCGGAGTGGACGATCAGCAGGACGCCTCCGGGCCGCAGCAGCGGGGGCGAGTCCCGGCAGATCCGGTCCAGCACCAGCCGTCCGTCATGTCCCGCGTCCCAGGCGCGGCGCTTGCCGCGCGGTCCGCGCCGGGTGTCGGGAGCCGGTACGTACGGGGGGTTGGCCAGGATGAGGTCGAACGACCGTTCGCGTACCGGGTCGAAGAGATTCCCGTGGTGGATGCGGACCGGAAGCCGGCTCAGCCGGGCGTTGAGCCGTGCGGTCCACACCGCACGCCAGGAGATGTCCACCGCGGTCACCTCGGCGCCCCGCCGGGCGGCCACCAGGGCCAGCGCACCGCTCCCGGTCCCCACGTCGAGGACCTGTGCGCCCGGCGTGCGCGGCTCGTCGGCCAGGGCCTCGGCCAGCAGCGCGGTGTCGTCCTGTGGGGCGTAGACGCCTGGAAGCAGCAGTGCATACACGATCGGCGAGTACCCCGGTGCCCGGGAAGTACTTGTGACACTCAGGAAGCACCTGTCACTTCCTGTGCGAGGGGGGTCCGGAGCGACGACCGTCCGGCGCGCCAGTCGGCGAGCAGCCGTGCGCCGAGACGGTCCTCCAGATATCCGGTCGCGTCGATGCCGAAGGTCACGTCGGCCGCCAGGTGCGGCTCCTCGGCCAGCAGCCCGCCGAGCACGTCATGACGCACCACCTGCTCATGCACGGCGTCCGCCTCCACGTGTTCGTCGTAGAAGAACTGCGCGGCCGGTCCGGCGCCCGTCCGGCGCAGTGCCTCGGCCAGCCGCCGTGAGCCGGGGGAGGAGGTGATCTCGACCGCGGCGAAGTGGCCCACCAGGGCGCCTCGCAGCTCGCGGTGCAGCCCGAACAGGGACATCAGGTTCACCGTCGCCAGGGCCTCCGCCGAGGCCGCGTCCAGATAGCGGCCATAGGTCGTGTCCAGGCACAGGTCGGTCATCAGGTCGGCGAACAGCCGGGCGTGGACGCGTTCGGCACGGCCGCCGCCCCACTCGTCGAACTCCACCGCCGCCATGGCCGCCTTGGCCCGGCCCCACAGACGGGGCAGCACCCAGGCGTGCGGGTCGGCCTCCTTGAGGTGGTACAGGGAGCGCTGGACCGCGTACTCCCGCAGCTGCCACAGGGTGCCCTCGTCCCGCAGATAGTGGCTGACGCCCGTGCCGCGGACCGGTTCGACGAGAAGGGCGGCGAGCGCGTCGTCGAGGCTGTCGTGCGCGGGTGTGTCGGCGCGCAGCGCGGACAGGAACCGGTGCTCCAGCGCCGAGCGGACCCGCAGCAGGTCCGGGTCCCACTCGCGTTGTGCGTCGACCCCGGCGAAACCCCGGTAGTGCAGCTCGTAGCACAGGTACAGGGCGAGCTGGAGATCGTCGCCGTACGCCGTCGCCCCGCCGATCTCCTCGGCGCGCGGCAGCGGCCCGGTGCCCCGCAGATGGGCCGTCACGGCGGCGGAGACGGGGCCCCGGGCGGGGGGCAGCTCGGGTTCTCGGTGGTCGTGCCGCATGCGGCCCGGGTACCCCGCCCGGCGCTTTCATGTGTCCCCGGCGGGATCCGGGAGGAGCCGCCCGCGGACACGGGCGGCTCCTTTCGGATCCCTTTCCGGAGCCCGCCGTCCTGACCGCGCTCCGGCCCGGCCGCCGCCGGTGCCGTCGAGGCGCCGGACGCGCCGCACCGGAAACAGCGGCCGGCCTCCGCCGCACTCGCGCCCGCCGGCCGGCCCCGCCCACCGGGCCGGCGGCGACCGGACCGGATCCGGCCGTCCGTACAGCGGTACGGCGCCCCCGCACACCACTCGACGGCTCGACGGCACCCGCGCCCGGACACGTCTCGCCGCGAGGCCCGTGCAGCGCCCCGCCGAGGCCGGCGACGACCGGCGGCGGGCCCGTGGTGCGGCACCGCGTCCGGTGCACCCGGCAGCGGGATCCGACGGTGCGTCAGACGGGTGCCGGTACGGCTCGGGACGCGTGCGGAAGCCGGCCGATTCCTTGCGGTGGAGGACGAGTTGGCGAACGGGATTGAACATGTCACGCGCCCCGTGCGTATCAAAGGCCATCCAGGCGTCCCCCAACCACCGCTGGACGGTGGCCAGGACCCCCGTCCACAGGAGGTCGAGAAGTTGAGTCACAAGCGAATTCCGAAGCGCAAGGCCGCGATTGCGGCAGGCGGCGTGGTGGCGCTCGGTGCGGCGGCGATACTGCTCCCGAACGCCAACGCCTCCCAGGACGGCGCAACGGAGAACGTCACCCCCAGGACCCTGAAAGCCAAGGACGCCTCACACCTGTCCGCACAGCTCGCCAGAACCCTCGGCGACTCCTACGCCGGCGCGTACTACGACGGTGACAGGCAGCGGCTCGTCGTCAACGTGGTGCGCGGCGACACCGCCATGGCCGCCCGGGCGAGGAAGGCGGGCGCGGTCGTCCGCCAGGTCGACAACAGCATCGCCGAACTGAAGTCCGCCGAGCAGACCTTGAGGAGCAAGGCCGCCATCCCCGGCACGGCCTGGACCGTCGACCCGCGCACCAACAAGGTCCTGGTCACCGCCGACAGCACGGTCACCGGAGCCAAGTGGAACAAGCTGGAGTCCACGGTCGAGAGCCTCGGCTCGGGCATGGCCACTCTGAAGAAGGCCCCCGGGACCTTCAAGACGTTCGCCTCCGGCGGCGACCCCATCTTCTCCCGGGCCCAGGGCGGCACCGTCCGCTGCTCCCTCGGCTTCAACGTCACGGCCTCCGACGGCAGCCCCGCCTTCCTGACCGCCGGGCACTGCGGCGACCCGGGCACGCAGTGGTCGGACTCCGCGAACGGCCGGCCGATCGCCACGGTCGAGCAGTCCACCTTCCCCGGCAGCGACTTCGCCCTCGTCAAGTACGACGACCCGAACACCCAGGCACCGAGCGAGGTCAACGTCGGCAACGGGCAGACCGTCCGGATCAACCAGGCCGCGGAAGCCACCGTCGGCACGACCGTCTTCCGGATGGGCAGCACCACCGGGCTGAACAGCGGCCAGGTGACCGGCCTCAACGCCACCGTCAACTTCCAGAGCGACACCAGCCCGACCGGCGTCGACACCGTCACCGGCCTCATACAGACCACCGTCTGCGCCGAGCCCGGCGACAGCGGCGGCTCCCTGTTCACCCAGGACGGCAACGCGCTCGGCCTCACCTCCGGCGGCAGCGGCGACTGCACCCAGGGCGGCGTGACCTTCTTCCAGCCGGTCACCACGGCCCTCGAGGAGACCGGCGCGACGCTCGGCGCCGCGGCCGGCAACGGCGCGGGCGACCAGGCCGGCGGTGACCAGGCCGGCAACGGCGCGGCTGACCAGCAGGGCGGCGATCAGGCCGGCAACGGCGCGGGCGACCAGGCCGGCAACGGCGCGGCTGACCAGCAGGGCGGCGATCAGGCCGGCAACGGCGCGGGCGACCAGGCCGGCATGGGCGACCAGCAGGCCGGCGGCGGTTACAACTCCGGTGCGGCACGGGGCTCCGGGCGCGGCTGGAACCACTGACGGCACCCTTCGGGCGGCTTCCCCCCTGAGCCGCCCCACGGGTCCGGCCCTCCGGCCGGAGGGCCGGACCGTCAGCCGTCGTCCCGCATGCGCAGCAGGAGCACCGCCACGTCGTCGATCCGCTCCCGCGCCGCCATGCAGCGCTGCACCAGCAGATCGGCCAGCTCGTCCGGCGGCGCGTCCCCGGCCTCACCGAGCTGGTGCCCCAGCTCCGCGATGGCGTTCTCGAGGTCCGTCTCCGGCGACTCCACCAGTCCGTCGGTGTAGAGAAGGAGCGTCGAGCCGGGAGCGAGGCCGACTCGCGTCGTCGTGTACACCGCCGTCGCGTCGATGCCCAGCAGCGGGCCTCCGGCCAGGTCGAGCACCCGCACCCGTCCGTCCGGCAGTCTCAGCAGCGGCGGCGGATGCCCCGCCCGGGACATCACGGCCGAGTGGCTCGCCGGATCGAGCCGCAGATACAGGCAGCTGGCGAACAGTTCGACCCCGAGGTCCATCAGCAGCCGGTTGGTGCTGCGCATGACCTCCCCCGGTTCCTGGCCCACCGTGGTGTACGCCCGTACCGCGGTGCGCAGCTGCCCCATCAGCCCGGCTGCGGTCACGTTGTGCCCCTGCACGTCCCCGATCACGGCGGCCGCCGTCGGCGGGGTGGCCACCATGTCGTAGAAGTCGCCGCCGATCTCCATGTGCTGCGTGGCCGGCAGATAGCGTCCGGCCGCGTCGAGGCCGGCCAGCCGCGGCAGCGAGTGCGGCAGCAGCGCCTGCTGCAGACCGTGCGCCAGCCGGTGCTTGGCGTCGTAGAGCCGGGCCCGCTCCAGGGCCTGCGCCATCAGCCCGCCCAGACTGATGAGCACCGCCCGCTCGTTCGTGGAGAAGTGGTGCGGCTCGGCGTAGGAGAGCACACAGGTGCCCACCGGGCGCCCGGAGGCGATGAGCGGCAGATACGCCCAGGCGGCGAAGCCGTCGGGCACCGAGAGGCAGTCCGGGTACAGCCGCTCCATCTGCTGCCGTGACTCGAAGAAGGCGGGCACTCCCTTGGCCAGCACATGGGCGCCCGGCGTCGGCGCGGTCAGCGGGACCCCGTCGAACATCTCGACGACGCGCGGGTCCTGGTATCCGCGGTGGCCGAGCACATGCAGCCGCCCGGACTGCGAGCCGAGGATCATCAGGGCCTGGCCGCCCACCGCCGGGACGATCTCGTCCGCGATCAGCCGCACCACGTCCCGTACGCTGACCGTCTCGGTCAGCCCTCCGGCCAGGTGCAGCACATGCGAGATGGTGATCAGCCCGGTCCGTTCCGCACCGGGCTCCGGCGCGCCGCGGCTCAGCGCCTCCACCGCCCGGGTCCGGCTGATCCTCATGCTCAGCCCGGTGGTGTCCGGATACATCCGGAACGACAGCCAGTCGCCGGGCGGGCGCAGCGCCACGAAGGAGGTGACGCGCTGGCTGATCAGCGCGGCCCGGTAGCGGTCCTCGTACACCGGGTCGTTCAGCCACGGCACCGACTTCCACAGCGGGACGCCCAGCAGTGTGCTCACGGGCAGGCCGATCAGATCGGCGGCGGCGGGGTTGGCGTAGGAGACCCGGCCGTGCAGATCGAGGGCGACCAGCCCGTACGGCAGCCGCGCCACCAGGCGGGCCGCCTCGGCCGAACCGGGGGCGTCGGCCGCCTCGTCCGCGGGGTCCAGGGTGAGGAGATCGGGCCCGGGGCGCACCGGGCGGTTCTCCGCCGCGGCCTGCTCCAGCTGCGTCGCGAGCCGGTCGCAGGACGCGGTCAGATGCTTCCGCTCCCAGTCGGACAGCTCCGGCGGATGGGACGCGGGCCAGACCACGAAAACGGCCCCGTACACGGCCTTCCCGGTCGCCAGGGGCAGCGCGGCCATCGCGAAGGGATACGGCGCCACGACGGAGATCCGCGGATAGCGGCGGGCCATCTCCTCCTCGTCGCCGACCCAGACCAGCCGCCGGTCGCGCACCGCGTGGGCGATCGGGAACGGCGCGTTCAGCCCGACCCGCTCCCAGGGGGAGGCGAACGTCCGGGGCAGGCCCGCCATCACCGCCATCTCCAGCACCGGCCGGCCGGGCGCCGGCAGATACACCGCACCGGCGTGCGCGTGGACCTCGTCCAGCAGGGCGGCCAGCGCCCGGGACAGCACCGGGCCCTCGGCCGTCCGGTCGGCGGCCGACGGTTCCCGGTGAGGCGCGTTCCCGTCGGACACGCCCGACCACCTCCTCGCTCGGCCGCGCGTGGGTCCTGGCACCCAGACTCCCCCTTGACGGCCCGGCCCGCACGGTGAACCGGACCGCGGGACGGCCGGCAGCACCGGCCGCACGCCCGTCCCCCGGACCACCGCGCACAACGCGCCCCCCGGATCGCCGTGCACACCGCGTACGCCACCGCACATTCGACATGTTTCGAGCGCCGTCCACCGTGGAATCCCGTGAAACCGTCCCAGGGGCTGCACAACCGGGTGATACGCGCTGTAATGGCCACGTGGTCAGTGAGGGAGCTGCGGTACGCAGTACGAGGACACTGCGGGCCGAATCCGCCCTCAGGACGCTCGCCGCCACCTCCGCCCCCGATCGGTCGCGTCGCGTCCTGGAACAGGCCCTGGTCTTCGCCAACGCGGCGTTCGCCGGTGTGTACGTCCCCGGCGCGACGGGCGAGGTGCTGTCCTTGTCGGAGTCGGCCGGTGTGCCGAGGGCCCTGTACGGGGTGAGGGACAGCTACCGCCTCGCCGGGCGGTCCCCGGCCGCCGACGCCCGCCGCACCGGGCGGGCCGTGTGGCTGGGTCCCGAAGAGCTCGCCAGGCGCGCCGATTCCCGGCGGATGCCCGCCGGGAACATGTCCCTGGCCGCGCTGCCGCTGCGCGGACCGGAGGGCGGCGTCCTGCTCGCCGTCACCGAGAGCCCGGTCGGTTTCGACAGCGAGGACCGGGCGTGCCTGGAGCTGATCGCCGAGGCCGTCGCCTGTCCCGCCGCCACCGAGGTCACGCACACCGAGGAACTGCCGCCGGACGCGTTCAGCCTCGCGACGGACAGCGGACGGGTGGAGGTCGGCGACGCCCTCCTCGAACTGTTCGGCCTGAACCGGTCCGGTTTCGACGGCAGGGTCGAGACGCTGCTGGCGCTGACCGTGCCGGAGGACCTGCCGTCGCTGATGTCCGTGGTCGAGGCCGACCACATGTTCAGCGGCGAGCGCGAGCTGGAGTTCCGCGTCCTGCAGCCGTCCGGCCCGCCCCGGTGGGTGCGGCTGCGCGGCCGGCTGCTGCCCGGCGGCGAGGGCCGCCCCGCCCGGCTGGTCGGCACCGTCGCCGACGTCTCCACCCTGCGCCCCGGTGTCACCGACGCCGCCCGGGTCCAGCGGCTCGCCGCGGCCCTGGCGACCGCGGGCACCGTCCACGACGTCAGTCAGGCGGTGGTCGCCGCGTTGCGCGACCCCCTGCGGGCCGACCGGATCGCGCTCGCCGAACTGGAGAACGACCGTCTCGTCGTCACCGCCCTGGACCCGCCCGAACCGGAGGCCTGGCCCGAGCTGTGGCGCCTGCAGTGGCGCACCGAGTGGCCGGACGCCCCGGTGCGGGCCATGCCCACCCTGGCCGCCGTCCTGCGCGAGGGACGCGCCCGGATCTGGTCCGGCGGCACCGACCTGGAGCCGGCTCTCGCCGGGGTCGGCCCCGGCGGTCTCGCGGTCCTGCCGCTGACCGCCGAGGGCCGCACGGCCGGGGTCTGCCTGGTCGGCTGGGACGCCCCGCACGACTTCACCCCCGACGAGCGTGCCCTGCTCACCGCCTCGGCCGGTCTGGCCGGGCAGGCCCTGGTGCGCGCCCGTGCCTTCGACGCCGAGCACGAGCTCGTCGGCATGCTCCAGCGCACCCTGCTGCCCCGCCGCCTGCCGGGGCTGCCCGGTGCCACGGCCGTCGCCCGCTATCTGCCCGCGACGGCCGGTCTGGAGGTCGGCGGCGACTGGTACGACGTGATCCCGCTGGCCGACAATCACGCGGCCCTCGTCATCGGCGACGTCCAGGGCCACAACGCGGGCGCCGCCACCTTGATGGGCCAGATGCGCACCGCCCTGCGCGCCTATGCCACCGAGGGGCACCCGCCGGACGTGGTGGTCTCGCACGCCAACCGGCTGCTGCTGGAGATGGAGACCGACCGGTTCGCCACCTGCACCTATGTCGACGTCGACATGGAACAGGGCACCGCCTGGTGCGTGCGCGCCGGGCATCTGCCGCCCGTGCTGCGCCACCCGGACGGCCGCATCGAGGTCGTGGAGGCCGAGGTCGGCCCTCCGCTCGGGGTCCTGGACCAGGCCGACTTCCCGATGACCCCGCTGCGGTTCAGGCCCGGCACCGTACTCGCCCTGACCACCGACGGCCTGGTGGAGTCCGCCGGCAAGGACATCGACGAAGGCCTGGAGCAGTTCGGCCGCGACCTGGTCGGCGCCGACCCCGCCCACCTCGGCCTGGTCGCCGACGCCCTGCTCGGCGACGCCCGCCGCAATGACGACATCGCCCTGCTCCTGATGCGCTACGACGGCATGGCCGTACGCCCGCTCAGGGAGAGCTGGACGGTGTGGCGGGTGCCCGAGGCGGTCCGGCACGCCCGTCGCTTCACCCGGCGCACTCTGCGCTCCTGGGGGGTGACCGAGGGCATGGACGTCGCTCTCCTCGTCGTCTCCGAGCTGGTCACCAACGCCCTTGTGCACACCGGCGGCCAGGTCCGTCTGGACCTCAGTCTCGTCAACGGCAGACTGCGCATCGCCGTCGCCGACAACTCGCCCCGCACCCCCGTCAAGCCGACCGGCATCGGCTGGGAGGCCACCGGAGGCCGCGGCATCCTCCTCGTCGAGGCCGTGTCGGACGCCTGGGGCGCCGTGCCGGTGGGCGGCGGCAAGCAGGTGTGGAGCGAGGTGCTGCTCGGGTCGTGAGACCGCCCGTGGACCGCGCGAGGCCGCCACACGGGTGCGCCGCGCCCCGGTCACGGCAGGTCGCGGCGCCGTGCGGACCCCTCGTGCTTAGGGTCCTGGGCTGTGTCACACACCTTCGAAGAGCTCGTGGCCAAGCAGCGGGCGGTCGACGAGGCGCACACCCGGGTCGAACAGCTGCGTGAGCACTATGGGTCGCCCGCGCAGGAACGATGGGCCGGACCCCAGAGCGAGACGTACGAGACGGCGTGGCGTGCCTGGCGCGACCTGGTCCGTGATCTGCAGGCCGCCCTGGGCGAGTACGCGAGCGACGAGGGCAGGACCCGTGCCGAGGTCGAGGCCGAGGTGGTACGGGCGGCGCGTTCGACCGGGGAGACCGGGGAGACGGGGCAGGGCGGCGCCGGCGCCCCGGACGGGTCATGAGCCCCGCACGGCGGCCGCGGAGCGAGCGGGCCGGGGCACGTCCGCCGTCGGCGGCAACGGGACGGACCCGGCCGTACCGGCCGGGCCGGAGCCGCGTCCCGGCCGGTTCTCGCGGGCATCCGCCGGCCGGGGCGGGGTACCCGCGGCCCCATGCATGTCTCTTGGTACGAAGCAGCCACCGCGACCTCGGTCCTCGGAGGCGCCGTCATCGTCGTCGGCGGCCTGGTGATCGCCACCGCCCTGGTGTGGGCCGTCCGGCTCGGCATCGGGGTCGCACGGAACGAGCCCAGGACCCCCCGAAGCGGTGAGCACCCGACGCCGCCCGGGTCCGGACCGGTCCACGAGACCCACCAGCGGCGCGAGCCCGCCGAGGTGCCCCGGGCCGAGGAGACCGGCCGGCGGCTGAGCCCGCACGAACTCGGCTCCCCGGGCAGCAGGCCCAGCGGGGACCAGGGCCGCCCGCGCTGGGACGGGGACTCCGGCGGCTCGTTCGGCAGCGGAGGCCCCGGCGGCCGGTGACCGGGTACGGGCGTACCGGGCGGGTTTGCCCCGGCCCCTCGCGGGGGACCCGGCCGGGGCCGCTCGGGGGACACGGACGGAGAGCGGGCGGAGAAGTGACGAAGGACGAGGAGACGTCGTGACCGCGCACACCACCGGGAAGTCCGCCGCGAAGCCCGTTGCCCAGCAGCCCGAGACGGGCTGGGCGGAAGCCCGCCGCCTGCGGAAGAAGAGGGTGCGCACCTGGCTCCCGGCCGTCGAGGACCGTTCCGGACCGCCCCAGGACCGCACGGGTCCCGAGTGGAACATCGTGCGCGGCGAGGACTGAGCGTGTGCGACTGCTGCTGGTGAGCGACACCCATCTGCCCAAGCGGGCCAAGGAGCTGCCCGCGCCTCTGCTCGCCGAGCTTCCCCGTGCCGACGTCGTCCTCCACGCGGGGGACTGGGTCGACACCGCCACCCTGGATTTGCTGCGGAGCCGCAGCCGCCGTCTGATCGGCGTGTACGGCAACAACGACGGACCCGAGCTGCGCGCCCGCCTGCCCGAGGTGGCCCGCGCCGACCTCGGCGGGCTGCGTGTCGGCGTCGTCCACGAGACCGGACCCGCCCGTGGCCGCGAGGCCCGCTGTGCCGCCCGCTTCCCGGACCTCGACGTCCTGGTCTTCGGGCACAGCCGCATCCCCTGGGACACCACCGCGCCCACCGGTCTGCGCCTGCTCAACCCGGGGTCCCCGACCGACCGCCGCCGCCTGCCCCACTGCACGTACATGACGGCCACCGTCGCCGACGGCCGCCTCACCGCCGTGGAGCTGCACCGGCTGCCGCGCTGACACGCGGAGGCCGTCGCGCCGGCACACAGGACCGGCACACAGAAAGGGCGGCCCCTGCAGGGGTCGCCCCGGTCACTCTTCCCTTTCTCGTGTGCGGCTGTTCGGTGAGATCCGGGCCGCTTCGTGGACGGAAGCGGCCCGGGCGCTGCGAGTGTGCGCTGTCACGGACCTCCTTCCGGCGAGGATGTGCCGCACATGTGCCGCAGAGGTCATGCATGCCTCATCCGTCGGAGGCGCGCGTACCCGCCCCTTCGCGGACTCACACCGGTGATCAAGGAAAAAATCTCCTTCACCGGGAAAAATGCCGGAAGGGCAAAACCACAGGTCACAGGGGCAACGCCGGCCGACTGACGACTCATGCGCACCGTGATGAACAGAGGAGCGGACGACCCGCCCCCGGCCCCCGAGGCGCGTCAGGGGCGCCGGAGCCGGCGTACGCCCATGACCAGCAGCACGACGGCGACGGCCGCACCCGCCACCGCGGCGGCCCGCTTGGCCACCGGTGCGCCGGCGGTGCGCAGCAGATCGAGCGGTTCGGACTCCGCACGCTCCGCCGCGGGCCGCTCACGGGCCTCCCCGGGGGCGCCCGCCACGGCGCCCTCGGCGGCCGGGGCCGACGGCGCCCCGGCGAGCCGTTCGGACAGACAGTCGGCGAACTGCCCGACCAGCCGGTCGCCCACCTCCGCCAGCACCCCGCGCCCGAACTGCGCCGGACGGCCGGTCACCGTCAGATCGGTGCGCACCGACACCGCCGTGACACCGTCCCGTTCCTCCAGGGTGCCCGTGACCGTGGCCCGCGCCGTCCCCTGCCCGCGCGTCTCCCGGCCGCTCGCGGCGAGCACCAGGCGACGGGCCGTCTCGTCCTGCTCCTCGAAGACCGCCGTCCCCTTGTACGTCACCGTGATCGGACCCAGCTTGACCTTGACCGACCCGGTCACGGTCCTGCCGTCGTACTCCTCCACGGTGGCCCCCGGCAGACAGGGCGCCACGCGCTCGATGTCGAGGAGCGCCCGCCAGGCGTCGTCGACCGGGACGGGCACGGTGAACTCGTGGTGCAGTTCCATGACATCGTCTCCTCGGCTGTCTCCTCAGCTGTCTCCTCGCCGGCGCCTCGCTCCGGCGCCTCAGGCGGAGTCGGCCGCGTGGATGGCCCCGGAGGTCTCGGTCAGGGGGGCGCAGGTGCCGCCCCAGCGCAGCGCGATGATCTCGGCTGCGACGGACACGGCCACCTCCTCGGGGGTGCGGGCGCCCAGGTCCAGGCCCACCGGGGACCGCAGCCGGGACAGCTCCTCCTCCGACAGGCCGGTCTCCACCAGCCGTTTCATCCGGTCGCGGTGGGTGCGGCGGCTGCCCATCGCCCCGATGTAGGCGGCCGGCCGGCGCAGCGCCTCCTGAAGCAGCGGTACGTCGAACTTCGGATCGTGGGTGAGGACACAGATCACCGTGCGCTCGTCGGTGTCCGTGCCGTGCAGATAGCGGTGCGGCCAGTCCACGACCACCTCCACCTCCGCGGGGAACCGTTTCGGCGTGGCGAACACCGGGCGGGCGTCGCACACCGTGACCCGGTAGCCGAGGAAGACCCCGACACGGGCCACCGCGGTGGCGTAGTCGATCGCGCCGAACACCAGCATCCGCGGCGGCGGGGCGAAGGAGTGCAGGAACACCGTGACGGCGTCCTCGCGGCGCTCGCCGTGCGGGCCGTAGTGCCTCAGCCCCGTGGCGCCCAGGGCGAGTTCACCGCGGGCGTCCGCCGTCACCGCCGCGTCCAGACCGGGCGTGCCCAGGGTGCCCGCCACCGTCCCCGGCCACACCGCGAGCGTCGCCCCGCGCGGAGCCGGACCGTCGACCACGGTCGCCACGGTCACCGGCTCACCGGCGGTGACGGACGCGGCGACCGCGCCGAAGGCCGGGTCGGTCTCGGGACTCACCGGCCTGACCAGGACGGAGATCTCGCCCCCGCAGGTGAGGCCGACCGCGAACGCGTCCTCGTCGCTGTAGCCGAAGGACGCCATCTGGGCCTCGCCGCTCGCCACGACCTCCTGCGCCAGGTCGAACACCGCCCCCTCCACGCACCCCCCGGACACGCTCCCCACCACCTCGTCGTCCGGGCCCACCGCCATCGCCGCGCCCGGCTCGCGCGGCGCGCTGCGGCTCACCGCGACGACGGTGGCGAGCCCGAACGGCACCCGTGCCGCGTACCACCGCTCCAGCACCGGAAGAATGTCCCGCACGCTCAGCTCCCTTCCCGCACATCCGCCGCGGCCGGGGGCTCGGCACCCCGCACCACCGCCGCCAGCCGTTCCAGCGCGGCCAGGCTGTGACCCTCCACGAAGGCGTCCACGCTGGGCAGCGCCGCCGCCATGCCGGCGGCGAGCGGGGCGTACCCGGGACGTGCCTTGCGGGGGTTGGCCCAGATCACCCGGTGCGCGAGCCGGTGCAGACGCCGCATCTGGGCGGCGAGCAGCCGTGGATCGCCCCGCTCCCAGCCGTCGGACAGCAGCACGACCACGGCGCCGCGGGCCATGCCCCGCTGGCCCCAGCGGTCGAGGAACTCCCGCAGCAGCTCGCCCAGCCGGGTGCCCCCGCGCCAGTCGGGCACCGCCTCGGCGACCGCGGCCATGGCCAGGTCCGGGTCCCGGTGCGACAGCTCCCGGGTGACCCGGGTCAGCCGGGTGCCGATGGTGAACACCTCCGTGCGCCGGCCCCGGACGGCGGCGTGCGCGAACCGCAGCAGGGCGTCGGCGTACGGCCCCATGGACCCGCTGACGTCGACGAGCAGGACGACCCGGCGGGGCCGCTCGGTGCGTGCGTGCCGCCGCAGCAGCGCCGGCTCGCCGCCGAGCCGCAGCATGTCCCGCACGGTGCGGTGCGGATCGACCTCCCCGCGCCGGGCCGGCCGCCTCCGCGCGGTGCGCCGCGTCTGCCCGCGCAGCGCGAACGCGGCCAGCAGCCGGCGCACCTGCGCACGTTCCGCGGGATCGAGAACCGCCACGTCGCGGTGGCGCAGGATCTCCACGGAACTGGCGAGCGAGGCGACGGGCGGACCCTCCCGCTCCCCCTCGGCCGGCTCGGCGGGCGGCCCGCCGGGCGCGTCCCGCACGACCGGCCGCAGCCGGGGCAGCGGAACGGCGGCCCGTGCCGCCCGGGCGGGATCCCGGTCCGTGCCGAAGTAGGCGGCGAACACCCGCTCGTACCGCTCCAGGTCGTCCCGGTCCCCGCACAGCGTCAGCCGGCCGGCCCAGTACACATCCGCCCGCACCCCGGGCCGCAGCACCGCCACGGCCCGCAGAAAGGCGTGCACCCGCTCGGCGCTCACCGCGACACCGGCCGCCCGCAACGACCGCGCGAACCCGAGCAGCACGGCATCGGCCCCGAGCGGCCCGTCCGGCGCCGGTGCCGTGCCGCACGGCGCCCGCCAGTCCCCGCCCGCCCCCCTCTCCCCGCGGCGTTCCCGCTCCACACCGATCACGCTCCCCGCCGTGCGAGGGCCGCCGCGAAGTCCAGGCCGCGGGCGCGCTCCAGGTCCTCGCGGTACTTCAGCACCGAGCCGAGCGTGGCCACCGCCAGCTCCGCATCGACCTCGGTGGCGCCGAGGGCGTCCAGGGCACGGGCCCAGTCCAGGGTCTCCGCGACACCCGGGGGCTTGAGCAGATCCTCGGCACGCAGGGCCTGCACCAGCGCGGTGACCTGCTCGGCCAGCCGCGCCGACACCCCGGGCAGCCGGCGGCGGACGATGGCGAGCTCACGGGCGAAACCGGGATGGTCGAACCAGTGGTACAGACACCGCCGCTTCAGGGCGTCGTGCACCTCCCGCGTGCGGTTGGAGGTCAGGACCACCACCGGCGGCACCTCGGCCCGCAGCGTGCCCAGTTCGGGGACCGTCACCTGGAACTCCGACAGCACCTCCAGCAGGAACGCCTCGAACTCGTCGTCGGCCCGGTCGATCTCGTCCACCAGAAGCACCGACGGCTGCGTCTGCAGCGCCCGCAGCAGCGGCCGGGCGATGAGGAACCGCCGGTCGTACAGCTCGCGTTCCAGCCGGTCGGCGTCCCGGACCCCGGCCGCCTCGGCGGCCCGCAGATGCAGCAGCTGACGGGGGAAGTCCCAGTCGTACAGCGCCTGGGAGGCGTCGATGCCCTCATGGCACTGCAACCGGATCAGCGGGGCGCCGAGCGCCTCGGCGAGGGCGGCGGCGAGCGCGGTCTTGCCCACGCCCGCGTCGCCCTCGCAGAAGACCGGACGGTGCAGCCGGAGCGCCAGGAAGCAGGCCACGGCCAGCCCGTCGTCGACGAGATATCCCGTCTCCTCCAGACGAGCCCGTACCTGCTCGGGGCTGTCGACGGGGATGATCGGCACTCACCCCATTCCGGCGGCGGCCAGGACCGCCCGCTTGGTGAGCACCCGCGCCAGATGCGCCCGGTACTCGGGCGAGGCCGACGCGTCCCGCGAGGGCCGTGTGCCCTCCGCCGCCGACTGCGCCGCCCGCGCCACCGCGTCCGGGTCCCCGGCACCGGCCAGCGCCTCCTCCGCGGCAGTGGCACGCAGCGGGGTGGCGCCCATGTTGGTCAGCCCGATCCGCGCCTCGGCGATGCGCCCGTCGTCGCGCCGCACCAGCGCGGCCACGCCGACCATCGCCCAGGACTGGGCCACCCGGTGGAACTTCTCGTAGCGGTACCCCCAGCCCTCCCGCTTCGGCACCCGTACCTCCACCAGGAGCTCGTCGGGGGCCAGCGCGGTCTGCAGATAGTCCGCGAAGAAGTCGCGCGCCGGGATCGTGCGCCGCCCGCCGGGACCCGCGGCCACCAGCTCGGCGTCCAGCGCCAGCGCCACCGCGGGCAGGTCCCCGGCCGGGTCGGCGTGCGCGAGCGAGCCGCCGAGGGTGCCCCGGTGCCGTACGGCCGGATCGGCGACCGTCTCCGTGGCCTGCGCCAGCAGGCCCGCGTACCGCCGCACCAGCGGGTCGTGGACCACCTCGTGATGCGTGGTCAGCGCCCCGATGGCGAGCATGCCGCCGTCCTCGCGGACCCCGCGCAGCCCGGGGATCCGCCCGATGTCGACGACCAGTTCGGGAAAGGCCAGCCGCAGCCGCAGCAGCGGCAGCAGGCTCTGCCCGCCGGCCAGCACCTTCGCCTCCTCGCCCGCGTCGGCGAGGAGGCGCACGGCCTCGTCCAGGCCGGCGGGCCGGACGTAGTCGAATGCGGGGGGAATCATGCCGAGGCCTCCTTCTGCGCCGTGCCGGACGGCTGCGCCGCCCGGACGGCCTCCCAGACCCGCTCCGGTGTGCACGGCATCGGCACGTCGTGCACACCCAGGGGCCGCAGCGCGTCCACGATCGCGTTGACGACGGCCGGGGTCGAGGCGATCGTGCCCGCCTCGCCGACGCCCTTGACCCCGAGCGGGTTGGTGGAGGCGGGCGTCTCGGTCCGGTCGGTGACGAACTCGGGCAGATCCGCCGCCGACGGCACCAGGTAGTCGGCCAGCGTGCCGGAGACCAGGTTGCCCTCCGTGTCGTACACCGCCTCCTCGTACAGAGCCTGTGCGATGCCCTGGGCGAGACCGCCGTGCACCTGTCCCTCGACGATCATCGGGTTGATCACCCGGCCCACGTCGTCCACGCAGACATAGGACCGGATCCGGGTCCGCCCGGTCTCGGTGTCGACCTCGACCGCGCACAGATGGGTGCCGTGCGGATAGGAGAAGTTCTCCGGGTCGTGCACGTGTTCGGCGTTGAGGGTGGGTTCCATGCCGTCGGGCACGTTGTGCGAGATGAAGGTCTCGAAGGCGACCTCCTGGATGGTCTTGCGTGCCTCGGGCGAGCCCTTGACGGAGAACACCCCGTTTGTGAACTCCAGGTCGTCCTCGCTCGCCTCCAGCAGGTGCGCCGCCACCTTCCGTGCCTTCTCCACCACCTTCTCGGCGGCCCGGTGCACGGCCGCCCCGCCCACCGCCAGCGAGCGCGAGCCGTAGGTGTCCATGCCCTGCGGGGCCGTCTGGGTGTCGCCGTGCAGCACCTCGATGTCCTCGAACGGCACGCCCAGGACGTCCGCGGCGATCTGGCTCCAGGAGGTCACATGCCCCTGCCCGTGCGGGCTGGTGCCGGTGACCACCTCGACCTTGCCGGTGGGCAGCATCCGGATGCTCGCCGCCTCCCAGCCGCCGGCCCCGTACCTCAGGTCCCGCAGCACCCGGCTCGGGGCCAGTCCGCACATCTCCGTGTACGTCGACACCCCGATGCCGAGCCGTACGGGATCCCCGCGCTCGTTGCGCTCGCGCTGCTCGGCCCGCAGCTCGTCGTAGCCGAACAGGGCGAGGGCCTTGTCGGTGGCCGCCTCGTAGTGGCCGCTGTCGTAGGTCAGGCCCGCGATCGTGGTGTACGGGAACTCCTCGTGCCGGATCCAGTTGCGGCGCCGCACCTCCACCGGGTCCAGGCCCACCTCGGCGGCCAGTTCGTCCATGATCCGCTCGATGGCGTACGTGGCCTCCGGGCGACCGGCGCCGCGGTAGGCGTCGGTCGGGGTGCGGGTGGTGAACACCCCGGTGCAGGTGAACTCGTAGGCGTCCATCTTGTAGATCCCCGGGTACATGAACGCGCCCAGGATCGGGATGCCGGGCGTGACCAGCATCAGATAGGCGCCCATGTCGGCGAGCAGATCGACCTTGAGGCCGAGCAGCCTGCCCTCCCGGGTCGCGGCGAGCTCGATGTCCTGGATCATGCCGCGGCCGTGGTGGGTGGCCAGATAGCCCTCGGAGCGGGACTCGGTCCACTTCACCGGCCGTCCCAGCTTCCGGGCGATCGCCAGCGCGAGGGCCTCCTCGCCGTACACCTGGAGCTTGGAGCCGAAGCCGCCGCCCACGTCGGGGGCGACCACCCGCAGTTTGTGCTCGGGGACGCCGGTGACCGTCGACAGCATGATCCGCAGGATGTGCGGGATCTGGGTCGCCGAGTACACGGTGTACTCGCCGGAGGCGGCGAGCGGGGCGACGACGACCGCGCGCGGCTCCATGGCATTGGGGATGAGCCGCTGCTGCCGGTAGCGGCGCTTGATCACGACATCGGCGCGCTCCCTGACCGACGCGTAGTCCTCACCGGTTTTCAGCGGCCACACATAGGCACGGTTGGTGCCCTTGTCGGCGTGGACCAGCGGGGCTCCCTCGGCGAGCGCCTCCTCCAGGTCCAGCACCGGGGGCAGCGGCTCGTAGTCGACCTCGATCGCCTCCAGCGCGTCGGCGGCGGCGTACCGGTCGCGGGCCACCACGACCGCCACCGGGTCGCCGGCGTGCCGCACCTCGTCGAGGGCGAGCGGCGGGTGGTCGGGCAGGACCATGTCCTCGGTGACGGGCCAGGCACAGGGCAGCGACCCCAGGTCATCGGCGAGGTCGCGGCCGGTGAACGCGGCGACGACGCCGGGGCGTTCGAGGGCGGGGGAGACGTCGATGCGCTCGATGCGGGCGTGCGCCATGGGGCTGCGCAGGACGGCCAGGTGCAGCAGTCCGGGGACGCCGATGTTGTCGGTCCAGTTGGTCTGGCCGGTGATCAGCCGCGCGTCCTCCTTGCGGAGCCGGGCGCGGCCGACCTCGGGTGCGACGGCCTGGTCGGTCATGCCGTCACCTCCTGGGTGCTCTGTCGTGCGGATGCGCTCGTCTCCTCGGCGGCGGCGAGCACCGCCCGGACGATGTTCTGGTAGCCGGTGCAGCGGCACAGGTTGCCCTCGAGCGCCTTGCGTACCTCGTCGGGGCCGGGGCGGGGGTTCTCCCGCAGCAGATCGCGCGCGGCCATGATCATTCCGGGGGTGCAGTAGCCGCACTGCAGGGCGTGCTGCTCGTGGAACGCCCGCTGCAGCGGCGTCCACTCGCCGTCGCGGGCCAGCCCCTGGACGGTGGTCACCTCGCACCCGTCCGCCTGGACGGCCAGCACCGTGCAGCTCTTGACGCTCACACCGTCGAGCTCGACCGTGCAGGTCCCGCAGTTCGAGGTGTCGCAGCCGATCGGGGTACCGGTCAGGCCGAGCCGGTCGCGCAGATAGTGGACCAGCAGGAGACGGGGCTCCACGTCGTCCTCGTAGGCCGTGCCGTCCACCGTGACCGAGATGTAGGTCATGTGCCCTCCAGGACCTTATGGGCATGAGCGAGGGAAATCAGCGACCTCGTGATGTATGTCACTCTATGTCCACGTTCTGGGGGCGGCGAGTGGTGCGCATGCGGGAGGACGGGCGCCGGGCCCGGTCGCCCCGTGTTCCCGCGGTCCGCCCGGGGCCGTCCGGTGCGATGAGGGGTCCCCGCCGGGTCGAGAGGCCGAGAGCGCGGGGGAGCGTGCGCGCACACGACGGAGGGCCGTCCGCGTACCGGGGGTACGCGGACGGCCCTCGTGTGCGGACCCGTCCGAGTCCTGCGTCCGGGTCCTGGAGGAGCAGGTCCCGGCTCCCCGTACAAGGGTGTGCCGGATCTCATCCGCCGGGTGGGTGAGGGAACGGGCGGGCCGTCACCCCGCCGACGGCCCCGTCCAGCCGGCCGGCACATGGCCCAGACGGACCCGCTGCGGATGGTCGCCGACCGGGACCGACGTCACCTTCCGCCCGGTGGCGAAGTCGATGGCCGTGACCTGGTCGGAGCCGCTCTCCGAGACGACGCAGCTCTTGCCGTCGCCGCTGACCGTGGCCCAGTAGGGCTTGGAGGCGGTGACCAGCGGGCCCTCCTGCAGGGTCGCGCGGTCGACGACGGTCGCGTAGTCGTCCATGGTGCCGGCCACGCACAGCTTGGTGCCCTCGGGGTTCATCGAAAGGCCGTGGTGGCGTGAGTCGTTGACCCAGGTGGTGCGGTCCTCGCTGGTCTGCGGGTTCTTCGGCAGCGTCTTGACCCGGGTGATGGTGTCGGAGGCGACGTCGTACTCCAGGAAGCCGTTGAAGAACGACACCTGGAAGTACAGCTTGGACTCGTCGGGGGAGAAGACCGCGGGCCGCACCGCGTCGGAGAAGTTCTTCAGGCCGATCGCGTCCAGGCGCGGGCGCATGTCGATGTTCCGGACCTGCTTGTACGTCGTGGCGTCCGCGACGGTGATGCGCCGGTCGCCCTTGGTCCAGTCCCAGAACGGGTCGTCCAGCGCGGTGTGGACCTCCCCGATGGACATGTTCCAGAGGTACTTGCCGTCCCGGGTGAAGATGTTCTCGTGCGGCTTGTCGCCGGTGGCGAACGAACCGAGCTGCTTTCCGGTGTTGATGTCCAGCACATGCACGGTGTTCGCGGTGGAGGCGGAGACCGCGACCCGGGTGCCGTCGGGGGAGACGGCCATGTGATCGGAGCGGTAACCGGCCACGGGGAAACGCCAGTTGATGTTTCCGCTGGCCAGGTCTATCGAGACGACGTCGGCGAAACTGGGCCGGGAGACCACCACGGACTTCCCGTCCGGGGTGGAGTACATGTCGTCGACGAACTGGTCGTGGCCCTCGCCGACACTGTTCCGGATCACCTGGAAGTAGATCCACCTGATCGGGTCGGCGTTGATCTCGGCCATCCGTTGCTTCTTGTCGGGGATGACATTGATACGGCCGATCTTCGCGAAGTCACCGCTGGACTTCAGGACATCGGCGGTGCCGTCCCAGTTGTTGCCGACGAACAGGACCTCCCGCAGCCCGGCCGGGTCCTGCGGTGCCGCGGTGGCGGTGGTGGGGGCGGCGACGGCCAGGGCCAGGGCGGCGGCCATGGAGCAAAGGTGCCTGATTCTGACAGCAGGCATGACTGCTCTCTTCTCTGTGATGGGGAGCCGGGATTCTGAACACCACTGGTTTCACAGTTGACTTACTGAAAAGTAAGGAGGGGGCGCCTGCTTCACAAGACCGTGTACACGACAAAATTGGAGCGGGCGTACGAAGGGGGAGAGCGTGGCGGGCAGACTGAGGGCGCCGACCGGCCGTTACGGCGGCAGATCGGCCGCCGAGCGACAGGCCGAGCGGCGCCGCCGCTTCCTGGACGCGGCACTGCGACTGTTCGGCGACACCCCCGGCTACCGCGCGACGACCGTCGCCGCGCTCAGCGAGGCCGCCGGACTGTCGACCCGTCAGTTCTACGAGGAGTTCTGCACCCTCGAGGACGTTCTGGCCGCCCTTCACCTCGAGGTCAACGCCTGGGCCGAGCAGGCCGTCCTGGACGCCCTCGCCGAGGCCGGGCGACTGCCGCTCGCCGAACGCGTCACCGCTCTCTTCCGCGCCTACGCCGCCAATGTCACCTCGGACCCGCGCCGGGTCCGCATCGCCTTCGTCGAGATCATCGGCGTCAGCCCGCGTCTGGAGGAGCAGCGCCTTCGGCGCCGCTCCCGCTGGGTCGATCTCATCTGTGCCGAGGCCCGGGCCGCCGCCGAGCGCGGCGAGGCGGCGCCCCGCGACTACCGGATCGCCGCGACGGCCTTCATCGGCAGCGTCAACGGCCTTCTGCACGACTGGAGTGCGGGCTGGGTGGAGGCCTCCCTGGACGAGGTGGTCGACGAACTGGTCCGCCAGCTGCTGGCCATCCTGCGGCCACCGGGCTGGTGTCCTGAGACATAGCCGGCCGGGGACACGGCGTGTCCCCGGCCGGGCGGATCCGGGCCGGCCGGGAGCCGGCCCGCGACCTCACGGCCTGCCTCTGTTCTTTTACTTGTCCTGCTCGTTCTGCTCGTCCCGGTCGTTCTGCTCGTTCTATTCGTTCTATTCGTCCCAGGCCTGGATCATGACCTGATCGGCGATCCTGCCGTCGCGCAGCGAGACCATGGACTCGGCGAGCACGCGCACGCCGTCCGGATACTCGCAGGACTCGACATAGGCGGCGTGGTCGCCCTGCAGGACGCACTGCTCCAGCTTGTGCGTCATGTCGCGGCCGTAGATGTCGTCCAGCATCGAGCCGATCTCCTCGCGTCCGCGCAGAACCTTGGGATGGCTGGGCGGGGCGTCGCGGTCCACGATGCGGATCTCCGCGTCGTCCGCGTACAGCGACAGCAGCGCGGACGCCGTGTCTCCTTCGATGCCGCGGCGCAGCGTGTCGATGTCGAAGACGGGGCTTGACCTGGTAGCCATGGGGTGACCTCCTGCGGGGGCGGCGGTCCGGGAGGAGCGGGCCGCGGCGGGTTTCACTCTTCGAGACTCCTCCGCTGCGGTGAGCCGGGCAAACGCAGCCCGGTCGCCGCGCTTGTCGGTGCTTTGCCGATCCATCGCGCGTAGGGTCGAGGGGGACGGAACCGCTCGACGGAAGGGGACAGCACCATGGCGCAGGAAGTGCGCGGCGTGATCGCACCCGGGAAGAACGAGCCTGTGCGGGTCGAGACGATCGTCGTGCCGGATCCGGGGCCGGGTGAGGCCGTCGTACGGGTCCAGGCCTGCGGCGTCTGCCACACCGACCTGCACTACAAGCAGGGAGGCATCAACGACGAGTTCCCGTTCCTGCTCGGTCATGAGGCCGCGGGCGTGGTGGAGTCGGTCGGCGAGAACGTCACCGACGTCGCACCCGGCGACTTCGTGATCCTGAACTGGCGGGCCGTGTGCGGCACGTGCCGTGCCTGTGAGCGCGGGCGGCCCTGGTACTGCTTCGACACCCACAACGCGCGGCAGAAGATGACGCTCACCGACGGCACGGAACTCTCCCCGGCCCTCGGCATCGGCGCCTTCGCCGAGAAGACCCTGGTGGCGGCCGGCCAGTGCACCAAGGTCGACCCGTCCGTCTCCCCGGCGGTGGCCGGTCTGCTGGGCTGCGGTGTGATGGCCGGCATCGGCGCGGCGATCAACACCGGGAATGTCGGCCGCGGCGACTCGGTCGCCGTCATCGGCTGCGGCGGCGTCGGCGACGCGGCGATCGCCGGGTCGTACCTGGCGGGCGCGGCGAAGATCATCGCCGTCGACATCGACGACCGCAAGCTCGAGACCGCCCGCACCATGGGCGCCACGCACACGGTCAACTCCACGAAGACCGACCCGGTCGAGGCGATCCGCGAGCTGACCGGCGGCTTCGGCGCCGACGTCGTCATCGAGGCCGTGGGCCGCCCGGAGACGTACCGGCAGGCCTTCTACGCCCGTGACCTGGCCGGCACGGTCGTCCTGGTGGGCGTACCGACGCCGGAGATGAAACTGGAACTGCCGCTGCTGGACGTCTTCGGGCGCGGCGGTGCGCTGAAGTCGAGCTGGTACGGCGACTGCCTGCCCTCCCGGGACTTCCCGATGCTCATCGACCTGCATCTGCAAGGACGCCTGCCGCTGGACAAGTTCGTCACCGAGACCATCCAACTGGACGAGGTGGAGAAGGCGTTCGAGCGGATGAACTGCGGCGACGTGCTGCGTTCGGTGGTGGTGCTGTGATGGCCGCGCGCATCGAACGCGTCGTCACTTCCGGGCAGTTCACGCTCGACGGCGGCACCTGGGACGTCGACAACAACGTCTGGATCGTCGGCGACGACCACGAGGCGATCGTCATCGACGCCGCCCACGACGCCCAGGCCGTCGCCAAGGCCGTGGGCGACCGGCGGCTGACCGCGATCGTGTGCACCCACGCCCACAACGACCATGTCAACGCGGCCCCCGCCCTCGCCGATCTCACCGGTGCGAAGATCTGGCTGCACCCCGACGACATGCCGCTGTGGCGGATGACCCACCCGGACCGCGAACCCGACGAGCACCTGGCCGACGGCCAGGTGATCGAGGCCGCGGGCGCCGATCTGAAGGTCATCCACACGCCCGGCCACGCCCCGGGCGCGGTCTGCCTCTACGACCCCGGACTCGCCACGGTCTTCACCGGCGACACCCTCTTCCAGGGCGGTCCGGGAGCCACCGGGCGCTCGTACTCCGACTTCCCGACGATCATCGACTCGATCAGGGACCGTCTGCTGACGCTGCCACCGGAGACGAAGGTCCTCACCGGTCACGGCGACTCCACCACCATCGGCGCCGAGGCCCCGCACCTTCAGGAGTGGATCGACCGCGGTCACTGACGGACGGACGCGGGCCGCACGAGCCCGGAAACCGCTCGTGCGGCCCGGTCCGCGGCGGCTCCTCGGCGGACCGGCCGCAGCCGCACACGCGGACGCCGCATACGACGAGTCGACCGCCCCATGGGGCGGACCGGCCGCACAGGACGAGCCGGTCGAAGAACCGCGCAGGACGAGTCGATCGAAAAAGTGCCGGCCCAAAACGTACCGGCCGTAAAAGACGACAGAAGATGTCCGGTTTCCCCGGCACCCTCGGTAACGGCAATCGCACCGACGGGACGACACACAGGAGGCCGGGTATGCCGGGTCCGCTGCAGGGCAAGGTCGCGCTGGTCGCGGGAGCGACACGGGGAGCGGGGCGGGGAATCGCGGTGGAGCTCGGCGCGGCCGGTGCCACCGTGTACGTCACCGGACGCACCACCCGCACCCGCCGCTCGGAGTACAACCGCCCCGAGACCATCGAGGACACCGCCGACCTGGTGACCGAGGCCGGCGGCCACGGCATCGCCGTACCCACCGACCATCTGGAGCCGGACCAGGTGCGTGCCCTGGTGGACCGCGTCGAGCGGGAACAGGGCCGGCTCGACGTCCTCGTCAACGACGTCTGGGGCGGGGAGCATCTCTTCGCGTGGGACACCCCGGTGTGGGAGCACGATCTCGCCGACGGGCTGCGGCTGCTGCGCCTGGCGGTGGAGACCCACGTGATCACCAGCCACTTCGCCCTGCCCCTGCTGCTGCGCCGCCCCGGCGGCCTGGTGGTGGAGATGACCGACGGCACCGCCGAGTACAACCGGGACACCTACCGCGTCAACTTCTTCTACGACCTCGCCAAGGCGGCCGTCCTGCGCATGGCCTTCGCCCTCGCCCATGAACTCGGTCCGCGCGGTGCCACCGCCGTCGCCCTGACGCCCGGCTGGATGCGCTCGGAGATGATGCTCGACCACTACGGGGTGACCGAGGAGAACTGGCGCGACGCCCTGGAGAAGGTCCCCCACTTCGCCATCTCCGAGACTCCCCGCTATGCGGGCCGTGCCGTCGCCGCCCTGGCCGCCGACCCGGACGTGGCCCGCTGGAACGGCCGGTCCCTCTCCAGCGGCGGTCTCGCCCAGGTCTACGGCTACACCGATCTGGACGGCAGCCGTCCCGACGCCTGGCGCTACCTCCGCGAGGTCCAGGACCAGGGCAAGCCGGCGGACACGACCGGCTACCGGTGACCGCGCACCCCGTCCGCCCACCCGGTCGTCCGCTGCGCCGAGTCCGGCGCAGCGGGCTCGGCGCACGGGAAGGGGACGGACCACTGGGGCCGTCCGGAACCCGCCGGAGGCGGGTGTCACCGTCTCGTTCCATGTGAGTCGCAGCACAACCAATCGCCCCCGGCGAGCGTCTGGGTGTCCAGAAGCGCAGAAACGCACCGAGCGCCGGCACACCGGACATCAAGGATCGAGGGGAGAGGGGTTGTCATGAGAGATCTGGGCAGACGGGGCGCGGTCTTACTGGCCGTCACAGGACTGGTGGCGCCGCTCACCCTCGTGGTCGGCGCCACGCCCGCGCAGGCGGCGAGCTGCACGAAGAAGGCCGGGCCGTACCAGAAGAAGGTGGAGAAGTTCCTCGGCCGGCCGGTCGACGGACGGCAGTCGTCCGCGGACTGCAAGGCCATACGGGCCTTCCAGAACAAGCACGGCATCAGGCCGAACATCGGCTACGCGGGTCCCGTCACCTGGGGCGTGATGGATCTGATGAACAAGCAGAAAGCCGTGGGCAAGAAGCCCAACAAGGCCGGCAAGTGCCCGGTGAACAAGGGCCGGATAGCCTGCGTCAACCTCACCCTCCAGCTCAGCTGGATCCAGGACGGCAGCCGGCTGGTGTACGGGCCCGTGCCGGTGCGCACCGGCCGCAAGGGATACCAGACGCGCACCGGCCTGAAGAAGATCTACTGGCGGAACATCGACCACGTCTCGACCATCTACAACGTGCCCATGCCGTACAGCCAGTTCTTCGACGGCGGCCAGGCCTTCCACTCGGCCGGTCTGAGCATGTGGAACCCGCCCGGCTCGCACGGCTGCGTCAACATGACCTCGAAGGACGCCAAGAAGTACTGGTCGCTGCTGAGGACGGGCGACGACGTGTACATCTACGGCCGCAAGCCGGGCACCTGAGCGCGGGCGGACACCGGCGCCCGGCGGCGGTTGAATCGCGAACTACCGCCGGGCTCCTGGTGAATGGACGTGATGAGCAACACGGTCCGATAGGTCCGTATCGCTCGTACTTATTCACAGCGCCTTCACCTCGGGCGGCCTATGCTTCACGGCATGTCCACCACTGTTGAACTCGTCTCCGAGCGATCGGCCGCGGAGGTCAACGAGGAGATCCGGGCCCTGTGGCGCCGGTCGGGCGGGACACTGACCAGCGAGCAGCGCGAGGAGTACCAGCGTCTCGTGAGGGAGTGGGCCGCCGCTCACTCGTCGCTCAGGGCCGCCTGAGCCGTCTCTCCTCCGCGGCCCCGCCCCCGGGCTCGCGGACCCCTCTTCCGGGCACCCATGGGTCCATGGGTGCCCTGTCTCACATCAAGTGCCCTTCCCGGGCCGTCCCCGACGGGCTCCGGACGGCGGCCGGCCCCGGTCAGCCCCAGGTCGCCGAGTAGTACCGCTGATAGGCCTTTCGCTCCTGTTCCGTGCGGATCCAGCGGGCGGCGACCAGGACGATCAGGCTGCCGGCGATGACCATGAGGCCGGGGCCGACATTCGAGGGGTCGGAGAGACGGGAGAGCAGGGTGGTGCTGCCGGTGCCGCCGGTGACCGGGGCGGAGGAGCCGGGGGAGGCGGCGTCGGGGGCGACGGCGCTCTGGGGGGTCTCCTCGGAAGACGAGCCGGAGGACGTCCCGGTGTCCTGCTGCGGCGGCGCCACGATCAGCTTCACGTCGAGCGCGGCCAGCGCCTTGGTGACCGGCTGGAAGAACGTCGTGCCGCCCGTGGTGCAGTCGCCGCTGCCGCCCGAGGTCACTCCCAGGGCGATGCCCTCGGAGAACAGCGGGCCGCCGCTGTCGCCCGACTCGGCGCACACCGTCGTCTGGATCAGACCGGTGACGGTGCCCTCGGGGTAGTTCACGGTCGCGTTCAGACCGGTCACCTCGCCGGTGCGCAGCCCGGTCGTGCTGCCGCTGCGGAACACCCGCTGCCCCACGACCGGATCGGCCGCCCCCGTGATCCGTACGCCCCTGCCGCCGCCGATCGCCACGATCTCGGCGCCCTGGCCGGCACCGCCGGAGGTGTACTGGACCAGGGAGAAGTCACCGCCCGGGAAGGAGGACTTGACGGTCCTGCCGAGTTCCTGGCCGCCCTGCCCGTCGGCGAACCAGATGGACCCCGTGGGCCCGCAGTGCCCGGCGGTGAGGATGAAGTCGCGCTGCCCGTCGGTCACGTTGAAGCCGGCCGAGCAGCGTCCGCCGGTCGACAGCATGGCCTGCGCCCCGTTGAGGCGGGTGGTGAAGGTGCCCTTGGTGCGCTGCATGTGCACGAAGGTGCCGATGCGGTTGGCGACCTTGGTCATCCGGCTCCAGTCGGCGGCGGAGACGGTGCTGTCGGCCTGGACGATCACCCGGTTGTTGCGGTAGTCCATCACCCAGGCCGTGCCGGGCACGCGCGGCGCGGCACGCAGGGTCGCGGTGGCCGCCTTCAGCTCGTTCATGCTGTGCCGTACGAGTTTGGCCTCGGCGCCCGCCTGCCGTACCTCGGCCGCCGCCTTCTCGTCGGTCACGGCGACGACCGGCCGCCCCTCGGCGTTGATCCAGCTGCCCGCGGTACGCGAGGTTCCCAGCCGTGCCACCAGCTCGGAGCCCTTGTCGGCGGCGGCCGGCCGCGCCGTGCTGCGCAGGGTGGCGGGGGCACCGGGAGTCTCACCGGCCATCGCCGCCTGCGTGACCATCGCTCCTCCGAGAACAAGTCCCGCGACGGCCGTCAGCCGTGTCACTCGCCGGACGACTCGTCGTCGTACGTGCCTCATGCCTGGCTCCCCGAACCCCGAACACACGGTCTCAACACCTCAACACCGCGGGGCACTCCGGTCGTTGAGCGCCCTGTCCTTCATACGGGGCGCGGCACGGCCGTGTTCAGCGCGCGGGTGATCTTCTTCCGGGGCGCCGGCCGGCGGGTGAGCGGCACCCCGGAGTCGGCCCACGGGCTCCCGCCGGGAGCCGTCCGCGGGCGGCCCGGGGCAGGACCGGTCCGGGCAGGTACCGGACGGAGGCCGCGGCGGCAGCGGGCGTGCGACGTCCGTGGTGCGGCCGGTGGGTGCGGTGTCGCGGGTGGTCAGTCGGTGACGAGGTCCTCCGGTGCCGACCGGGCGAGTTCGACGAGGGTGCCGAGCGCCTGGGAGAGGACGTCCGGCGGGGGCGAGGCGAGGCCCACGCGGATGGCGTTGGGGGCATGGTGGCGGCCGACGGCGAACGCGGCCGCGGGCACGACGCCGATGCCGTGCCGTGCGGCGGCCGCGACGAAGGTGTCCGCGCGCCAGGGCCGGGGCAGCTGCCACCAGCAGTGGTAGGAGCGCGGATCGCTTTGCACGGTGAAACCGGCGAGATGCCGGGCTGCGATCTCCTGCCGTACGGCCGCTTCCCGCTGCTTGGCCTCGACCAGCTTCCTCACGGTGCCGTTCTGCTGCCAGCGGTGGGCGGCTTCCAGGGCGAACCGCATGGGGGCCCAGCCGCCCGAGCGCAGAGCGGCGGAGATCTTGCCCGCGAGGGCGGGAGGTGCCACGGCGAAGCCGAGTGTCAGGCCGGGCGCGACGCGCTTGCTCAGGCTGTCGATCAGCACGGTCCGTTCGGGGGCGTGGGCGGCGAGCGGCGGCAGTTCGTCCCGCAGGAAGGCCCAGATGGCGTCCTCGACCGCGGGGATGCCGAGCCGCAGCAGCACCTCGGCCAGCTGCTCGAGGCGCTGGGCGGGCAGGGAGAGCGAGAGGGGGTTGTGCAGCCGGGGCTGTACGTAGACGGCGTGCAGGGGGGTGCCGGCGTGCGCTTCCTCGACGGCCTCGGGAATCAGGCCGGCGTGGTCCATGGCCAGGGGGACGAGGGTGATGCCGAGCCGGGCGGCGACGGCCTTGACGACGGGGTAGGTCAGCTCCTCGACGCCGAGTCGCGCGCCGGGCGGCACCAGTGCGGTGATGACGGCCGAGAGGGCCTGCCGCCCGTTGCCCGCGAACAGGATGCGCTCCGGGTCGGGGCGCCAGCCGCCGCAGGCGAGGATGTCGGCGGCGGACTCCTGGACGGCCGGGAGGCCGGATGTGCCGACCGGGCGCAGGGCGCGGCCGAGTGCGTCGGGCCGCAGCAGTGCGTCGAGCCCTTCGGCGAGGAGGGCGCTCTGCTCCGGTACGGCCGGGTAGTTGAGCTCCAGGTCGATCCGGCTGCCGGCCGGTTCGGTGAGCGCGGGGGCGGATGCCCCGGAGGCGGCCGGTACCGCCCGGACGAAGGTGCCCCGGCCGACCTCGCCGACCGTCAGACCCCGGCGGGCCAGCTCCTGGTACACGCGCGCGGCCGTGGAGTCGGCGATGCCGTGCTGCCGTGCGAACTCGCGCTGCGGGGGAAGCCGGTCGCCGGGCCGGAGAATGCCGGCTCTGATGTCCTCGGCCACGGCGTCGGCGACGCTCCGATAGTCCTTCACGGCGTGCTCTCCCCTCGCTGGTCGCTTCACCCGGCCATAGTATTGCACCGAGAGCAATGCTGTCATTGCATCGAGTTATTGCCTCCCTTATGCTCCGGATATTGCATCGAGTCCGGAAGGGGGCCTGAACGCAGTGAACACGGCTACGCGATCCGGGTCGCCGCTCGGCCGCATCCCCCTGCCCTCGCCCGACTGCCGAAGCTGCGGTTTCACATCCGGCCTGATCCGGCAGGACGCGATCGCCGACACGCTTCAGGAGTACGCGGCCGGGTGGCAAAGGCTGCTGCGGGCGCCGGGGCTGAGCGGCCGCCGTACCGGTACGCCCTCCTGGTCGCTTCTGGAGTCCGGCTGCCATGTGCGGGACATGTGTCTGCTGTTCCACACCCGGCTCGATGCAATTCTCGGGCAATCGCTGATTGCACCGAGATTATCCGTGGGAGTGGGTACGGACACCGCCCGGCGCTATCGGGACGAGGAGCCGCAGCAGGTGGCGGAGGAACTGGGGCGGGCCGCCGAGGCTCTGGCCCGCCGTCTGGCCGCGCTCACCGACGACGACTGGGAGCGCGGCGATCCGCGCCTGGCCGACCCGAGGCTCACCGTCGGCTTCTTCACCCGTCATCTCCTCCACGACATCGCGCACGACCTGGCCAGGGCAGTGCGCGAGAGCAGCGGACAGTGAGCAAGCGGGCAAGCGGGCGAGGGAGGGATTTTCATGGTGGAACCGAGCGGGGTCCTCGGTGTGACGGTGGTGGCCCTGGGCATGGTGCTCACCCCCGGCCCGAACATGATCTATCTCGTCTCCCGCAGCATCACCCAGGGCAGGCGTGCCGGAATGGTCTCCCTCGGCGGTGTGGCGGTGGGCTTCATGGTGTACCTGGTCGCCACGAACCTGGGCCTCTCGGTCGTCTTCATCGCCGTACCGGAGCTGTACGTCGCGGTGAAACTGGCCGGCGCGGCCTACCTCGCCCATCTCGCCTGGAACGCCCTGAAACCAGGCGGAATCTCCGTCTTCGCCCCGCAGGACGTGCCGCACGACTCGCCGCGCAAGCTGTTCACGATGGGCCTGATGACGAACCTGCTCAACCCGAAGATCGCCGTCATGTACCTCTCGCTCATCCCTCAGTTCATCGACCTGGACAAAGGCCACGTCCTCCTTCAGGGCCTCGTCCTCGGCTCGGTCCAGATCGTGGTCAGCGTCGCGGTCAACCTCACCATCGTCCTCGCCGCCGGCACGATCGCCGTTTTCCTCTCCCGCCGTCCCTCCTGGCTCAGGGCGCAGCGCTACATGATGGGCACGGTGCTCGGCGCCCTCGCCGTCTCCCTCGCGGTCGACACCTCGGGCCCGGCCAGGGCGAGCTGACCGCATACCGGCGTCGGTCGTCGCCGGGTTCTGCCGCTTCGGCCGGCGGCCGTCGGCGTCCCCCGGCGTCCGCCGCCGCCAGGACTGCGGCCAGGACTGCGGCCGGGATCATCCCCCCGGGTGCCGTCCACGGCCCGTCCGAGCGAGGGTCTCGTCGGTGCTCACCAAACGGACGGACACATCCGATCGGCCGGCCACCTCCTCGAGAGACACCCCCTAAGCTTGGCGCATGGACGACAACACCCTGGTGGAGCGGCTCGCGGCCGGGAAGTACCTGCTGATCACCAGCTATCGCAGGAACGGCACCCCGGTCGCCACTCCGGTGTGGGTGGTGCGCGACGGCGACGCGCTCGGGGTGTGGACGGCCGCCGACTCCTGGAAGGTCAAGCGGATCCGCAACCGCGCCGACGTCCTCGTCGGCCCCTGCGACGTACGGGGCAACCCCACCGGCGAACAGGTGCCGGCGACAGCGGAGATCTGCGACCCGGCCACCACCGCGCGCTACCGCGCTCTCATCGCCCGCAAGTACGGCGTGCTGGGCCGCCTCGTACTGCTGGGCAGCCGACTGCGCCGCGGCACCCAGGGCACCGTCGGGATCCGGGTGACTCTCTGAACCCGGGGCTCCTCCGATCCGGTCCGATCCGGGCTCCTCCGCTTCCGGGAGCCCTCCGATCCGGTCCCTCTGCCTCCGGGCGCTCTGATCCCGGCCCCTCCTGCTCCAGGGGATCCCTTTGGCCCCGAGTGGCAGGAAAACGCCCCGTATTGCCGGTGCCCGGCGTGGCAGCGACCGGCCCATGGGTCCGCCGGGCTAGTCTGCGGGCGCTGCCGACACGACGGGGCTGGTGCGGTGAAGGGGATCTGGGCCACGGGCCGCAGGGCCGGACAGTGGCTCGCCGGTCATGCCGGCTGGTGTCTGGGCGTCTCCCTGGCACTTCACGTCCTCGCCGTCGTCACCCACCCGACGGACCCGCTGGACCTGCGTGTCTACCGCGAGGCCGCACCGCACGTGCTCTCCGGGGGCCTGTACGACTACGCGCTGTGGACCGTTCCGCCCATTCCCCGGCTGCCGTTCACCTACCCGCCCTTCGCGGCGCTGCTGTTCCTGCCGCTGGCGCACCTTCCGTGGGCGGTGCTGGTCGCGCTCTGGCAGACGCTCTCCGTGGCGGCGCTGCTCGTCGTCGCCGGGTGCGCGGTGCGGTTGCTGGACCCGCGTCCCGGCGATGTCCGGGTACGGGAACGCGCCCTGCTCTGGGCCGCCGCCGGGCTGTGGCTGGAACCCGTGCGGCACACCCTCGACCAGGGGCAGGTGAACCTGCTGCTGGGCGCCGTCGTCCTGTGGGGGCTGACCGTGCCGCGTGCGGCGGCGGGCCGGGGAGCGGGGGTGGGGCTGGCGGCGTCGGTGAAGCTGACCCCGGCCGTCGGCGGACTGTATCTGCTGGCGACCCGGCAGTGGCGGGCGGCGGCCTGGGCCGTCGCGACCGCCGCCGCGGCGGCGGTCCTGGCCTGGTGCGTCGCCCCGCACGAGTCGGCACGCTACTGGTCGGCGCTCGTCACGGACACCCGGCGCGTCGGCCCGGTCTGGTCGGTGCGCAACCAGTCCCTGCACGGGGCGCTCAGCAGACTGCTCGGGCAGGACACCGCCCTCTCCACGATTCTTCACGGGGTGGTGCTCGCCCTGGTGACGGTGGCGGCGGCCCGGGCCGTGCGCGCGGCGGTACGGCGGCACGACCTGCTCGGCGCCCTCGTGGCCGTGGAGCTGTACGGGCTGCTGGTGTCCCCCGTCTCCTGGAGCCACCACTGGATCTGGTGCCTGCCCGCCATGATCTGGCTGGCCCACGGCCCCCTCGGGCAGCGCCCGCTCGGCAGGATCATGCTCGTCCTGTGGGCCCTGGCGACCGTCACCCGGGTGGTGCCGTCCCTGATCCGGGTCGAGGACCAGCAGGTGCACGCCGGTGCCTATCCGGCGCTGCTCGCCTGGCCCGGTTGCGTCTACGCCGGGTGCGCGGTGCTGACGCTGGTCGCGATCGCGCGAAGGGCCGGGGGAAGCAGAGGACCGGGCGCGGCCCTGAGTGCCGTGCCGCGGCGGAGCCGGGCGGACGAGTCCTTTGGGCACCGGCCCGGTTGACGGAAGGTCAGGTCCAGGCGCGGTACGGCTCGTCGATCAGCTGGAAGACGGGCTCGCCGCGCACCGGGTCCTTCGCCGTGGACAGCCGGACCCGGTCACCGCTGTGGATGCCGATGGGCGGTCCCATGACCCGGCCGCGCACGATGAAGCCCTCGCTCATCTCGATCAGGGACACGTTCCGCGCGGCGGGAGTGTTGCGGTGCACCACCGTGGAGTGGCGGACCGTGCCGACGCCCTCGCTGCGCTCGGTCCGCAGCTCGCTGCCCCGGCAGACCGGACACAGCAGCCGCTGGTACATGGCGGTGCGGCACCAGGTGCAACGCTGGAAGTACAGGGCCTCCGGGTCGTCGGCCCCGGACTCGAGGAGGCCGGTCACGGAGCCGACTGCCGGACGAACGGCGTTTCCTGAGTGGTGGTACACGCTGGTCAACTCCCTGCGCTCGGCCGGAAATCCCACGTGCGCGGCGCATCCGTGCACGCATGTGCACAGATGTCCGTGCCGCTGTGCACGGCCACAGGGTATGGCACTCAGTGTCACTCGTAAAGGTGTCCGGTCGCCCTGATGTTCCGTTACTTGGGGAAGGGGTGGTCTTCGCATCGGTTCCGGGGGAAAGCCGAGGTGAGAACGGGTGTCCGGGGTGGATGTCCATGGCACGCAGTGTCGTCCGTGCTGGACATCCCATGCGGCGGGAGGGGCGGAGCACCTGGCAAAGTAACCTTTCTGCGCCCTTGTTGCCTCCGCTTCCCAGCCCGTCCGTCCTGTCTTCCGTCCGTCCTACTCCGTCCGCCCGGCATCACGCCTCAGGAGCCCCCCATGCCCTTCGCGCGTCCCCGTCTCCTCTACGTCACCGACCTGGCGTACCCGGCGCGCGGGCGCCGCTACTGCGACGAGGACATTTACCTGACCTCCCGGCTGCGCGAGGACTTCGGCCTGGCCCTGTGCCACCCGAGGGACGCGGCCGCGCTGATGGACGCCTTTGAGGCCGTCGTCGTCCGCAACAGCGGGCCCGTCCTGGCGTACCGGGAGGCCTACGACGACTTCAGGGCCCGGGCCCTGGCCCGTGCGATGCCGGTCTACAACCCGCTCACCGGCCGGGCGGACATGGCCGGCAAGCAGTACCTCCTCGACCTGACCGCCGCCGGACATCCGGTCATCCCCACCGTCGACCGGCCCGAGGACCTCGACCGGCTGCCCGCGGCCGACCGGTACGTGGTCAAACCCAAGCTGGGCGCCGACTCCATGGGGCTGCGCATCGTCACCGCCGACGAGCTGCCCGGCCTCGCCGACGGCACCGTCCTGATCCAGCCGCACATCGACTTCGCCTACGAGGTCTCGTTCTACTTCGTCGACCACGACTTCCAGTACGCCCTGTACGCCCCGGACCCGGAGCGGCGCTGGGAGCTGCGGCCGTACGAACCCACCCCCGAGGACCTGGAGTTCGCCCGGCGCTTCATCGACTGGAACGGCCTCGACCACGGCATCCAGCGCGTCGACGCCTGCCGCGCTCCCGGCGGCGGGCTGCTGCTGGTCGAGCTGGAGGACCTCAACCCCTACCTGTCCCTGGACGCCCTGGACGACACCCGCAGGGACGCCTTCGTCGCCGCGCTGAAGTCCTCCCTGCGCCGCTTTCTCGCCACCGGCGGCCGCACCGCCGCCCGGTGACGGCCGGAGCCCTTGAACCGGCGGCGCGGCAGACACGTATCACTCCCCGGGACGAGGGCCGTGCACACGGACGGAAGGAGCGCCGAGTGTCGAAACCGCCGGAACACGGGGAGCCGTACGACAGGACGCCCCTGGAGCCGGTGCGGGTCATACGGCCCCGGCGCACCGACGCCCTCGCCGAGCTCATCAAGGCGTTCAAGGAGGCGCAGGAGCGCGAGCGCGAGGCCGGCGACGACCGCCGGGGCACGGTGCGGCCGACGCCCCCCGCACCCGCGGAGGAGACGACCGAGGAACTGCCGCCCGTGCCGCCCGCACCGCCCCCGGGATCTCCGCTCTCGGGGCCCGCGCCGCAGAGCGCACCGGACCGGACCCTCACCGGGGCGGGCAGTGGTCTGCGCCGGGCCGCCGTCGCGGTGGCTGTCGTCGCGGCCGCCCTGATCGGCTTCGGCTGCGCCCTGCTGCTGCCGGCCAGGAGCGCGGCCGACGCCGCCTCGGCCGCGCGGCCGTCCGGCAACGCCTCCGCCGCCACCGCCTCCACGGTCACCGCCACCGTGTCGATCGACCCGGACGGCCCCGGCACCCTGCGCGAGGGCGACACCGGCCCGGACGTCGTCGCACTGCAGCGGCGCCTCCTGCGCATTCCGGACGTCTACCGCGACGGCTCCGTCAACGGCCACTACGACGGCACGCTGAAGGAGGCCGTGGCCCGCTTCCAGCTCTGGTACGGCATCAGCGGCGACGAGAGGGGCGTCTACGGCGACGACACCCGCCGCGCCCTGGAGTCCCGTACGACGCTCGACGACGGATAGGACGGACAGGGCGGACAGGACGGACGGACAGGGCGGACAGGACGGGCGGCGACGGCGGGACAGGGCGACAGGGCAGACGGGACAGCCGAACAAGCGGAATAAAAGGGTATATGGGGCGATCGGGGGTGATGTCCGGGCCGGGGCTGCGCAGGGGCGTGCCGGCCCGGAGGGGCTGACGAGGGGTCAGCGCTGGGTGCCGTGCTCCACCAGGGCCTCGGTCACCGCGCGGACGCTGCGGGCGATGTGCTGCAACTGCAACAGCTCCGCCGCGTACAGCTTGATCGTGTGCTCGATGGTCGACTCGGACACGCCGAACCGGGGCAGTTCGGCGCGAGCCGTCTGCAGGGCGGTGCGGACCACCCGGATCTCCTGCTGGACCTGGATCTGCGCATGACGGGCGAGCAGCACCGGATGGCGGATCAGTGCGGGGTAGCTGCCGTAGCGTGCCGGCACCAGTCCGCGCAGCCACTTGGTGGCCGAGCGCTCCCAGTCGTAGCTGCCGGGGGCCTTGACCTGGCAGGGCCAGTCCGGGCTGATGCGCGTGGTCGTCAGGGGCATGGTCTCGCTTCCGGGTGTGCGGCGTCGGGAAGGGACGTCCGGCAGGGGGGAGGCCCCGGCCTAGGGGATGACCGGGGCCGCCGTGGGCTCGCACAGGCGAGGCCCGGTGGGTACTCCGTACGCCGGCGCCGGAGGGAGACGGCGGCGCAGGGGTGCCCGTGTGCGGGGCGAGCACGGCCGGGCAGTGGACCGGCCGTGATCCGTGAGCAGTATTTATATATGCCGTCCACTTTGCAAGACGTATGAAAACATTCATGTCCGCTCTGAATGCCGGCCCTCGCCCCGGGGACGTCGAACCCGGTCGGCCCGCTCCCGGTCACCCCGCTCCGGGAGGACGGCTCACTCCGGGAGGAAGAACTGGTGCTGGTCGGCGACCTGCTCGTACTCCTCCAGCCGTGCCTGGGTCCGCTCGGGGTCGGCGTCGGTCATGGCCTGCAGCAGCGCCGCGCACATCACAATGGGCGCCGCGTAGGAGTCGAAGACCAGACGGGAGCCGGTGCCGGTGGCGAAGGTGACGTCGGCCTCCTCGGCGACCGGTCCGAGCGGCAGGTCGGTGATCAGGGCCACCTTGAGTCCGGCGCTGCGGGCGACCCGTACGGCGGCCAGGGTCTCGTGGGCGTGCCGGGGCATGGAGAACGCCAGCACCCAGGTGCCGCCGGCCTCGCGGGACTGCAGCAGCGCATCGTAGGCGACGCTGCCGCCGCGGGTCACCAGCCGCACATCCGGGTGGATGCGCCGTGCCGCGTAGGCGAAGTACTCGGCGAGCGACACCGAGATGCGCAGACCCAGCACGGTCAGCGGGGTCGACTGCGACAGCTTGCGGCCGGTGTCGATCACGCGGTCGGGGTCGGCGAAGTCCCGGCGCAGGTTCTCCAGGTTCTCGATCTCGGCGTCGACGGCCGCCTGGAGTTCGTTGCCCCGGTCCTCCTGGGCCGTTCCCGGTCCGCCGGCCAGCGTCTGCAGCGCGATGGACTGGAGCCGTTCGCGCAACGCGGGGTAGCCGCTGAAACCCACCGCCGCGGCGAACCGGGTCACCGACGGCTGGCTGACGCCGACCCGGTCCGCCAGTTCCGTGATCGACAAGAACGCCGCCTCGGCGATGTTCTCGATCAGGTACTGGGCGATGCGACGCTGCCCGGGAGACAGGTGCGGCCCGTCGAAGAGCGCTCTGAGCTGGGACGCCGGGGCGGCCTGAGCGGGGGGCGCCGTCTTCCCCGAGGTGATCGTGGATGCCTGTGCGCGGACTTGCTGCGGCGATGGCACCGAGGCGCCTCCTTTGTCTCCCACGGACGCCCAACATAGCCCACTCGCCGTCGTGACCAGCATGGGTGCGCACAAGGAACCGGCCATCGCCGCTGCCGCGGCCGTTCCCGCCCGTGTCCGCCGCGCCCCACCGGGCGCCCCGGCCCGGCTCAGGCCGCGCGCCGGCCGGCCGGCACGGCCGTCTGCGGCACGACCAGGTCCGCGCGGTGCCGGGTCGCCGCCACCAGCTCCGCATTGCGCTGGTCGGTGCCCAGCACCCACTCCACCGCCTCCTGGTGCGTCTTGCCGAACTGTTCGTGACGGGCGACAAGACGGCGGATGCGCTCGTCCTCGTCGAGCTCGCAGAACCACACCTCGTCCAGTTCACGCCGCACCCGCGCCCAGGCGCCGGTGTCCAGCAGCAGGTAGTTGCCCTCCGTCACGACCAGCCGGGCCGACGGCGGCACCGGGATCGCGCCCGCCAGCGGCTGTTCCAGGACCCGCTCGAAGCCGGGCGCGTACACCGTATCGTCCCGCTCCTCGCGCAGCCGGCGCAGCAGCGCCGCGTACCCCGCCGCGTCGAAGGTGTCCGGGGCGCCCTTGCGGTCCAGACGGCCGAGCCGGGCGAGTTCGGCGTCGGCGAGATGGAAGCCGTCCATCGGGACGTACGCCGCCCATGGCCCGCCGTCGCCGTTCAGGGCCCGTACCAGATGCCCGGCGAGGGTCGACTTGCCCGCACCGGGGCTGCCCGCGATGCCGAGAAGTGCGCGGCGCCCGGGCGCGGCGAGAGCCCGGGCACGGGTGAGGAGGTCGTCGAAGGTCAGCTCCACACGCCACAGTGTGGCACCCGGGCGGTGACGCCCACCGGCTGGTCGCGCTCACCCGTCTGCCGGAAAGTGCGCCGCATACGGAGCCCGGCGCCCCCGCGAAGCCGCCGCACGGGGAAGAGTGCCCGGTATGACACGGTTCGGTCTGCCCGATGACATCACGGCGTGCCTCTTCGACCTGGACGGGGTGGTCACCAGAACGGCCACGGTGCACGCGGCCGCCTGGAAGGAGACGTTCGACGCGTTCCTGCGGGAACGGGAGGGCGCGGACTTCCGGCCGTTCGACCCGGTCGCCGACTACGACGAGTACGTCGACGGACGCCCCCGCGCGGACGGGGTGCGCACCTTCCTCGCCTCCCGCGGCATCCGGCTGCCCGAGGGCAGCCCGGACGACCCGCCCGACGCGCGGACGGTCCACGGGATCGGCAACCGCAAGAACGCACTCCTGCTGCAGAGGATCCGTGCGGGGGGCGTGGAGCCGTACGAGGGCACGCTCCGCTACATCGAGGCCGTCCGGGCCGCGGGACTGAGGACCGCGCTCGTCTCCTCCAGCGCGAACGCCCGTGACGTCCTGCGCTCCATCGGCGCCGAGCACCTCTTCGACGTCTGCGTCGACGGAGTGGTCGCCCGTGAGCGCGCGCTGCCCGGCAAGCCCCACCCCGACACCTTCCTGGCCGCCGCCCACGACCTCGGCGCCGCCCCCGGGCGGGCCGCCGTCTTCGAGGACGCGCTGGCCGGCATGGAGGCGGGCCGCTCGGGCCGCTTCGGATACGTCGTCGGTGTCGACCGCGTCGGGCAGCGCGACGCCCTGTACGCGCACGGCGCCGACGTGGTCGTCGAGGACCTCGCCGACCTCCTCGCCGCGGGAGGTGCCGCATGATCGTCCACGGGGCGTACGCCGTCGAGCCGTGGCGCGTGCGCGAGACGGAACTCAACCTCGACGTCCTCGCCCAGAGCGAGTCCCTCTTCGCGCTGTCCAACGGGCACGTCGGCTGGCGCGGCAACCTCGACGAGGGCGAACCGCACGGCCTGCCCGGCTCCTACCTCAACGGCGTGTACGAGGTGCACCCGCTGCCGTACGCGGAGGCCGGCTACGGCTACCCCGAGTCCGGCCGGACCGTCATCAACATCACCAACGGCAAGGTGCTGCGGCTGCTCGTCGACGACGAGCCGTTCGACCTGCGCTACGGCCGGCTCGTCTCCCACGAGCGCGTCCTCGACCTGCGCCGCGGGGTGATGGAGCGGGTCTGCGAGTGGTGCTCGCCGGCCGGGACCCGGATCCGGGTGCGCGCCACCCGGATGGTCTCCCTCACCCAGCGTTCCATCGCCGCGGTGGCCTACGAGGTGGAGGCGGTCGACCGCCGGGCGCGCGTGGTCGTCCAGTCGGAGCTGGTGGCCAACGAGCAGCTGCCCCCGTCCGGCGGCGACCCGCGGGCGGCGTCGGTCCTGCAGTCCCCGCTGCGGCCCGAGCAGGACTTCGCCCACGGCCACCGATTGCGTCTGGTGCACCGCACCCGGCACAGCGGCCTCAGGGTGGCCGTGGCCGCCGACCATGTCGTCACCGGTCCCGAGCCGACCACGACCGTCTGCGAGAGCCACCCCGACCTGGCACGGCTGACGATCGGCTCCGTCCTGGAGCCGGGGCAGAAGCTGCGGGTGGAGAAGTTCGTCGCCCACGGCTGGTCCAGCACCCGCTCCCTGCCGGCGATGAGCGCCCAGGTGGACGCCGCCCTGGTGGCCGCAGGGGACGGCGGCTGGGCCCGTCTGGCCGACGAGCAGCGGGCCTGTCTCGACGACTTCTGGGCATGCGCCGACGTCGAGGTGGACGGCGACGAGGAGATCCAGCAGGCCGTCCGCTTCGGTCTCTTCCATGTGCTGCAGGCCGGGGCCCGCGCCGAGCAGCGGGCGATCCCCGCCAAGGGGCTGACCGGATCCGGCTACGACGGGCACGCCTTCTGGGACACCGAGATGTTCGTGCTGCCCGTGCTGGCCCACACCCTGCCGGAGGCCGTGGCCGAGGCGCTGCGCTGGCGGCAGAGCACCCTGCCCGCGGCCCGGGAGCGCGCGGCCCAACTGGGGCTGCGCGGCGCCGCGTTCCCCTGGCGGACCATCGAGGGCCGGGAAGGGTCGGCGTACTGGCCCGCCGGGACGGCCGCCTTCCATGTGAACGCCGGCATCGCGCACGCGGTGGTGCACTACACCGAGACCACCGGCGACGAGGACTTCGAACGCGACACCGGGCTCGAACTGCTCGTGGAGACCGCCCGTCTGTGGCGCTCGCTCGGCCACCACGACCACCGCGGCGTCTTCCACATCGACGGCGTCACCGGCCCCGACGAGTACAGCGCGCTCGCCGACGACAACACGTACACCAACCTGATGGCCCGCGCGAATCTGCTGGCCGCCGCCCGGGCCGTCGAACGCCACCCGAAGGAGGCGGAGCGCCTCGGCGCCGACAGCGAGGAGAGCGCCTCCTGGCGGGACGCCGCCGAGGCCATGCACATCCCGTACAACGCCGAACTGCGCGTGCACGAACAGCACGCGGGCTTCACCCGCTACCAGCGCTGGGACTTCGCCGGCACCCGCGCCGACCAGTACCCGCTGATGCTGCACTTCCCCTACTTCGACCTGTACCGCAAGCAGGTGGTCAAACAGGCCGACCTGGTGCTGGCGATGTACACCTGCAGCGCCGAGTTCGACGACGCGCACATCGCCCGCAACTTCGCCTACTACGAGCCGCTGACCGTGCGGGACTCCTCGCTGTCGGCCTGCGTCCAGGCCGTCATCGCCGCCCAGGCGGGGCATCTGCGCCTCGCCTACGACTACACGGCCGAGGCGGCCCTGATGGACCTGGAGGACCTGGAGCACAACACCCGCGACGGGCTGCACATCGCGTCGCTGGCCGGTACCTGGATGGCGCTGGTGGCCGGATTCGGCGGCGCCCGCAGAGCCGGCGGGACACTGGAGTTCGCGCCGCGGCTGCCGGAGAAGTTCAGCCGCCTCGCCTTCAGGCTGCTGTTCCGCGGGCGGCGGCTGCGGGTGGAGATCACCCGGCAGAGCGCCGCGTACGCCCTGCTGGACGGACCGCCCCTGACGATCCGCCACCACGGAACCCCGGTCGCGCTCCGGCCGGACACCCCCGTGGACCGTCCGGTCCCGCCCCCCGTGCACCGGCCCGCCCCGGAACAGCCCCCGCACCGCAAGCCCAACACCCGCTTCGGCCCCGGGAAGCGGACGGCGGGCGTCACACGCCGCGGCCGGTGAGCAGATCGCGCAGGGTCCGCTCCTGCTCGGGGCTCAGCCCGGTCACGAACTGCCGCAGGGCGGCGGCCGGGTCCGGGCCCCGCTCCAGGGCGTCGTGCATCGCCTGCGCGGTCAGCTCCGCCGCGCTCTTCGTGGGCCGGTAGGCGCCCCGCCTTCCGTCCGCCTCGCGCAGCACCAGGCCCTTGTCGTGAAGGCGTTTGAGGATGGTGTGCACGGTGTTGTAGGCCAGGCCGCCGATCTCCGACTGGATCTCGGACGGCGTCAGGGGCCGTTCCGTGGCCCACAGGGCAGCGAGGACCTCGCTCTCCAGCTCTCCCGAGCCGCGTCGTCTCGTCCTGCCGTGAGGCCCTCTGCCAGCCATGCCCTCAACCTTACAGCGTGTAGGGAGTCGGGCGTCCGGAGGCATTCCGCCCGGCACACAAGCCCAACACGGGGTAGCTTGTTCCTGTTTCCGCTGTTTTATTCCTGCTTCCTGCTGGTAGTTCTCTCGATGTCTCCTGGACGTCTCCTGGAGTTCCTGGACGTTCCGTGGATGCCTCCAGGGCGTTCCCCGGTCGTCTCCCGGACCATTCCGGTGCGTACAGGGGTGAGGGGTGGAGATGGCCGACAGTGCGCACGCCGTACTCGCCGGGACACGGCGATCCGGACCACCGTCCGGCTCCCGCCGCGGTGGCCGGGAGCACGGCGAGGCCCTTCTCGCGGCGGTGGCCGCCGCCTTCACCCTCGCCCAACTCCTCCTGGTCCGCCCCGGCATGGGCCTCGGCTGGGACGAGACCGTCTACGTCAGCCAGGTCAGCCCGCACGCACCGGCCGCCTTCTTCAGCGCCCCGCGCGCCCGCGGCATCTCCTGGCTCGTCGCACCGGTCGCCTCCTGGTCCTCGTCCACCGCGCTGCTGCGCGTCTACCTCGCGGTGCTCTCCGGTCTCGCCCTGTACCTGGCGCTGCGCGTGTGGCGGCACGCCTTCCCGCCGCGCGTCCTGGCCCTCGCCGGCGCCCTGTTCGCCACCCTGTGGGTGACGCTGTTCTACGGCCCGCAGGCCATGCCCAACTACTGGGTCGCCATCGGCGCCCTGGCCTGCGCGGGCTGTTTTCTGCGCGTACGGCACGACCGGCGCGACCGCGCGGCACTGGGAGGCCTGGCCGGCGCCGCCGCCTTCATGGCGCTGATGCGCCCCATGGACGCGGTCTGGGTCGTCCTGCCGCTGCTCGTGCTCGCCGCGCTCGGACGCCACGGGAGGCCGCTCGCCGCCCTGCTCGCCGGAGTGGCGGCCGGCTCCGCCCCCTGGGTGATCGAGGCCCACACCGGTTACGGCGGTCTGCTGCGGCGGCTGTCCGACGGCTCGGCCATCCAGGGCGGCCTGGGCTGGCACTTCGCCGTGGCCGACCAGTTGCGCAGCCTGGGCGGACGCACCCTGTGCCGCCCCTGCACCGGGGCGATGCCCCACCCGGCGGTCACCGCCTGGTGGTACGTCCTGCCGCTGCTCGCCGTGCTGGGCCTCGCCGTGGCCCTGCGCGCCCGGCGGGCCCTGCCCACCCTGGTGGCCCTGGCCTGCGCCGCCACGGCCGCCTTCCCGTACCTGTTCCTGATCGGATACGCGGCCCCGCGCTTCCTGCTGCCCGCCTACGCCCTGCTCGCGATCCCGGTCGCCGACGCCCTCGTCCACCTCGTCAGGAAACCCGACGGCCAGTGGCGCCCCCTGGCCCTGTCCCTGGTCGCCCTCGGCCTCGCCGGGCATCTGGTCGTGCAGTACGCCGTCCTCACCCACACCGTCCAGCGCACCACCGCCGACCGCCGGGTCTGGGCCGGCATCGCCGCCGACCTGCACCGCCTCGGGGTGCGCCCGCCCTGTCTGCTCACCGGCGAGGAGGCCATCCCCATCGCCTTCTACACCGGCTGCGGCTCCGCCGCGACCGACGGGCCCAACGCCAACACCACCCGGGCGGACATCGAACGGACCGCCCGGCGGCTGCCGGTCGCCACCCTCACCCCCCTTGACGGCGCCCCGCCCGCCTACGCCCGCACCTGGCCCTCCCACCGGTCGGGCGACCTGCGCCTGTACCTCGGCCCCCGGGCACAGGGCGACGCCGGTCCGTGAGGCCGTGCCGCCCGCCGCCGTGCCCACGGTGCGTACTCATGACGCGTGCTCACGGTGCCTGGGTGGGCCGGGCTTCCGCGTCCTCCGTGCGCTGTGCCTCCGCACGGTGTGCTTCCGGGGGCCGGGCCTCTGCGCGCCGCCCGCCGTGCCGGGCACCACGGGCGCCTTCCCGGCGACTCCCGCCGGACCCGTGGGAGTCCTCCCGCGGGCGGCCGGCGCTCTCCTTCCCGGCCACCGCCTCCCGGTCGTCCGGCCGCTTTGGTCCCGGGCCGGCCACGAGACGGACGGGCAGCCACCGGGCCGCCGCACCCAGGCACACGCCGAGCCAGCCGACGGCGAACAGCCAGCCGCCGACCACATCGGTGAACCAGTGCACCCCGAGATACACCCGGGTCAGCCCCACCAGCGCGCCCCAGCAGCCGACGACGAGACAGATCGCCGTACGACCGTGCGGGGCGCGCACGACCATCGCCAGGATCACCAGTCCGGCGACGAGCGCGGAGGTGGTGGCGTGCCCGGACGGGAACGACCAGTTCGAGGCGTGGGTCAGCCACTCCTGCCGGGGCGGGCGCGAACGGGCGACCAGCTCGAGCACACCGTGACGCGCGGCCTGTCCCGCCACCAGACAGACCAGACCCAGGGCCGCCGCGGCCATACGCTGCCGGGCCGTACGGCCGACGACGAGGCCGGCCAGCACGACGAGCAGATACGGGAAGGCATCCGTACCGGTCGCGGTCAGTCCGCGGGCCACGGCCACCGCCACCTCCGGGCGATGGCCGAGGGACCAGGACAGCAGGGCGTCGTCCACGGGCAGGGGTGTGCCGCGGCCGTCGACGACCAGGCAGAGCACGGCGAACGCCGCCCACGCGCCGAGTCCGATGCCGCCCGCGAGGACGACGACGTTCCTGTGCCGAGCCGGCTTCATGACACTCATGACGCTCATGACACCAGCAAACGGGCACCCCGGTGGCGCTTTCGGACGCCCGGCGCGTCCCCCTCGGCCGGCCCGGCGGCGGCCACGAGGACCACGGCACCGGCCATGAGGAAGGCCGCACGGGGATTGGACCGGGGCTCACGGGAAACGCGGATCACGGCACGCCGACCGCTCCAGCCGCCGCGAGGAGGACCCCGTGAGCACCGACCCCATGGCCGACGACGTCCACCAGCCCACCGGAGGCAACGAGGAACAGGAGGACGCCGCGCCACTGGACCTGCAGAACGCGGTGGACGAGCGGACCTACGACGACATCCTCGACGAGGGCTATTCCCCGCCGGAGAAACCGCTGGGCGTCACCAAGTACGGCACGACGGCCGCCGAACAGCACGAGGGCGAGAGCCTCGACCAGCGGCTGGCCCAGGAACAGCCCGATGCGGGCGAGTCGCAGGGCGGCGCCGTGGGCGACCTGCCCGGCGGCGAGGGCGAACCGGCCGACCCCGAGGCGGGCACGGACCGCGCCGGCCGCCTCGTCGCCCCCGACGAGGGCGCCCACCCCGACACCACCGGGGAGGAGATCGCCACCGACCGGGGCATCGACGCGGGAGCCGCCACCGCGGAGGAGGCCGCCGTCCACGTCGTCGACGACGACACGCTGCCCTGAACGGCCCCGGGAACACCCCCTGAACCGGTCGTCCGCCGCAGCCGGCCCGATGGAGAACCCGATGGAGAGGAGGCCGGAACCCCGGGGATCCGGCCTCCTTCGGCCCGAGGCCCGCACGCCGCGCGCACGGGCTCGGGCACGACGACCCGGGGCGCCGTGCGGACCCCGTTCGGCCCGGTGGCAGGACATCGCTCCCACGGGAGCCGGCCCGGTCCGAACGGCACCCCGGTTCTCAAGGCAGCAGCTTGTCCAGGGCGGCCGGACCCTCCGCTTCGAGCTTGCGCTTGGCCCACTCCAGGTTGCGTGGGGTGAGGTCACGCCCCGCGGCCAGCACCACGTCCTCGGGGGAGACCTCGGTGCCGGTACGGGCGTGCAGGAGGCGGTCGGGGGTGCAACGATCCCCCGGCGTGCGAGATGCATCGGGCTGTGACGTCGACATGTGTCCTCCTTGGAGCCGACGGGGTCCCCGCTCGGATCCGCCGGACGGTGGCTTCCGCGCTGCGGGACGCGGGACCTTCTCCTACGATTGCCCGCCGGGCCGAACCCTGCATCCGGAAGGAACCCACCACACGGCAGAGGCACCCGCCCCGCACCGGAGATCTGCCGTTCCCACCCGCACCGGGGAACCCCACCCGCACCAATCCGCCATTCCCGCGCTCACTCCTAAGCTGGAAGAGCGGGAAGGGAGGCGCCGCGATGGCCGACACCCGAAACCGGCAGCCCGGGCAGGGCGCCCCCTGCTGTGTGCCGATCGCCGACCACGGTCTGATCGGCGATCTGCGCACCGTCGCCCTCGTCGGCACCGACGGCACGATCGACTGGTACTGCTGCCCCTCCTTCGACGCCCCGAGCGTCTTCGCCTCCGTCCTGGACGCCGAGCGCGGCGGCTGCTTCGAACTCGCCGCGGTCGAGTCGGCCCGCACCAAGCAGTTCTACTTCCCCGACACCAATGTGCTGATCACCCGGTTCTTCACCGAGGACGGCGTCGGCGAGGTGCAGGACTTCATGCCGGTGACCGCGGACCACCAGGAACCCGTCGAGGCCGAACGGCACCGGCTCATCCGCCGGGTGCTGTGCGTCCGCGGCACCCTGCCGTTCCGGGCCCGGGTGGCGCCCCGCTTCAACTACGGCGCCGACCCCCACAACCTCCGCCTGGAGGGCCGCACCGCCCTGTTCGAGTCCGCCGGGCTCGCCCTCTCCCTGACGGCCACCGTGCCCCTGGAGGCCGACGGGTCCGACCTGCGGGCGGAGTTCAAGCTCGCCGAGGGCGAGTCGGCCGTCTTCGCCCTGGACCAGGTCGGCGGCGCCGTGGCCCCGCGGCGGTGCGCCCATGCCGAGGCCGAGGAGCAGTTCGCCGCGACGGTCGCCTACTGGCGCCGCTGGCTCGCCCAGTCCCGCTACCGCGGCCGCTGGCGGGAGATGGTCCACCGCTCCGCCCTCACCCTGAAGCTGCTCACCTACGCCCCGACCGGCGCCATCGTCGCCGCGCCCACCACCAGCCTGCCGGAGCGGATCGGCGGCGAGCGCAACTGGGACTACCGCTACGTCTGGGTGCGCGACGCCGCGTTCGCCGTCTACGCGCTGCTGCGGCTCGGCTTCGCCGGTGAGGCCGAGGCGTTCATGCGGTTCCTGACCCGGCACATCAGCCCCGGCGACGGCAAGGGCACCGGCCCGTTGCAGGTCATGTACGGCATCGACGGCCGCACCGACCTGCCCGAGCGGGAGCTCTCGCACCTGGAGGGACACTTCGGCTCCGCCCCCGTACGGGTCGGCAACGCCGCCGCCGACCAGCTCCAGCTCGACATCTACGGCGCCCTGATCGACTCCGTCTACCTCTACGACAAGTGGGCCCAGCCGATCTCCAGCGGCCAGTGGGACGACGTGTCCGCACTGGTGGAGTGGGTCTGCGAGAACTGGGACCAGCCCGACGAGGGCGTGTGGGAGACCCGGGGCGGCAGGAGGAACTTCCTGTACTCCCGCCTGATGTGCTGGGTGGCCGTCGAACGCGCCATCCGGCTGGCCACCCACCGTGGTCTGCCCGCCGACCTGGTGCGCTGGCGGGAGAGCCGGGACGCCATCTACCGCCGCATCATGAACCGAGGCTGGTCCGAGAGGCGGCAGGCCTTCGTGCAGTGCGAGAACGGGGACGTGCTCGACGCCGCCGTCCTGATGATGCCGCTGGCGAAGTTCATCGCGCCCACCGACCCCAAGTGGCTGTCCACCCTGGACGCGCTGACCGAGGACCTGGTCTCCGACTCGCTCGTCTACCGCTACGACCCGCAGGCCAGCCCCGACGGGCTGCGCGGTGACGAGGGCACGTTCTCCATCTGCTCGTTCTGGTACGTGGAGGCCCTCACCCGGGCCGGCCGCCTCGACGAGGCCCGCCTCGCCTTCGAGAAGATGCTCACCTACGCCAACCACCTCGGCCTGTACGCCGAGGAGATCGGCCCCACCGGCGAGCAGCAGGGCAACTTCCCGCAGGCGTTCACCCATCTGTCGCTGATCAGCGCCGCCTACAACCTCGACCGGGCGCTCGGCTGACACTGTCGGCACCGTGCGCCCGACACCGTGCGCCGCCGGGGCGCGGGAAGGCGCCCGGCGCGCACCGGCGGCGAAGGCCGAGAAGCCCGCCCGACCGGCCCGGACCCGCCGAGGACGGGGGAGGGGAAAGCGGGCCGGTGTGCCGTGCCTCAGCCGGTGCGGTCGCCGGCCGGTGCCGGGAGGGGCTGCTCGGCCCAGATGACCTTGCCCGGAGGCAGGGAGCGGGTGCCCCACCGCTCGCTCATCCCGGCGACGAGGAACAGCCCGCGGCCGCCCTCGTCCGTACTGGCGGCGTGGCGCAGATGCGGCGAGGTGCTGCTGCTGTCGAAGACCTCGCAGATCAGGGCGCGGTCGCGCAGCACCCGTACCCGGATGGGCTCGGCGCCGTGGCGGATCGCGTTGGTGACCAGCTCGCTGAGGATCAGCTCGGTGGTGAACGCCAGCTCCTGAAGCCCCCACCGGTCCAGCTGCCGGCCCAGCGCGGCGCGCACGTCCGCGACGGCCGCCGGATCGCCCGGCACGTCCCACTCGGCGACCCGGTCGGGACCCAGGGCCCGGGTGCGGGCGACGAGCAGCGCGATGTCGTCGCCCGGCCGGAACGGCCTCCGGGCTTCCAGCACGGCCCGGCACGTCTCCTCGGGCGACGCGCCGGCCGAGGACAGCGCGGTGCGCAGCGCCTCGAGACCGGTGTCGATGTCCTGCTCCCGGCTCTCCACCAGCCCGTCGGTGTACAGCACCAGCCGGCTGCCCTCCGCGAGTTCCAGCTCGGCCGTCTCGAACGGCAGTCCGCCCAGCCCGAGCGGAGGGCCGGCGGGCACCTCGGGGAAGGTCACACCGCCGTCCGGTGCGATCACCGCGGGAGGCGGATGACCGGCGCGGGCCACGGCACAGCGCCGGGAGACCGGATCGTAGATCGCGTACAGACAGCTCGCGCCGGTCACGGGGGCGTCGGCGCCGTCCGCCCTCTCGTCCTGGTCGATGCGGGCGACCAGCTCGTCCAGCAGCCCCAGCAGTTCCTCGGGCGGCAGGTCCAGGGCGGAGAAGTTGCTGACCGCGGTCCGCAGCCGTCCCATCGTGGCCGCGGCGTACAGCCCGTGTCCGACCACGTCCCCGACGACGAGCGCGACCCGCGCCCCGGACAGCGGCAGGACGTCGAACCAGTCCCCGCCCACGCCCGCCTGCGCGGGCAGATAACGGTAGGCGATCTCCAGGGCGTCCTGCTCGGGCAGACTGCGCGGCAGCAGGCTGCGCTGCAGGGCGACCGCCAGCCCGTGCTCGCGGGTGTAGCGGCGGGCGTTGTCGATGGAGACCGCGGCCCGCGCCACCAGCTCCTCGGCCAGGGCGAGCTCGTCGGCGTCGAAGGGCTCCTTCCCGGGCGACCGCCAGAAGCTGACCAGGCCCAGCAGCAGATTGCCCGCCCGTACCGGCACGGCGATCAGCGAGTGGGGACCGGCCTCCAGCACCTGCTCGGTGCTGCCGGGGTTTTGGGCGCGCCGGTCCAAAGCGGCCTCCAGGCGGGGTTCGAGGACCGGCCGGCGGGTTCGGAGACTGTGCGCCTGCGGCGAGGAGGGCGCGAAGCGGATCCGCCCGTCGACCGGATGCAGCGGGGCGTCCTCGCGGACTCCGCCGTACGCCGTCCGTCGCAGCACGGACCCCGGCTCCGGGTCCTCGCCGGCCGGCACGGCGTCGTACAGGTCGACGGTGGCACAGTCCGCGAAGCGGGGAACGACCACCTCGACGAGTTCCTCGGCGGTCCGGGTCACGTCCAGCGTCGTGCCGACACTCACTCCGGCGTCGTGGAGCAGACTGAGATGTTTCCGGGCCTCCTCCGCCCGGCCGGACAGAGCGCGCAGCTCCGTGGAGTCGCGCAGGGTGGCCACGCTGCCCGACGGGCCGCCGTCCAGGTGCGTGGGCCGCTGGTTGATCGCCAGCAGCCGGTCGCCGACCAGGTGCACCTCGTCGGTGGCGGTCCGGCCGGAGGCCAGCAGGCCGGCGGTGCCGGGATCGAGCCCGAGGTCGAGCACAGGGTGCTGCTCGGCGTCCTCGGGCAGACCGAGCAGACGGCGCGCCTCGTCGTTGGCGAGCAGCAGCCGTCCGCCGGCGTCGACGATGAGCACGCCTTCACGGACGGAGTGCAGCACCGCGTCGTGGTGCTCGTACATCCGGGTCATCTCGCCCGGGCCCAGCCCATGGGTCTGGCGCAGCAGCCGCCTGCTGACCAGCGCCGTTCCCGCCGTGGCGAGGGCGAGCCCCACGGCTGCGGCGCCCAGCACGACCGGCAGCTGCCGGTCCGCGAGACCGCCCACGCTCTCGATGGTGATGCCGGCCGACACCAGACCCATCACTTTTCCGTCCGGTGCCTCGACCGGGACGACGGCCTGCACCAGCGGGCCGATGGTGCCGTCGGCCTCCTCGACGACGGTGCCGCCGTTCAGCGCGGGCCGGAGGGTGCCGACGAACTTTGTGCCGATGCGGTCCGGCTCGGGGTGGGTGTAGCGGATCCCCCGGGTGTCCATCACGACGACGAAGTCGACGCCCGTCTCCTTGCGGGCGGCCTCGGCCCGCGGCTGCAGGACCGCCGTGGGGTCGGGCGCGGCGAGCGCCTCACGGGTGCCCGGCGCGTCGGCGAACGCCCCGGCGACGGCGAGGGAGCGGGTGCGGGCCTCCTGGACGTTGTCGTGCCGCACCTGCAGCACCAGCGCCACCACTGCGGCCACGACCAGCAGCAGCACGATGACGACCTGCAGCAGGAACATCTGCCCGGCCACACTGCGCCCGCCCAGCGCCGCTCTGTCCCCTGCCGGCCGCCACCGCCCGCCCTGCTCGCGTGCTCGTCGGCCGGGACCGGGCGCGGGCCGAGGGCGCCGGTCGCCGAAGCGGTGGGCCGACCGGGGACCGGTGCGGCCCGGGAGTCGGGCCATGTGCCCTGTCTACACTCCCGCACCCGCCGGGGCGAGAGGACGGCGGCGGGGAGGCCCCGATCGTGCACGAGGGCGCTCCCGGCGCGGTGCCGCGTTCCGGCGACGAGCGGGGTTGCGCGCACGGCCCCGGACACCCTCGCCCGCTGGTGGAGGACGACGGTGCGCGCGGGGTCACCCGCCGGCACCGCGGGCCGCCGCGACCGCCTGTGCGGCGTATCCGCGTCCGAACAGCACCGTGTGCACCAGCAGCGGGAAGAGCTGGTGCAGCCCGATGCGGTCGCTCCAGCCGTCGGCGAGCGGCGCGACCTCCTGGTAGCCCTCCAGCACGCGGTCCAGGTGCGGGCAGCCGAACAGGTGGAGCATCGCCAGGTCCGTCTCCCGGTGCCCGCCGTGCGCGGCCGGGTCGATCAGCCGGACCTCGCCGTCGGCGCCCCACAGCACATTGCCGTTCCACAGGTCCCCGTGGAGCCGCGCGGGCGGTTCGGCGGGGCCGGCGCACTCGGGCAGCCGCTCCAGGGCGCGTTCGATCACGGCCGCCTCGGCGGGCAGCAGGGTGCCGTCGTCGACCGCGCGGCGCAGATAGGGCAGCACCCGGTGCTCGGCGTACCACTGCGGCCAGTCGGTGCCGGGGACGTTGCGCATCGGCGCGAGCCCGATGTACGCCTCCCGGGGGCCGCCGGGCGGCGGCGCGCCGAACGCGGGCGCCCCGGCGGCGTGCAGGGCGGCCAGATCACGGCCGAACCGGACCGCCGCCCGCGGGCTCGGCCGGCCCCGCGGCACCCGGTCGGTGACCAGCCAGTGCCGGTCGTGGCCGTGCACCGCGGGAACCCGCACCGCGTCCGCCTCGGCGAGCCAGCGCAGCCCCGCGGCCTCGGCGCGTGTCGCCTCCGGACCGTCACCGCGCTTGACCACGACCACCCGGCCGTCGTCGAGGGTCACCTCGGCGACGGCCCCGGACAGCGGGCGCCGTCCGGTCACCCGACGCCCGGTCAGCCGGGCGGCCGCGGCACCCGGGTCGTCCTCGCCGGCACCGGCCGGTGGCCGGCCGGTCATGCGGCAAGACGCTCGCGCACCCAGGCGAGCAGACCGGGCGTCGCGGCCTCGATCATGTCCAGCACCTCTTCGAACCCCTCCGGACCGCCGTAGTACGGGTCGGGCACATCGAGGTCGCCGGTCGCCTCCGGGTCGAAGGAGCGCAGCAGCCGCACCCGGGAGGGGTCGTCGACGAGCCGCCGCAGCGCCTTGTCGTGGCCGCCGTCCATGGCCAGGAACAGATCGGCGTCCAGATGCTCGGCCCCGATCTGCGCGGCCACGTGCTCGACCGGATAGCCGCGCCGCGCCAGCGCCTCACCGGACCGCTCGTCGATGGGTTCCCCGACATGCCAGGGGCCGATCCCCGCACTGCTGACCCGCACCGCGTCCTCCAGCCCGGCCCGGCGCAGATGCTCGGCGAACACCAGGGCGGCGGACGGCGATCGGCAGATGTTCCCGCTGCAGACGAAACAGATGTGCACGGCCCCCAGGGTACGAGGGGCACCGCGCACCGCCGGCACCGCATTGAGCCAACGGCACCGCATCGGGCCGCCGGCACCGGGGGCGCTCCCCGAGGGCCGGACGGCCGGACAGCCGACCGGACGGTCAGGTGATCGGACGGTTGGATGGTCGGACGGTCGGCTGACTGGGTGATCGGACCGTCGGACAGCCAGGTGGCCGGATGGTCAGGTGATCAGGCGATGGGGTGATCGGGTGATCAGGTGGTCCGCAGGGTCCTCTTGGCGAGTTCGTAGGCGGGGAGCATCTGCCGGTGCTCCTCGGTGTCCAGGCCGCCCAGGTGCAGGACGACCGGGCCCTTGGGGGTGCTGACGGCCAGGGCGTGTTCCTGCTTCGGCTCGTCCAGGAGCTCGCCGGTGCGGACGTACTCGACCTCGACGCCCTCGAGCCCGCCCGCACGGAACGGGCGGTACGTCTCCTTGCTCACGGAGCCCTCGGCGGCCACGAAGGCCCGCAGCACCGTACGCGCGTCACCCGCGTCCGGGTCACCGGTCCACACGCGCAGGAAGCCGATGTGCCCGGCGGGCTTGGCGTCGATCTCGCACGCGGCGGTCACCGGACCCTGGCGCAGAAGCGCGTCGGTGATCTCCGCGGTGGCGGAGGAGTCACCGGCCGGCCGGTCCACGGCCTTGGCCTTCCAGTCCGCGGCGATGTCGAAGGTGACGGGAAGGACGCAGGCCGAACCGCGGGCGCCGACGGAGCCCCCGCTGCGGGCGGCGGTCGCCCCGCTCGTCGCCTCACCCGTCGCCCCACCTGTTGCCTCACCCGTCGCCGTGGCGGACGCGCCGGCGGCCGGAGCCGTGTCGTCCGCCGACTCCGACGGCCCCGAACACGCCGTCAGCATCCCGCCCAGCAGCGCCACCACGGCCGCCGTGACCCGCCACGCCGTCCCCGCCCTGGTCCCCACCACATCTCCCCTCTCCCGTTTTTGTCGGCGCGTCACTGTAACGGAGCGCAGCGCGCACACTCCGAGCGCCCCGCTCCGGGAGGTGGGGGAGCGGTCGGGGACGGCCGTCGCGGGAGGGCGAGACCCACCAGGCCCGCCCTGCCGGCCCGGCCGGCACCGCTCCCCGCGGGCACGGGCCGCCTTCGGCGCCGCGCCCCTGACGGACGTGGTGGAGGCCACACCTCGAAGGGGACCTGCGTCATATTTCTTCCCGAGGGGCGGAAGCTACCGTTCTACGCGTCCTTTTTGTCCGTGAACAGCGTGAACGGTCCGGAAGTGCACGAAGACCTCTCCCCGCTCATCGCCGCCACCACCCACTGGCTGACCAGCGCGTACCCCGCGTCCGGCGGTACGCTCGCCGCCGCCCTCTGCGAGGTGCAGGCACGCCAGGCGGTCACGGTCGCGGCCTGGCTGCGCTACCCGACGCCCATGGACGCCGCACTGGTCACGATGGCCGGCCCCGGAGGCTCCGCCCGCCTGGACTGGATCACCGGCGCGGACGGCGCCGGGACCGACGGCCCGGACGCCCACGCCTGGCGCACCTGGGTCGACGAGGTCGTCGCGAGCTGGGCCGCCTGCCTGCTCACCGACCCCGGCCTGGCCGGCCGCGCGGTGGACGAGTTCGCCGCGTCCTCGGCCGTGCCGGTCGAGTTCCGCCGGCTGCTCGACCCCGACGACAGCGACCGCCGCGCGGCGGCCCTCCTGCGCCACCCCGACCTGGTGTCCCCGGTGGCCGGCCTCCACCGCGCCGAACTCCTCACCCGCCTCGCCGGGGGCTCGGCCCTGGCGGCCTGAGCCGGCGGGACGGCCGGCGCCGGTCGCGCACGGGGGACGGGCCGCGGGAGGTCACCGTGCCCCCAGCACCTCGCCCACCGCCTCCTGCACCACCGGCAGGGCCGCTGCGCGGTCCGAGGGGATCAGACCGATGCGGGTGCGGCGGTCCAGGAGGTCGGATGCGTCGAGAGCGCCCTCGTGGCGCAGGGCCCAGACGAGTTCGGCGCGGGTGACGGGGTGGCCGTCCAGGACGGGTTCGCGCAGCCGCGGGTCCCGGTCGCCCAGGGCGTGGACGGCCGGGGCCTCGGTGCCGTAGCGGCGGATCAGACGGCGCGGTGCCGGGAGAGCGGCCAGCAGCCGGGGCGAGGCGGCGCCGACGAGCGGCAGGGCGGCCGTGGGGGAGGGGCCCGCGGCCAGGCGGCGCACGGCGACGGCGGCGTCGACCGCGTCCTCGGCCATCCGGCGGTAGGTGGTCAGCTTGCCGCCGACCACGGTGATCATGCCGTCCGCGGAGGTCAGCACCGCATGCCTGCGGGAGAGGTCCGCGGTCCGCGGTGCCGCGCCGGACCCGGCCGCCGGGGCGGTGTCCAGCAGCGGACGCAGGCCCGCGAACGCGCCGGCCACGTCCTCGCGGCGGACGGGGACCTCCAGGGCGGAGGCCAGCACGTCGAGCAGGAAGCCGATGTCGGACTCGGGGACCTCGGGCACGTCCGGGACGTCGCCCTCGACGGGTTCGTCGGTGAGCCCGACGTAGACCCGGCCGTCGTCCTGCGGCAGCACCAGCACGAAGCGGTTGGTCTCCCCGGGCACCGGGATGTGCAGCCCGGCCGGCAGCGGACCGAGCAGGCCCTCGCGCAGCACGAGATGGGTGCCGCGCGAGGGCCGTACCCGGATGCCGTCCACCAGGCCGCCCGCCCACACCCCGGCGGCGTTGATCACGGCACGGGCCCTGATCTCGCCCTCCTCGCCGGTCAGTTCGTCCCGCACCCGGGCGCCTGAGCCGGTCAGTTCCAGGGCCCGCACCCGGGTCAGGATCCGCGCGCCGCGGCCCGCCGCCGTACGGGCGATCGCGGTGACCAGGCGGGCGTCGTCGGTGAGCCGGCCGTCCCAGGACAGCAGACCGCCGCGCAGACCCGGGCGGCGCACGGCGGGCGCGAGATGGCGGGTCTCCACCGCGGAGAGCCCGCGCGGCGCCGGCAGTGTGGCGCGGGCGGTGCCCGCCGCCAGCCGCAGCCCGTCGCCCGCACGGAAACCGGCCCGGGCCAGGGCGGCCTGACGGCGCGGGACCAGCGGGGTGAGGGGCAGGACGAACGGCTGCGCGCCGACCAGATGGGGAGCGGTGCGCTCCATCAGCACCCCGCGTTCGACCGCGCTCTCGTGCGCGACGCCGAACTGCGCGGACGCGAGATAGCGCAGCCCGCCGTGGACCAGCTTGGAGCTCCACCGGGAGGTGCCGAAGGCCAGGTCGTGGGCGTCGATCGCGGCGACGCTCAGTCCCCGCGCCGCGGCGTCCAGCGCGGCCCCGGCGCCGGTCGCGCCGAGACCGACCACCAGGACGTCCACGGTCTCGCCGCCGACGGTCCGGGCCAGTTCGCGCGCCCGGCGCCCGGCGGTGAGGGAGGTGCCCGGGGGCGTGCGGCCGCCCCCGGCGGCGGGGATGCTGCCGGAGCTCATGGCGTCAGGGTCCTCTCCAGGAGGGTCCGCAGTTCCGCGAGGAGCGCCTCGCCGTTCAGCTCGGGGTCCTCCTCGTCGGTCATCGTGCGCAGCGACAGGGCGAAGGACTGGACGACCAGCAGCAGGGACCGGGCCTGCCGTCCGGCGTGCCCCGTGCGCACCGATCCGTCGGCGTGCCCCTCGCGCAGAAGGCCGGCGAGCCGTTCGAGCAGGGCCTCCTGGCTGGCTCCGCGCCGGTCCAGCACATAGGGGAGCAGCAGCTCGGGGTCCACGTCGACGATCTTGCGGAAGAGCGGGTGGGCGCGGAACTCCCTCACCCCGGCCACCAGTCCCTCGACCAGCCGCGTCCGGGTGTCCGTCCCGGGCCGGGGCTCGGGCATCGCCCGGTCGGCCGCCTCGGTCCACTCCCGGGTCATCAGATCGCCGACCAGGGAGCGCACATCGGGCCAGCGCCGGTACAGCGTCATCCGGGACACGCCCGCCCGCCGGGCCACGTCGGTCAGGGTCGTACGGCGGACCCCGACCGCCAGGACGCAGTCGCGCACGGCGTCGAGCACGGCGTCGCCGTCCGAGCGGGCCGCGGGGGCCGGGCGGACCGGGTCCGCCGCACCATTGTGACGAATAGGCGTCATGTGTCACAGTGTAACGCCACGGCGTGACGCCGCGGCACTCTTCGACCACGACCGGTGAGGAACGACGCTCATGAACATGCCGGATGTGCCGGACATGCTGTGGAACGGCTGGGGCGACCCGGCCAGGACCACACCGCTGCCCGACACGGTGACCGGGCTGCTGCGCGACCTGCTCGGCATCAGGCCCCGCGCCACCGCACCGGTCGCCCTGGACGCCCTTCCCGTGCCCGCCTCACCGCTGACCGACGCCGCCCGCCGCGCCCTGCGCGAGGCCGTCGGCGGCGACGAGCACGTCCGCACCGACCCCGAGTCCCGCGTCCGCCGCACCCGCGGCAAGTCCACCCCCGACCTGCTGCGGATCCGCCGCGGCGACGTCACCGACGTCCCGGCGGCCGTGGTCCTTCCCGCGGACCACGACGAGGTGCTCGCCGTCCTGCGCGCCTGCGCCGCGCACGGCCTGGCCGTCGTCCCGTTCGGCGGCGGCACCTCCGTCGTCGGCGGTCTCGCCCCCGAGCGGCGGCGCCCCTTCGTCGCCCTGGACCTGCGCCGCATGAACCGGCTGCTCGCCCTCGACCCGGTCTCCCGCACCGCCACCCTGCAACCCGGGCTGCGCGCCCCGCGGGCCGAGGCACTGCTGGCCGAACACGGCTTCACCCTCGGCCACTTCCCCCAGTCCTACGAATGGGCCACCCTCGGCGGATTCGCCGCCGCCCGCTCCAGCGGACAGGCCTCCGCCGGCTACGGCCGCTTCGACGAGATGGTGCTCGGCCTCACCCTCGCCACCCCCGAGGGCACCCTCGAGGCCGGACGTGCCCCGCGCTCGGCGGCCGGTCCGGACCTGCGCCAGCTCGTCCTCGGCTCCGAGGGGGCCTTCGGCGTCATCACCTCGCTGACCGTGCGGCTGCGCCCGCTGCCGCAGACCCGCCTGTACGAGGGCTGGCGCTTCGCCTCCTTCGAGGAGGGCGCCACCGCCCTGCGCAAGCTCGCCCAGGACGGGCCGCGGCCGACCGTCCTGCGCCTGTCCGACGAGACCGAGACACTGGTCGGCCTCGCCCAGCCCGACGCCATCGGCTCCCCCGGCAGCCGGCGGGACACCGGCTGTCTGGCGATCGTCGGCTACGAGGGCGCCGAAGAGGACACCGCCCACCGCAGACAACGCGCCGCGGACGTCCTGCGCGCGTGCGGCGGCACCTTCCTGGGCGAGGAGCCCGGCGAGCGCTGGGCCCACGGCCGCTACGCGGCGCCCTATCTGCGCGACGCCCTGCTGGACGCGGGCGCGTTCGTCGAGACCCTGGAGACCGCCGCCTTCTGGTCCCGTCTGCCCGGGCTGTACGCCGCCGTCCGCGAGGCGCTCACCACCGCGCTCACCGCGGCCGGCACCCCGCCCCTGGTGATGTGCCACATCTCGCACGTCTACGAGAACGGCGCCTCGCTGTACTTCACCGTGGTCAGCGCCCAGGGCGAGGACCCGGTGGCCCACTGGGCGCCCGCCAAGCGGGCCGCGAACGAGGCGATCGGAGCCGCGGGCGGCACCATCAGCCATCATCACGGCGTGGGCACCGACCACCGCGAGGGGTACGTCCGGGAGGCCGGCCCGCTCGGGGTCGAGGCCCTGCGCGCCGTCAAACGGCGCCTGGACCCGGCCGGTCTGCTCAACCCCGGCATCCTGCTGCCCCTCGACTGACACCCGCCGACCCTCTGCTTGCCCCACCACCGACCCGCGTTCCGCCCGGAGGCCCACCGATGCGCCAGTTCACCGCCGTCGTCAACCCCACCGCGGGCGGAGCCGCCGGGGCCGCGGCGCTGCTGCGGGTGGCCAGGGTGCTGAGGGAGGCCGGCGCCGACGTGGAGACCGAGTACAGCCGCAGCCTCGCCCACGCCCAGGACCTCGCCCGCCATGCCGGACAGCGGGGCCGTGTCGTCCTCGCCGTGGGCGGCGACGGCATCGCGGGCAGTGTCGGCGGGGCCCTCAGCGGCACCGGCGCCCTCTTCGGACTCGTCCCGGCCGGCCGCGGCAACGACTTCGCCCGCGCCCTCGGACTGCCCTCCGACCCGGACGAGCTGGCCGGGATCCTGCTGCACGGCACCCCGCGCCGGATCGACACCGTCGAGGTGGAGTCGGCCGCCCACCGGCGCACCGTCGTCCTCGGCAGTGTGTACGCGGGCGTCGACGCGCTCGCCAACCGGTACGCCAACCGCTCCAGGCTGCTGCGCGGCGCCGCCTCCTACTACGCCGGCGGGCTGCGGGCCGTCGCCACCTGGCGGCCGGCCGGCTACCGCGTCACCGTCGACGGGGAGGAGCACCTCCACCGCGGCTACACCGTGGTGGCCGCCAACTCGCCCTACTACGGCTCCGGACGCATGATCGCTCCCGGCGCCCGCGTCGACGACGGCCTGCTCGACGTGGTGATGATCCGTCACGCGCCGCGCCGGCTCTTCTTCGCCCTGATGAACGAGCTGAGGACCGGCGCGCACACCGACCGCCCGGAGGTGCGGGTCCTGCGGGGCAGACAGGTCCGCATCGAGGCCGACCGCCCCGTGCCCTACGGCGCCGACGGCGAGGTCGAGGCCGTCCTGCCCGTCACCGCCCGGGTCCTGCCCGGCGCGCTCGCCGTGCTCTGCTGAGCGTCGCCGGCCGCCGCCGGCCCGATCCGGGCGAGGGTCCCGGGCACGGGAGGATCAGGCACGGGAGGACCGGGCGCAGCCCCAGGCCGACATGCCCTGCAGGGCGGCCAGCCGCTTCGCCACGGCGATCTGCTGCTTCCGCGTGGCCTTGTCCGCCCGGGGCGCGTACTTCAGCCCGCCGGCGGCGATCCAGCTGGACTGGCGGAACTGCAGCCCGCCGTAGTACCCGTTGCCGGTGTTCGCCTTCCAGTTGCCGCCCGACTCGCAGGCGGCGATGGCGTCCCAGTCGGGCTCGGGAGCGGCGGCCGGGGCCCGGGTCGCCGCCGGCCAGCCGGCCAGCGCCGCGGTGG
>NZ_BAAAHG010000034.1:0-72156 GCF_039525155.1 Streptomyces thermoalcalitolerans | reverse complement strand
AGAACTGGAAGATCGTAAGGAACTGCCAGCTCAAGGGCGATAGCGTCCACCGGGCGACCAATGACGTCACCCGCATGCACAACCCCACCCCCGCCGGGTAACGAAGAAACAAGCAGGTCAACCCGCATGCCGTAAACCATCTACAGGACAACACCCAGATCGGCTAACACGACCAAACTGGACGGCAGCCCAACCCAACCGCCCGAAGCCCCGCAAAAGACCAGACCAGGCACAGCAGCAGAGAACACACATACACCAAACCCACGGCTGGCACCGGCTACGGCTCCTCAGCAGCGGCGACAGCACATTCAAGTACGGCCTGGGCAGCAAGGACATGGACGGCGAACAGTACTCCACGTTCTCCGTCTTCGTCCACGACGGTAACGGCATGGTTCACCACTTCTACTCCACCCACCCACGCATGGCCAACGACATCGACGAACGCGGCATCGACCTCCTGACCCCCACAAGGCCGCGACGACTGGTACCCGAGCCTCGACTACTGACCCACAACGACCGGCGGTGCCGGCTCCAGAGCCATGCCAGACATCACGGCGCGTGCTCCGGGCGGCCAAGCGGATGCACAGCACCGCTGCACGCCCATAAAGAACGCAGCTGAGGGCATCGCGCCGTCGGTGCGGGCCCGGCTGACGGCGTAGTCCAGCAGACACTCCAGTGCACGCACCGTCAACTGCAAGTGCAGTCCGCCGACCATCACCGCACCCCCATCGACCTCAGCAACCACCCCAACAAGCGCGCCAAGGGACTCGCCGGCAAGCCGACGATCAGCTGCAGGCGGCGAGGAGGTCGGCAAGGATACCCGCTGGATCGTGCAACACCCGGGCGCCGTCGGTGACGACACGACGCGTCCCATGATCAACAGGATCTGTCCTTGCCCAAGCCGGGGAGCCGATATCCAGCTCGACTTCCAGGCCGGAGACCGTGGAATAGCGTCGTTCTGTGATCGCTCCCCATGACTGGGTGCGGGTCAGCCCCAGCCCGAGTTCCACAGCCCAGGCATCCTCAAGGAGGTACCGGGACTCGTCCGTGGTGAGCAGGACAACGTCGATGTCGGAGTCCGGTCGCGCGGCATTGCGGGCGCAAGATCCCACCAGAAGCAGACCGACGATGTCTGCGCGGCCCCGCGCCCAGCATGTGATCCGGTCGATGACCCCATTGATTTCAGCGGCCCGCTCCGGCGACAGCGCGGTGGGAAGATTCACTGACCGATCGTCGCGATGCATCTCGAATGTCCCTCACCGAATAGCCGACGCCAGCATCGGATAGCTTCTCAGGCCAGCGCCGCGACAGCAGGGTCAGAATCGCCTGGCGGCGCCCACTGCTCACTTCGGGGTTCATGACGGTCCTTGTCGGGTTGCAGCTGATGTCTGGGGCTTTGCCTTCACATCCGGGCAGCGGGACAAAGCCCGGAAGCAGCAAACAGCCTGACCAGACCCGTCGGGGGCTGGCCTGGTCGGGCTGTTTGCCGAAAATATGGAGTCACTTGGCCCAGGGAAGCGGGATCTTGTCCTTGCTGCCCGGCATCATCCGCCTTGCCGCCAACAGTCATGGCGACCAGCGCCTCTGCGGGACCGCCCACGGCCTTGAGCTACCGCACCGCGCCGACGGACACGATGACCGCCTGGCCGCCTTGGCCCGCCCGGTCCTGCCGTCCACCTCAAGCCCGACAGCGGCATCCCACCTGTTCGCGGTCGATGATGTGAACGGCGTGGACGAGTCGGCGTCCAGCTCCACCCGCCAGATGTCGACCTCGGCGCCGCCCTGACTGGGGCCCGCCAGACCGAACATCGAGTCGGCGGGCGTCTTGGCCGTCTGCCGTCCGCCCCTACTGGGGATGCACATGGCATCCCTCCTGTATGTCAAGATGAACCACGGCGGGGCCACGACCCACTCGAGCGCACCGAGCTCACCTTCCTGCTCGGGATGGTCTTCTCGAGCGCCGGTCGCACCCCGTCGGCGGCCGGCGAAAACTCGTCGTGCTGGCCGTCAAGGTACTGAAGCACCTGACCCGTAGCCGGGCGGATCCTGCACGAACTGGAAACGCAGCTGCCCAAGCAGCTCCACGAAACCGGCCTGCAGATGTCACGAGCCGAACTCGCGGCCGTCATCCGGACCCTGGTCGGCGACTCGATCCCGCTGCTGCGTCCCGTGTGGTGATCCAGCCCACGCCCCACAGAGCATCAGAGCAAGCAGGAGAAGGGCAACGAAGGCATACAGGACGGCGGCCGCACCAATGAATGAGCAGGGTAGCGATGCGCAGTTCGCCACTGGATGTGAAGACGACCGGCACCACGGCCGCTTGCGGCTTGAGCAGATCCCGCACCCGCGCCCACTCGGCCCGCTCATGTCCGAGGCGTACCAGGGGCGGCGCTGCGGCCGGTCGGCCGCGTTTCCGAACCGATGGGCGAGACAGCCGCACCCAGGAGTGGACAACTGGACTCAGCGACCATGGCCATGCGATACCAGGGCTTCTTGCTTCTCGCTGGACTCGACAACCGCGAGCTACCAGGAGGCCCCTTTTTTTTCCTTCATGCCTCTGCATCGGCCAACTCACCCGAATCAGCGCCTCGTTCGAACCTGATCGACTCCACGGGCGGCTGGAGAACAACCAGTTAGTAGTGCTCCGTTAGGATCTGCCCTGTCTGTGGTGGCTTCGCAGGGTAGGTAGAGATCATCCGCAGATGGTGCATGTGCCAACCCAGCGCCTCAGCAAGTCCTTGAGGACATCAAGGACCTGGTAGGGGGTCAAGCGGGTGTGTGGACCTTTGGGTTGGGCCGCCTCAGGGCGAGAAAGGCCTGGGCGGCGGTGACGAGGGGGTGTGGCGGTGCCGCTTTGGCCACGCGCCGTTCAAGGCAGCGGACGTCCAGCTTGGTTGACCTCCCAAGAACGTCTCTGCACGGTACCCGCTCCAGGATCTGGCATGGCACTGTGGTGCCGGCGCCATGATGAGGGGGACAAAGATGGCCGGGCCGAGGATTTATCCGCTGAGCAGTGACGATCCGGTGCAGTTGGGGCCTTACCGGCTTTTCGGCAGGCTGGCCTCGGGCGGGATGGGCAGGATCTACCTGGCCCGGTCGGGCGAAGGCGGACAGCTTGTCGCCGTCAAGACGCTGCTGGCGGAAGGTGTCGTCTCCGACGCCGACCGGCGGCGCTTCGCGCGCGAGGTGACACTGGCCAAACGGATCGACAGCGCGTACACGGCCACAGTGCAGGACGCGGACCCGGATGCCGAACTGCCCTGGATGGCCATCGACTACATCGCGGCTCCCTCGCTGGCGGAGCTGGTGCGGACAGCCGGTCACATCCCGTCGTCGACGGCCCGGTGGATAGCCGCGGAGACCGCACAGGCGCTGATACTGTTGCACAGTGCGGGCATCGTCCACCGCGACCTCAAACCGCAGAACATCCTCCTCCCGCTCAGCGGCCCGCGCCTGATCGACTTCGGTATCTCGCACGCCACCGACATCACACGGACCAGCCTTACCCTGGGCACGATCGCGTTCACCTCTCCCGAGCAGGCGCGCGGCGAGCCCTCCACCACCGCATCCGATGTCTACTCGCTGGGTGCGACCGTGTTCTACCTGGTCACCGGCCGCCCTCCGTACCCGGAGGGCGAGGACACACTTGCCCTGCTGGCACGGGTCTCGCGCGGCGAACTGGATCTGACCGGGCTGCCGAAGGAACTGGCGCCGCTGGTCCGCCCCTGTCTGGCCGTCGACCCTGCCGACCGGCCGGGAACGGACGAGGTTCTTCGGGAGTGCACCAGGACGCAGGCCGAATTGCCGAGCCGGGCCGACGGCAGCCGCTTCCTTCCCCCGCGGTGGACGGAGCTGATCGAGGCGTACGCGCGGCATGGCCACGCACTTGCCGAAGGAGGCCCTGCCCCCGAGGCGCCGACGGTCGACCAGCGGACACGGGCGGTCCCGCCGCCCGGGCCAACGCGGCAGTACACCCGCGATGTCCACATCCCGGAGCGGGAGCGCCGGCGCAAACACGAGGAGCAGGAACGGGGCGAGGCCGAGCCGACCGAGCGCGAGGAGGCTCGGCGCGCGCAGCAGGAGCGTCAACGCGACACGGGCGCGGCCGCTGCCATAGGCCAGGGTGTCCGGTCCCGAGCCTCGGGAGCCGCTTCCGCGGGCGGCAGGACCACGGGTACAGCCGAGCCGGGCCTCACCGCGCCGACGCCCCCCTCCGGGAGGGGCAACGGCACAGATTTCTGGAAGGGAATTGCCTGGGTAGTGGCCGTCCTGGCTCTCTTCCACGTCCTTCCCACCATCCTTGACTCTTCCAACTCGTCCTCGGGCAGAAGCAGTCCGACCTATTTCCCCACCCCGACGCCGCCCCGCACGCTCGAACCCGAGGATCTGGCCTTCGCCGCTGTGCGGGCCGGCGACTGCCTCAACACCTACAGCAACGGTTACGGCGGGTGGTCCTCCTCCGTCCCCGAGCGGGTGCACTGCGACTCCGCGGACGCCTACCTCCGGGTTACCGCCACCAAAAAAACCGGTACGAGCGACCCGGACTGCCCTTCGGGGAATGGCCGGGGCGAGTGGACGCACATCACCGCCACGAGCACGGCCATCACCCTCTGCCTCACCCGCCAGTACCGCAAGGGCCAATGCTTCCCGGCGAAGATCGACAACGACTCCGTAAGCGCCGATCTGATGGTGGTCTGGAGCTGCAGCCGCGACACCGTGCCTCAGGGCTACAACCAGATCCTGCAGATCACCGGGTACTTCAAGGCACCGAGATCACTCAGCGGCGACATCTGCCCGTCTGAGCCCGGCCACTACTTCTACTACTGGCTGGTCGACAACAAGGAGAACTTGATCTGTGCCGAGATCGCCTAACGGGTCTTGCTGAGCCGCAGAGCCTCAGTGCCGCAGCCGCCGGCAGGTGGGTACTTTCATCGCCTGAAGCACGTAACCTCTGAGGTCGGACCGTGCCCCTAGTGGTCGGCCGGGAGGCCGGACTGCCAATGGGATGGCGTGTCCGCCGATTGGGGCGTGAACACTGGGTCCCTCAGCAGTCGGGGAGCCGGGGGAATCTCAGGGTGATGGCAGAGCCGACATCGGGGGTGAACAGCAGGTCTGCCGTCCTTGGGGTATGCGCGATCTTCGGCGGCTGCTGCCTCAACAACGGGTCCGCGCTGGACGGCGGCCACGTTTCCGCCCCATGCTGCCGGCCGGGCGCGGCTGCCGGCGGTGACCGTAATTCCGTGACCGACGGCGCGGAGACAGCCGTTGCTCCCGGCGAGCAGCAGCGCCCCGGTTCCGCACCGTCGGCAGACCCTGCGCGGCCGTGAATTCCATCAACTCCTCGCCACCGACGGGTGTCTTGACCGGCCGCAGCAGAACGGCGGTGCAGGCACCGGCTGGGTGCAGGTCAGTCTTTTCCGGTGTTGCGCAGGCTCTTCAGCCATGGGCCCGGCCGTGGCAGTCTGAGTCGGGAGCTTCTGGGAGACAACGTTGTCGGGCGTTGTGCGTCAAGTGCCCGGGCGCCTTGTCCACTTGTTCTCGCAGGAGGGGTATGCGCATGGCCCTCGATCGTCGGCGGTTCCTTCACAGCGGCGCTGCGACCCTGGGCGTGGCCGCCTTGAGCGGTGCGGCACCGCCCGGCACAGCCGCACGTATGAGTGCGCCGGGCAGCCTTCCGAGTGAGATGCCCCCGGCCGGTGAGCGGCCGGTCGTGTCCCCGTTGTATCCGGAAGTGGGTCCCGGAACGGCCTTCCTGGACCACCGGTCACTGCTGGGCGACCTGCCGGAGGCCGAGTGGTACGAGGCGAACATCCCCTTCGTCGACCTGCCCGACGCCGAGATCCAGGACACCTACTACTACCGGTGGCGGGTGATCAAGCATGCCCTGAAGTACACCGGGCCCCGGGAGGGGTGGATTTTCTCGGAGTTTCTGGGGCCGGTCGGCTACTCCGCGCCGTATGGCGGGATCAATGCCGCTGCCGCTCACCACATCCGCGAGGCGCGCTGGCTGCGCGACCACCGCTACCTCGACGACTACATCAACTACTGGCTGCGCGGCAGTGGCTCGGGCCCCAAACCGGCCACGGACTTCCTCAACAAGAACACCACCGACTGGGCACACCAGTACTCCTTCTGGGTCGCGGATGCCGTTGTGGCCCGGGCGTCGACCGACGGCAGATGGGAGTACGCCCTGGGTCTGCTCGACGCGCTGGAGCGTCAGTGGACGCGGTGGGCTCCGCAGTTCGACGCCGAGGTCGGTCTCTACTGGCAGACACCGGTGTGGGACGCGATGGAGTACACCGCGAGCTCTTACCAGAGCGACGATCCGTACCACGGTGGTGAGGGGTTCCGTCCCACTCTCAACGCCTACCAGTACGGCGACGCCAAGGCGATTGCCGCGCTTCTGCGGCGCCGCGGTCACAGGGGCGACGAGGCGAAGGCCGCCCGCTACGACGAGCGTGCCCGTGCTCTGCAGGTGCAGCAGGAGCGCTGGCTGTGGGACGAGAAGGATCAGTTCTACAAGCACGTCATGCGGGACAGGAATCCCGAACGGCGCAAGATCGCCGACCGTGAGCTGATCGGCTTCCTGCCGTGGTACTTCCACATGGCTCCGGCGGGCAACGCGGCGGCATGGGCCCAGCTGCGCGATCCTGAGGGCTTTTCCGCGCCTTTCGGTCCCACCACGGTCGAGCGGCGCAGCCCGTGGTTCATGTATCAGGCACTCGAAGGCTGCTGCCGCTGGAACGGTCCGAACTGGCCGTTCGCCACCAGCCAGACGCTCACTGCCCTGGCCAACCTCCTCATCGACTATCCCGCCCAGCCCTATGTCGACCGTACCGACTACTACGCTGTGCTCCGCGCCTACGCTCTGACCCACCGCAAGGACGGCAAGCCGTACGTTGCCGAGGCGCATCATCCCGACGAGGACCGCTGGATCTACGACAGCCGCGGGCACAGCGAGGACTACAACCACTCCACCTTCAACGACCTGGTCCTGTCCGGGCTGCTCGGGATCCGTTCCCAGCCCGATGACACCGTTTTCCTTGCACCGCTGGTACCGCGTGAATGGGACCACTTCGCCGTGGAGAACCTTCCCTACCACGGACACAACCTCAGCGTGCTCTTCGACCGCAGCGGCCGGCACTACGGACACGGAGCCGGCCTGAGTGTCTGGCTGGACGGCCGGCGCATACACCGGCAGACCGGTCTGGAGCCGGTGACGCTCACCATCGGCAGGACCAGGCGGCACAGCCTGCCCCGCGAGGTCGACGACCTGGCCAACGTCGAGCAGAAGGGCTATCCCCTCGCGCGTGCCTCGTACACGTTCCCCCTCGACAGTCCGGCCAAGGCCATCGACGGACAGAACCTCCATCTCGACACACCGTCGTCGCGGTGGACCAACTACGGCAGCCCCAACGCCGTCGACTGGCTCGCCGTGGACTTCGGCGTGCCCACCCCCGTGTCGGACCTGCGCATCTCTTTCTACGACGACGGCGGCGGAGTCCGCACCCCCGACTCCTACGAACTCCACTACCTCGGCCGGGACGGCAGCTGGCATCCCCTGCCGGGCCAGCACCGCATTCCGCGAACCCCCCGGCCGGGAGCCCTCAACCGGATCCTGCTGGACAGGACTGTCACCACCACCGCCCTCAGACTCACCGCCACACGTACCTCGGGCGGCGCCGTGGGGGTCACCGCCTGGCAGTCATGGCGCACAGAGGATCCCCGTCTCGTCCTCGCCGTGAAAACACCGTCTCATGGCTTCGTCCCCGTGGTGCCGGGCAGAGCCGTGAAGGTCACCGCCACCATCACCGCAACAGCCACCGTCGTCGTCAGCTCCCAGCTGCTCGTTCCCGACGGCTGGAAAGCCCTCCCCCGGCAGCCGGTCAGCCCCGCCACCCTTCGGGCGGGAAAGACGTTGTCCATGCGCTGGTGGGTGACGGCTCCCGCCGACCTGCCCCGCCGTCTGCCGCAGCCTCTGCGCCTGCTGGTCCGCTCTCGGGGCAAGGGGGCGGAGCGATTCGTCACCAGCATCGTCGCTCCGGCACAAGCCGACTGACGCGGCCGTCACGGCACCGCCGCGGTGCGGCGCCCGTCCCGTCGGCCGATGCGGTGGTGCACGGTGCGGCGGGTGGCCTGGCTGGGGCGGCCGCCGGTCGTCTGATCAGGTGGTCGTGGCTTCGGACTCGGCCCCCTCTTTCTGACCAGGCCCAGCAGGGTGAAAGGCGGTGCGGAGTCAGTCGGTGTCGAGGCCGTTGACCAGGCGGTTGAGGAACCGGGTGAAGGTGGCTTCGGGGGTGAGAGGGCGTCCGGGGGCGGCGAGAGCTTCGGCGAGTTCCGGATGGTTGCCGTCCGCGGCGACGGCGGCGAGGTAGCGGGCTTCGGCTGCGGCGCGGTCGGGTGACCGCGAGGCCTCGGCCTGTGCGATCTCGTAGGCGACATGCCCGGCCACGAATGCGGTGAGCTGAGCGAAGATCTCCAGCTTCGCCGCACCGTCCAGTCCGGTGGGCCGCAGGGCGGCAAGCGCGTGTTCCAGGAAGGCCAGGGTGTTGGGTCCGGGGATGCGGCGGGTGGACAGGGCGGCGGGCAGCCAGGGGTGCCGCAGCATGAGGTCGCGCTGGAGGTGGGCGATGGCCTTCAGGTCGGTGCGCCAGTCGCCGGTGAGTGTGTTCGTGGTCGGCAGTTCGCCGCTGACGTGGTCGACCATCAGGTTCAGCAACGTCTCCTTGTCAGGGGCGTAGCTGTAGAGCGACATGACGCCGGCTCCGACCCGTGCGGCGACTTTTCGCATGGTGACTGCTTCGAGCCCCTCTGTGTCCGCCAGGGCGACGGCCGCCGCGGTGATCACCTCTCGGCTGTAGGCAGGCTTGCGACCTCTGCGAGGCCGGGCAGGGCTCAGCCAGAGCTGCTGAGGGTCGACACCCGGGGCGTCGGCTCCTTCGTCACGGGGCATGGCCCCACGCTCCTTTCTTGATCGGCGGCCCTTGCGCACCCCAGTCAAGCATCCCCTGTTCTCGTACAACGTACGGAAATAGAGGAGGGGAAGATGTCGTCACGCACGCACGGTCCTGTGCCGAGGCCGGCCTGGAAACCGCCTTCCGGGAAACCGCCACTGGCCTCACGGATGATGAGGGCGGCATGGCGCCGTCTCCCGGCCAAACGGCACGACGCCGGGTGGGAGCCGGGGTTGGTGGTACCGGCAGCCGATGGCAGCCCACTGATCACGGACCACTACTTCCCGCGTGCAGAGGGCGACTTCCCCACTCTCCTGGTCCGCTCGCCCTACGGCAGGGGCCTGCCGTGGTCCCCCATGTACGGTCCGCTCTTCGCCGAACAGGGCTTTCATGTGGTTCTGCAGAGCTGCCGCGGCACCGGCGGTTCGGGGGGCGCGTTCGACCTGTGGCGCAACGAGGCCGCCGACGGCCAGGCCACGGTGTCCTGGCTGCGCGAGCAGCCCTGGTTCAACGGAACACTCGGGACCATCGGCCCCAGTTACCTGGGCTATGTGCAATGGGCCCTTGCCCTGGACCCGCCGCCGGAACTGAGGGCAATGGTGGTGCAGGTGGGCCTGCACGATCTCCATGCCCTGTTCCACGCGCACGGTGCGCTGCGCCTGGAGACCGCTCTCGCCGTCGGCACAGGCATGACCTACCAGCACCAGGGCATGGCAGCGTTCCTGAGGGCGACACTGCGCCTGCGGCGACGCCTGCGTGATGCCACCACCGCGCGGCCGCTGCGCGGGGCGTACGTGTCGGCCCTCGGGGGTGAAGTGCCCTGGTTGGACGAGGTGATGGCACGCCCGGATGCCAAGGACACGTACTGGCGCGGCGCGTCGCTGGCCAAGGCGGCGGAACGGCTTCGTGTGCCCACAAGTCTGATCACCGGCTGGTACGACGTGCTGGCCGACCAGACCTTCGAACAGTACGACCGGCTGCGTCGGGCCGGCTGCGAGACCGCCCTCCTCGTCGGCCCCTGGACCCATGCCTCCGCCCTGCAACAGGGCTGGCCCGAGGTGTTCGCCGAGAGCCTTGCCTGGCTGCGCGCCCACCTGTACGCCGACCCCTCCGGCATGCGTCCCACAAGGGTGCGCGTGCACATCGGCGGCGAGAACGTCTGGCAGGACCTCGACGACTGGCCGCCGGTCACGGTCGTCAGCTCATGGTTTCCCACCGCGCAGGGACATCTCGTCCAGCAGGCTCCCACGGACTCCGCCGCCCTGGTGTCCTTCTGCTACGACCCGGGCGATCCCACTCCGTCCCTCGGCGGCCCTCTGCTTTCCCGTACCGCCGGTCCTCGCGACAACAGCAGCCTGGAGGCTCGGGAAGACGTCCTGACATTCACCAGCCCTCCGCTGTCCGAACCCGTGGACATCCTCGGGCCGGTCTCGGCGCGATTGAGCATCTCCACGGACACCGGGCATGCCGACGTCTTCTCTCGCCTGTGCGACGTGGACCCGCAAGGCCGCTCCGTCAATGTGTGTGACGGGCTGGGCCGACTGAGGACAGACGGGCAGGAGCCGTCGCAGATCACCGTGCCGATGAGCTCCACAGCCCATCTTTTCGCCGTCGGTCACCGCATCCGCCGGCAGATCAGCGGAGGCGCCCATCCGCGCTACGCCCGCAATCCCGGCAACGGGAAGTCACCCCTGGATGCCACCACCTTCATACCGGTACGCATCACGCTCCACACGGACTCGGTACTGGTGCTTGCGCTGCGCACCCGCAGTTCCGGGCCGGCCCTGCGGTGAACGGCTGACCAGCCGGGGCGGGGTGACTCATGAGGCCGTTCCCTCCAGCACCGTGATGCCTGCGATCGGCGGCCGACCGTACAGGGCGAGGATCTCGTTGGCGAGGGCGACGGTCCGCAACGGGTTGTCCCGCTGTGAGTGGGTCTTGATGTCCGCGGCGAGAAGCCCGGTGGGCACAGCCCCCGCATCAAGGAGGACACGCCACTCCGCGGACGGGAGTTCCAGATACTCGAGGTGGGTGAGCCGGGCGATCTCACAGGGATCGGCGAGAGTACCGGGACAGGCGGAGAGAGTCCGCAGGCGCGGCAGGCCGAAGACGGGGGCGAGGCTGAGGGGTTCCTTCTCCCAGACCCCGATGCTGAGAACCTCCAGGCCAGGGTGGGCGGCAGCCTCGATGCTGGGGATGGAGGCGTGATTGACGTGGGCGACGAGTGGGGGCCGTTCGGTCCTTTGGACCGGCCGGCCGCCGCAGTGACGGCGGACGACCATGTCGGTGAGGGAGTCGGCGACCAGTTCGGCGCCGATGTACTCCTCGTGACTGATGATGATCACCTGCCCGACGTGCCCGCCCGGACCCGGTGTGAGGTCGACGGCGATGCGGTCCCCGCCGCCGTTGTCACCGAAGACGATCCAGCCCGGTGAGCCAACAAGCCCCTGCACGACGTCCTCCGGCCCCGTCTCGACCGCCTTCATGGCGCCGAACCGCCATGGCACATGCCGGGAAGTCGCGTCGGCGACGTACACCTCGTCGAGGGGAAGGAGTTCGCAGCCGATGGTGTCGTACGGCTCCCGGTAGTCGTCCCAGTCCTCGTACCGGCCTCGGACGACCTGATACAGAGCTTTCAACTCGGCGGGCAGCGGCATGCCCAGACGCGCCTCGACCGCTGCGATCTCCTCCTCTGAGGCGCCCGCCGCGTCCGGGAGCCGTTGGCGAAGAGTGCGTTGCAGCAGTTCCACATCCGCGGACGGAGCCGGTACTGCGCCCGGCACCGGCTCGGGCAGGCGGCGCACCGGCTCGGGCAGTGCCCCGTCCGCGAGGAGAAGCGTGCCCGGGTGCGCGGTCGCGATACCCGGCTCCACGGAGGAGCCCAGGTCGATCAAATGCAGCCGGACACCGCCGGGAGCGGAAGATGCCTCCACGACGAAGGAGACACTGTCGCTCCCGTCCTCCTCGAGCGCTTCAATGATCCGGCCCACGGCGTCGAACTGCTCCTGGTTGTCGGAGACCTGTGCGGCGCGCCCCGGCTGAGGCCGCCGGTACGGCAACGGAACGCTCCATGCTCTGGGACTGATCTGCCCCGCCACGTGCCCGCCGGGTGCGGTGAGCGTTTCCGCGTGGGCGGCGTGCAAGAGGCGCAGCAGGGGTTGCCAGGTGGTGAAGTCATGGAGCGAGGGCACGAGAAGACCTCCTGAAGGTGTGCTCGCTGATTCTGGATCATGGGCGGGCGCTGGACAACACAAGGTGCCTCGGAGCGGAGCGACCTGGGGGAAGGAAACCCGCCTTCGCTCTGCGGTTCGGCGCCGTCACCGACGGGTCCTGACCCGAACCCCGCATCCTGGACCACCCGTTCATCGACAAGGGGCGCGTGGCCACGGCCAAGCTGCTGAAGAAGACAGACGGCGAGCTCATACTTCGTGGCCACGGCCCGGTGGGGGCCGGGGCACGGCGACGTGCCCCGGCCCCCGGCCAGTGGCGCAGTGGGGACGCCCGCTGCGATCATGCCGGTGTCGGGGCCGGCCCTCGCAGGGAGCGCGCTGTCATCTTCTTTCCCGCGATGCGGCGGCATTCCGGCACCACCGTCCCGGCAACCCCAGCGACTGACGTCACACCAACCGCTGCTCGAAAGGCTCGGCAATCAGTGCCGTGCCCACGGTGCGGAAGCCGAGCCGGGCATAGATCCGTGCGACGGCGTCGTCGCTCGCGGACAGGAAGACGGTCTCGACGCCTCGCGATCGTGCGTCGGCCACCAGCGCAGCGGTCACCGCCTGTGCAAGACCACGACGGCGTGCGGTTGGCAGGGTTCCGACCCCGACAATCTCACTGACCGCGCCGACCGGCTGGTGCTGGCCAGCGCACAGCGCCACACCGTCCGTCACTGCGGCAGCAACGCATGTCAGGCCGGCCTGGATGCGTGCCTTCATGCGTTCCACCGATCCATCACCAGCACGGTCGCGTACCGTCCTGGCCAATTCCGTGAGCCCGGCGGCACCGACGTCGGTGCCAGGCTCGGCGAAGGCCAGGTGAGCAACGGCCAGCGCGCTCGGCAGCACGGGATCGTCCGGCGACACGCTCCGCACCACCGCGCCGCCGACCACCTCGGGCACAGCGGGAGCCGATACGTCTGGTCCGAGCACCATCAAGGGGTGCCCGTGCACGGCAAGCCCTGCCTGCTCGACCGCGGCTCGCAGCGCGGGCGCGGTCTCGGCGACCCACTCGAAACTCTCCGGGACGCCCAGCTCCCGTTGCCGGGAACGGACCCGGTTCACATCGGCAGCACTCACCTCTCCGGACCACCCCAGGGCCGGGCGTGCGTAGAAGGGCCAGCCCTGCCCTTCGCGTATGAACAGGCTCAGCGGCCCAAAGTCCTCGACTCGGGCATCGGAGCGGGGGACTGCGTCGTAGTACCGCTCAAGCCGGTTCAACAGTTCACGGCGATCACCAAGATCCGCAGACGTCACGCCAGGCATCCAAGCAGAGGCCTGGGAACGGCTGCCACCGCATATGTACTGCTACAAACTTCGGAAAGGGCTGTGGGTGGGTCTTCGGGTGAGGCCGGTCATGACAGGATTTCGACGTAGCCGTCGGTTCCGTGGACGCGGATCCGTTGTCCGTCCCGGATCAGCCGGGTGGCCTGCTCCACACCCACGACGGTCGGCAAGCCGTATTCCCGGGCGATCACTGCGCCATGGGTCATCAGGCCGCCCACCTCCGTCACCAGGCCCGCGATGCCGACGAACAGCGGTGACCAGCTGGGGTCCGTTGCGGTCGTGACCAGGATGTCACCTGCTTCGAGGTCGGCTTTGGCCATGTCGAGGACGACGCGGGCTCTTCCCTCGACGACTCCGGCGGAAACCGCGAGGCCGGTCAGGGCACCGGTCGGCACGTCGTCGCGTCGGTACGCCCCGGTGACGGCCTCGCCGTCCGATGTGAGCACCCGGGGCGGGGTGAGCGCGTGGTACGACCGGAATGCGTCCTTGCGGCGCTGGATGAGCTGGTCGTCCGCCTGACCTGAGCGCACGGTGTCGTGGAGTTCCTGGAACGTGAGGTAGAAGATGTCTTCCTTGTCGGCGATCACGTTGGCCTGCACGAGGCGCTCGGCTTCCCGTAGCAGGGCTTGTTTGTAGATGAAGAAGCGGCTGACGATGTCGTACTTCGGGTACTCCCGGTAGCCGATGAAGGTCCGGACCCGGTCGATCATCCGTTTGGTCTCGTCGGCCTTCCGGTCTCCGTCCGGCAGGGTCCGCAGGCGTGACAGGACGTCCTGTTCCTTCTGCTGTGCCTTCTGCCGTCCTTGTTCGAAACGCCGCTTGGCGGCGCCCGGTTCGAAGTTCCTGACGTTGTCGAGGATCGCGGGCACGAGGGTGGTGGGGCGCTCGCGCCAGCGTGGCCTGGTGATGTCGATCTCGCCGACGCAGCGCATGCCGTACCGGTCGAGGTAGGCCTCGATGGCGTCGCGGGCTTCGGCTCCGCCGGGAAGTTCCGCCAGCTTCTGCAGGAAGTCCTCGTCCTTGACGTCCTGCAGGAACGCCACCACCTCCGGGTGCGGGCGGATCGCGTCCGCGACGTCGAGCAACGCCAGTCCCATCTGTGAGGTGATGTTGCCGGGAGCGGACAGCGTGAGCGTGTCGGCTGCGTTCTTCTCACCCAGCCACTGCTGCAGTTTGTCGTTGAGCCACCATGTGGCCTCCATTCCCGCCATGATCGCCTGATGGTTCAGCGGGTCGCTGAGGACTCGCTTGTGTTCCTTGAAGGCCTCCAGCAGGAAGTCGAACAGCTCCGGTCCGGTCTTCGTCCGGATGTCGCGTTCCAGGGCGGCGATGGATGCCTGGCTGCGCTCGATCAGTTCGGTGACGATGGCCGGGTCGGTCTCGATCGGGGTGGGCGCGCTGTTGGCCGGTGGTGTGCCGGGGTTTGTGTCCGGACGTGAGGGGACGACATCACCGCGGTCGAGGAGGGTCTCCAGCGCGTCCCTGGTCAGCGGGTCGTTCCTTCCCATGGTGTCCAGGAGACGGGCGCGGCTTGCGGGTGAGGCCAGGTGCGGGGTGACGTCGACGAAAAGCCTTCCGCCGGCTTCGTGCATCGGCGCCATGGCCGTCAGCTGCCACACGGACAGCCCCAGGGGCTTGATGGGGTCGGTCATCATCTGCCCGTGACCGATGCAGACGTAGACGTGGTTTTCCCGGTCGTCAGTCTTTGGGATGGGGAACAGCGTGGTGATCGGCCGGCTCTGGACGATGTGGAACTCATCGCCGGCCAGGCACCATTCGATGTCCTGCGGGCAGCCGAAGTGCGCCTCGATCCGCCGCCCGAGCCGCACCAGTCGCAGCACCTGTGGGTCCGTCAGCGCCGGCTGCTTCTGCTGCTGCGGGTCGATTGCTGTTTCCTGTGTGCCGCCGCCTGGCAGAGCGTGTACGGCACGTTGTTTGGCGGCGATCGTCCTGGCGATGATTTCGTCGTGCCGGACTTTGAAGACGTCCGGGTTCACCAGGCCGGAGACCAGGGCTTCGCCGAGGCCGAAGCCGGCGTCCACGGTGGCGATCGTCCGGTTGCCCGTGACGGGGTCGGCCGTGAACAGGGTGCCGGCCGTGTGCGGGAAGACCATCTGCTGCACGACCACGGCCATGTGGACCATGCGGTGGTCGATGTTGTTGCGTTGCCGGTAGGTCACGGCCCGCTCGGTGAACAGTGAGGCCCAGCAGCGGCGGACGTGCTGGAGGACTGCTGCCGGTCCCATGACGTTCAGGTAGGTGTCCTGCTGGCCGGCGAAGGAGGCCGTCGGCAGGTCTTCTGCCGTCGCGCTGGACCGGACGGCGCAGGCGGTTTGCCCGCCGAGCCGGGAGAGCGCGTGGGTGATCGCTGCCGCGAGATCGTCCGGGATGGCGGTCTCTTCGACGGTCTGGCGGATCTGCGCGCTGAGCGTGCCGATCGCCTCCCGGTCGTCCGGGTCCAGACGTGACAGCTGATCGAGCTGGTCGTCGATGGATGGTGCTTGCGCCATGATCCGCCGGAAGGCGTCCGTCGTCACGCAAAAGCCTTCCGGTACACGGATGCCTTCGATCCGTGACAGCTCGCCCAGGTGGGCGCCCTTGCCACCAACGATCGCGGTCTGTGTCCCGTCGACCTGCCGAAGGTCCAACACGTACTGCTCGGTCACCGTGATACCTCCGGGGCAGCCGTGTTCTGTTGCACTGTGGTGGCTGATGGGCTCACCGGCGTCTCCAGGCTCTGTCGAATTCTCTCGGGCGTGTTCTCGTCGTCGGCTGCCCTCTTTTTTTGACGGGTCAGCCGGCTGCTTCGTCCAGTCGGGCCATACGCACTCCGCATCCCTGTCCGGGGTGGGCGCGACTGCACTGCCTGCCTCCGCTGCAAGGCTCGAGTCGGGCGGCATGCCCTTGATGTGTTGCCCCGCACACGCGTGCGCCCCCGTTACCGCAGGTCGTGGCCTCGGCCGACGATTCTGCGCCGTGACCCGGGTCTTGCCGCAAGCCCCCCGGTGCGCTATATGTTGAAAAGGGCGAGAGGAGAGATCTCCATCGCCTTCTTTCTTTTCATGCTGTCCGCTGGAACCGACAAGCCCAGTGCGGAACGGTCCGTGGCGGAATCCCCTTTTCCCAGCGATGGATACGGCGCTGCAGAAGTAACCGGAGGGCGGCCCTTACCGCTGGGGCATGGCGTCTCGTCGAGTACAGGCACGCCGTCAAGGTGCCTGCGTCTGCTTCAGGAGCGTCCCGGCGGGCGGCGTCTCTGTTCCCGGGCCTGTTCCCGGAACGAACGAAGCCGTTCGCACCCTGGCGGACGCGCGTAGACATCCGCCATGATCTACGTGCACCACCTGCACAGCCACTTCGAGGAAAACTGGCCCCAGCAGGAAGGGTTCGTCCATGAAAGCCGTGAAGGCTCTGAAGTTCCCAAGACTCCGTTCGGTCCTGGTCGCCCTTGCTCTGATCATCGCTCCGGGTCTCGCCGTCATCGGCACGGCGAGTGAGGCGTCGGCCGTCACAAAGATCAGTCACGCCACCGCGGTCTCGATGTTCCGCGAGGTGGGCATCACCTGGTCGTCCTCCGGCAATTGCTCGGACCGCAACGTCCCCACCTGCACGTCGTTCGAGCAGCTCAACCTCGCCACTGCCCAGGGTGCCCAGACCCTCAAGCGGGCCAGCGGCTGCGCGCTGAACATCACCGGCGGCACCGAGACAGGTCACGCCTCGGGGACGTACTCGCACTGGAACGGCTACAAGCTCGACTACAGCATGAACACGTGCCTCGGGAACTACATCAAGAACAGCTTCACCTACATCGGGGTACGCGGTGACGGTGCCCGGCAGTGGCGTTCCGCTTCGGGCAACGTCTACGCCGAAGAGGGCAACCACTGGGACGTCACGTACTACAACTGCGGCGGCTGCTGAGCCGTACCCGCACACACCCTGGGCCCGTCGTCCGGCTCGTCCTCAGCGGGCGAACGACGGGCCCGCCGGCGTTGTCGTGCAGGATGCCGGCGGGTTTGTGCGGGCGGTGTCTTCGGGTTTGTCCCTGGTCGGTTCGCAGAAGGTCGAGGGGGTCAGCTGGTGGGTGGGATGAACTCGGGCCGGTCGAGCAGGCGCAGCCAGCTTCCGTCAGGCTGGCGCCGGACGACCTGTGCGCGGGCTCCCGCCCCGTCCTTCGGCGGGGTCGAGGTGAGGGCGATGTCGCCGCTGATCAGCGTCGGCAGCGGTTGTTCCGGCTCGAAGCGGGGACGGTTGGCCAGCACCTTCTCCCACAGCGCACGGATCGCCTCCCGTCCCACCGTCAGTTCGCCGGGCGGGTAGGCCATCACCGCGTTCTCCTCGTAGAGCGCGGCGACTCCGGCCGCGTCACCGGCGTTGGACCGCTCAACGAACAGGCGGGTGATGTCCTCGGGTCGCATGGCCTTCTCGTATTCCGGCACGGGGTCCTCCTGGCGTCGGGTTCGACTGCCTCCCAGCGTGGTCGCCCGCCTGCCAGAAGTCCAACAGATGGATCTGCTGCGAACTAGAATTTTCATTCATGGAACTGAGGCAGCTGGAGTACTTTGTCGCGGTCGCCGAGGAGCAGAACTTCACCCGGGCAGCTGAACGGGTGCACATCAGCCAGTCCGGCGTCAGCGCTCAGATCCGCCAGCTGGAGCGTGAGCTCGGTGCCGAGCTGTTCGACCGGTCGGCGCGCACCGTCACCCTCACTGCTGCGGGGAAGGCCGCCCTCGAGCACGCGCGCGCCGCACTCGCCGCCGCCGGGGCGGTCGGTCAGGCAGTGGGTGAAGTGACCGGGCTGATCCGGGGGCGGATCACGGTCGGCATGGTCACCGGCTGCACCCTCACTCCGCTGTTCGATGCGCTCGCCGCGTTTCATCGGGCGCATCCCGGTGTGGAGATCTCCCTGCTGGAGGACAACTCCGACCGGCTCATCAAGAAGGTCCGCGCCGGCACCGTCGACCTGGCTCTTGTCGGGACCGCAACCGCTGCCCTGGACGGGCTGGAGGCGCTGACGGTCATCAGTGAACGGCTCGTCGCAGCGGTTCCAGCCGGGCATCCCCTGGCGAGCCAACAGCGGGTCACCTTGCGCGATCTGACCGCTTATCCGGTCGTCTGCATGCCTCCTGGTACCGGTCTGCGTACGGTGTTCGACCATGCCTGCACCGCGCAGGGCCTCCATCCTTCGATCGCGTTGCAGGCCAGCGCCGCAGAGGCCATTGCCGACCTCGCCGCCCGCGGGCTCGGCGTCGCCGTTCTCAGCGACTCGATGGCCGCCGGTCACCGTGACCGGCTCACCGCCCGCGTCATCGATGACGTCGAAACACCGGCGTTGCTCGCTCTGGTCTGGAAGAACACGCACAACCCTCCGGTGCGTGAGCTGCTCGCACACAGCCGACAGGCGTTCGCCGAGGCCGGCTCTGCTCGGTAGCAGCGTCTTCGAAGTCCGCCCGCGTCGGTCAGTGGCCGTTCCGCTTGCGCAGCCACCACCTCGCTGCACCGGGCATCCGCGTCACAGGGGCAAGGTGTTGTCTGTGTCCTTCTGGCTGCTTGGCTCAGCAGCGGTCTGGGGCGTTCTGTGTGGGGCGCCCGCTCGTCAATGGCGCTCCAAGGGGGAGAGTTGTGGTCTTGCGGCGGTGCCGGTGGCCGCGCTGCGCGTGCAGTTGGGCGGCTGCGATCAGTGTCCGGAGCGCCACCTCCCAGGTGCTCAGCCTGTACAGCAGTGCCCAGGGGTCAGGAGCAGCGAGGTCACCAGTCCGGCCGGGACACCGAGTCGCGTCCACAGCCGTCCCGGCGGTCCAACCGGCCCGTTGCCGCACAGAACAGCGTCAGCCAGCTCGAACAACGCATCCGAACAAGCGGTGAGACAAGAATGGAATTCATCCCTGAAGCGTGACAGTGGCGCTCATTCCTCATGCAGGGCGTCGCGTTGCAGCAGACTCATTCCTGCGGCCTTCATGCTGGACGTGCGTACTCCCTGCCTGGAACACATGTTTCAGATGAAGACCGCTTTAATGTACGCCATTTGCCGGGCCGAGTGATCAAGTTGAGGTGCCCTTCGGCCTCGGACGTTAAAGATCAAGCCGGAGAGCGCTCTCGGCCTTGGCGCCTGCTGGGCCGGATGAGCAACCTGTGAAGCGCGCTTAGGGCGACAAATGGACACTCAAACTGACGGCCGTCCATCAGTCCCACTCTCAGGAAGGCCCCCTGACCGTGCCCCACAGGCATGTCAAACGTCCGAACTGTCCTGGCTCGGCACATCGTCGGCCTCGGTCGGTGACGGATTTTCCGGGTCCGTCATCACCAGTGCTGCGAGGCTCAGGAAGGCTTTGGCTGTACGGGGCTTAAGCCGGGAGAGGTCGATCGCACGCTGGGATGACAGGTGGGGGTCATAGGGGATCACGACCAAGTCCCGGTAGCGTTCCAGCAGCCCGGACCGGGCGAGCCAGGACGCGGGTTCGTTGTTCAGGGTCTGTGTCACGGTGACCGCGACGCTGTCGGCCAGCGTGCCCCAGCCCCGAGCGCGCAGATCGTCAAGGAGTCCAGCGACGGGATCGTCCTGGTGCTGGAGCGTGGTGCACACGACCAGCTGGTCGGTGTGCTGGAGCACGACGTCCGCCATGTCGTCGAATTGCTTCGCCGCCCAGTCGATCAGGATAACCGGGTAGTGCCGGGCTGCCAGGGACAGGATGTGCCGGTACTCGTCGGCGTACGCTGGGCTCGGCGTGGCCCGCAGTGCGCGGTGGGCCAGTACATGCAGACCCGAGGGCAGAATGTTCATGCTGCGCCGCATCTCCTCGTACGGGGCATCCAGCGGCAGCCGAGTCAGCGTGCGGGGGGTGAAGGAGGCGTCCGGTGGCAGATGGCTGTGCAGGTCCCCGGTGTAGGGTGCCCCGTCCAGGGCCAGCACTGCTTGTCGGCGCAACGCCACGAAGAGCGACCCCAGGACGACGGTCGTGGTGAGCCGCCCGGAGTGGGGCCGCGTCCCGACGAGTGTGATCCGGCGGCTGTGTCGCAGCCGGCGGCGCACCAGCGCCAGCCTGTGGTCGCGTTTGACGCGGCCGAAGTAACCGAAGGAGGGCGGCCGGGGTGCATCGGCCTCCCTTGCCGACGCTGCCGTCAGGTCCGCCGAGCCTGGTGTCAGCTCGGGCGGCTCCACCTGCGCGCGATGCGCGTCGGGTGCGTTTGTACGGGAGTTCGGTGCGGGGCTCGTCCTACGCTGCAGTGTTGCTGCAATCGTCACGTACTGAGCGAGTTTATCGGCCACCTCACTGGCCGTCGGCCGTACCGTCGGATCAGGGTCCAAGCAGCGCAGGACGAGTTCTCGGAGGGGCTGCCAGGTGTCACCTGACCACAGCTGCATGCCCTCGGGCAGGCCGGGCAGCGGGGCCCGGGGGCGGCTGCTGACCAGCCGGAGGAGTTCGCCGAGGGCTCTGATGTTGTCCTCTTTGGTGGGCGGGACGCCGGTGCCGTGGTACTCGCCGTCGATGGCGCAGTCCGACAACCCGGTCAGCAACACCGTCCGCTCCAGCACCACCACCGAGTCCGGCGCCAGATCAGCCGGTACCAGTTCATTGAGATGGCAGATACTCAGCGCGGAGGCCAGATGGAAGCTGAGGTGGAGACTGGTAAGCAGGTCGAAGGCGCCCGTCTGGTCAGGGCCGACGTAGGCCAGCAGATCGCTCAGGCGAGGTGGCTGGGCGTTGGCACCGCCGGCCGATGGAAAGAGTTGTACCGCGATCCAGCCGGGACGGCCGTTCAAGTCGGCGTCGAGCAGTTCGGGGGCGTACCGGCCGGCCATCCGTCGCAGAGCTTCCGCTTCTGTGGTAAGCAGCTGTGCTGTGGATGTTGGAAGTTCAGGCCGTACGGTACGCACTGCCACCTCCCCGAGGTGTGGGGCGTAGCCGAGGTAGACGATCGTACGGCGGCCCAGGCGACGCCCACGTAGTGTGTACGGGCCGAGCTGAGTTGGGTCCTGCGGGGTGAGCGCGTGCCAGACCGGCGGGCGAACCACCCGGGGCGGCGGCTCGGGAACGGCGGCCGAGGCGGGCAGGCGCACCCCGAACCGGGTCATCAGCCGGCGCTCCACGGTGGTAAAGGCAGCAGATCCGGCCGGCAGCCGGTCCGTGCCGTCCGGATGGACAAGCCAGGCGGGGAAATCCGGGGAGCGGCCCGCCAGTTGCTCCAGGCGACGGCCGATGCGGCGGCTGGTGCGGGCCAGTTCACCGCTGGGTACGACGTCCAGCAGGGCGGTCTTGCACTCCTCGGTGAAGTCGAAGACTCGATGCTTGGCGGGCAGCGGCCCAGGAACCGGGGCTGGGCGGGGATGCAGCAGGCCGCCCAGGAAAACCTCAGCCAGATGAGTGGTGCGGGCCTGCCAGGGCACCGCAGACTGCACCAGCCGCATCACTGGCACGGTCAGCGGGGACACGGCAGCAAGATGGGCAGCGAGCCGATAGGCCTCCGGCGAGGCCGCGTCCCGGAAATGCTGGAGACTGCCCACCTGACGGGAGGCGACCGGGGCGTGCTGCCGGGGCCGGGCCAGCAGCGGGAGCTGCACGGTGGTACCCGGTGAGGTCAGCAGTCCGGTCCAGGTGCGCAGAGAGTCAGCGGTCGGCTCCAGCACCGGGACGGGCACACCGGTGAAGTCAATGGGCAGTACGGGGTCGCTGATCCGCCAAGCCGTGCCCGCGCCGCCGGGCCTGCGGGTGGTGGCCTGCCAGCGGTCGGCCTGGATGCCGGAGCTGTCCCACAGCGCGGGCGGCAGAGTGTGCAGGATCGCCACTGGGCCATTCTCCGCCCAGGTCAGCAGGGTGTCGTGAACCGCGCCGCTGCGCCAGCCGGAGCCCATGCCGTCGCTTACGACGAAGATCAGGCTCTGTCCGGAGGGATCGACCAGTGTGGACGGTGACAGCGTGGAGCTGTCCGGGTCGAATGGGTGGCCGCGCAGCACCGGGCCGCCCCGGGCACGGGTGTCGAAGCCGCGGACCTGGACCGAACGGAAGGCGCCGATCCGCTGAAGGGTCGTGAGCAGCTCGGCGGTAAGCCGGTGCCAGAGCAGCATGGACAGGCCGTCGTCGACCACCAGGACCAGGTTCAGCCAACGTTCCCGGCGCGGCCGGAGTACGACGTCGGGCACCCGGGTTTCGGCGAGCTGGGCGGCTGTGGCCACCTCGTCCACCTCGCGCAGCCGGGGACTCGGCCTCTTCCGTTTCAGCGGTCGCAACGCCCGCCCGATTGCCAGCTCGTCACGCAGGGCCTTCTCCTCCGGTACCAGCAGCGGTAGCGCCGGTCGACCGGGGTCCGAGGCTGATGAAGGCAGCGTGTTCGGCAGGCCGGGCAGTTCCGGGAGCTGCGGTGCGGCGTACAGCTTCGGCCGGGTCAACGCGGGCAGTTCGGGGCCGGGCCGTGGGGTGTCTGGTTCCTCGTCCGGCTCGGTGACCGGTTTCGGCAGATTCGGGGGCACGGGCTGAGCGGGGGGTGCCGTACGGCGCAGCAGCCGTGGCAGAGGCAAGTCGTGGGTGTCCTGCGGCAGGCGGCCAGCCAGCCACAGCATGTCCAGTACTTCCAGCGGATCAGGGTTGCAGCCGATGCCCTTCAGCACCCGCAGCAGCGCCCCGAGCCGGTCGCCTCCACTGTTCCCCCGCGTCCCCGGCACAGCTCACACCGTTCCCGTGAGCTGGTGCAGAACGGCGTCCAGCAGCCCGTCGGCGTCCAGGTGCACGCCGTTGGTACGCAGGAACACTGCGTTAAGCAGCTGGTCGGTGGCGAGTTCGCCAGGGGCACGGCGACGCAAGAACGCCTGGAGCAAGTCATCCACCTCCGGCAGGATCTCCGGCCCAAGATGCGCGGCGACGATGGCCCGCAGCTGCTCCTCGTCAGGCATCGGCAGATCGAGCCGGATACAGCGGCGCAAGAAAGCGGGCGGAAAGTCCCGCTCGCCGTTGCTGGTGATGATGACGACCGGGAACTCAGTGCATTCCACCCGGCCCTGCCGAACGGTCACTGTACCCCGGTGGTCGGCCGTCAGCACCTCCACCTCGGCCAACTCCTCGGGCAGCCGGGCAAGTTCGGGGATTTCGAAGAAACCCTCCTCGAACACAGTCAGAAGGTCGTTGGGCAGGTCTACGTCCCCTTTGTCCATCTCGTCCACGAGCAGCGCGCGCGGGGTGTCATGCGGGGCGAGTGCCGTGCCGAGCGGGCCGAGCCGGATGAACGTGCCGATGGAGGGTTCCGCCTCGCCCCGGTCCCGGCTCAGCGTGGTCTCCCGCAACCGCCCGATCGCGTCGTACTGGTAGAGGGCCTCCTGCACATTGGAGCGACTGTTGACCGGCCAGCGCAACAGCTCACCGAGGCTCAGCTCGTGCGCCACCGCGCGCGCCAGCGACGATTTGCCGGTGCCCGCCGGGCCGGTCACGAGCAACGGGCGGCGCAGATGCAGAGCCGCGTTGACGATGTCCGCGTGCTCCGGTGCGATGAGATAAGGCAGTGGGGCCGTACGACCGCCGGGGCCGAAGCGCCGCCAAGGCGGAGCGGGTGGCATGGTGACCGGACGGGCCACGCCATCCCCGCGAAAGATCCGCCAACTGTCGTGTGCCGACGTGGTCATCCGTTCTCCTGGGGTTCTGCCAGTTGCAGCTGGGGCATCGAACGGTCCGCGTCCGACCAGGCGAGGACGGGGCGGCCAACGTACCGGTGAGGGCTGCTCAGCCGCATCGCCCGGTACGCGCGTGTGCCCTCCGGCAGGGTGCGCACCGGCACCGGTGACAGCTGGGCCAGAGCATGGGAGCGTTCGGTCCGCTCACGGTCCCACATCACTACGGGCACCCCCATCAGCAGACAGGTCTGAACGATCTCGTCACGCGTGCGAGGCGGAACGTCCACAGCAACCCGAACGACGTCCTTGCCGGCCAACAGGGCGCCATAGACCTCACTGCGGCCCTGGGCAGGGTCGTCGAACGTCAGGAGCGCGTCCGAGTCAAGAAGTCTCCAGCGGTGGCGCCAGTCGGGATGAAAACGCTCGTGCCGGTGCAGAAGTTCTGGACAGGTGACGACGACCGGGAACTCGGCACCGAGCACCCCGGGCAGCTCGTCGGGCCCGAACGAATCGCCGTCGGTGCCGGTCATGCCCCACTCGTCCACGGCGAGATTCAACTCGGTCCGTCCAACCAGGAGTTCCAGCACCGGCCGCCCTCGGTCAGGCGCCGCACGGTACAGCGACTCCAGCACACCGAGCAGCTCGCGAGCCGCCTCGGCCCCCGAGCGGGGAGTCTCGGTGTCCACCGAGGTCTGCCGGGGCCCGCCACCCTCGTCGCACCACACCCGCAAGCGGTAGCGGTCCGCACCAGCTCGCTCCACCCGGGCCGTCACCCACGCCGGGGCCGTCCGCTCCCGCGCCGCACGCGCCCACTCCTCAGCATCCGTACGGCGCTCCAGGAGCGAGGTGGCGGGGATACCCAGCCGGTCCACGACGGACATCGTCCACAGTCGCAGGGGCGCCTGCAGCGAGGGCGGCGCGAGCGCGGCCAGGTACTCCACCACACGCAGCAGCCCCGGCACCCGCATACCGTCAGCGTTGGTACGGCTGTCGCCGGTGAGGCACTCCAGGTGCTCCAAGAGCCCCCTGATGCCCTCACTCATGGGGAGCGCGGCGGCCAGGGGCAGCGCGGCACGTGTCACCTCGGGCAGCCGAGCCCGCAGCGGCGCGGGCAGGGCATCCAAGTAGCGCGTCAGCTTGCGGTGCTCGCGTGGGGACAGCAGCCGGGGCACCTGCGACATCCGGCCGACTGCCAGCAGCGAGGGCACCGCCATCGGTTCCCGTCGGCGCAGCACCTCCGTCAGCGCGGCCAGCGCCCGCGGTTCGGTCAGCAGCAGGGCTGCGAACTCCTCGGTGGCAGGCGCGGACGAGGTGTCGTGGACGCCATATCCGCAGTGTTCCGCAACGGCACGCGCATATTCGATGCGCAGCCCCGGCGCCGGCATGTGCTGGTCCAGCAGGTCCACCAGAAGGTCGAACGCTGGATCGTCCGGATCAGGTTCCGGTGCTTCGAAGAGTATGGCCGCGCCGGCCGCCCGCAGTTCGGCCTCGATGCGCTGCCAGGGGATGCCCCAGCTGCGCCGCGCGATGTGCTGGGAGCTGTAAGGCAACGGCCGGCCGGTGACCGGGTCGTGGGGCGGCATGACGTGTCCGGCAACGATGCCCACCACCGCGTTGTCCCTGACCGACCACAGCGGACAGCCACTGTATGAGGGGCCGATGGCCATGCCGGTGGCGTCGCCGTCGACGTAACCGACTGCCTCGTCACAAGACTTGACCCGCACGTCCGCGAAGGTGTGGCTCTGCCCGCTGCTGTGCCAGGCGCGCAGCGACTGGCCGATCGTCATCGGCAGCCACTGAGGAGGCGGCACGTCGTGATACGGCTCCGCCTCCACCTGCAGCACCGCCAAGTCGCCCAGCCACTCGTGATCCTCGGCCCGCGGAACGCCCGGTGTGCCGTCCCGGCGGCGCGCGGGCACCCAGTGCGTAATCCGAGCGTCGGCGCGGACCATACGAGACCGGCCGTGCAAGACAACCGGCACGGTATGGTCGCCCGGGTGCCGCGGATCGAACGGTCTTCGTCCCAGCGCGTCGTTGACGACATGGGCACAGGTCAGCAGGTGGTTCCGGGGCAGCAGGACACCCGCGCCCACACTCTCGGAGCCGGCGGCCTTCAGCACGGAGACCACGCAGTGACGCGGGTCTGCTGCTGACGGGCTCGCCTTGATGAACCAGCCCACGCCGTCAGTCCGCGGCAGGCACGGGCCGCCAGGTGGCCGAGATGGTCAGATGGGCCTGCCCATTTCCTGTGACGAAGCCCAGCTTGAGCCCTTGTCCGACCTGCACGCCGAAGGTGACGTTGATCTCCTGCGGCGGATTCTCGGCACCCGTTACAGCGTCATGGATCTCCTGCAAGATCGGCCCCAGCGGCCGCAGTGCGCTGCGTACCGTCCCGACGGTGCGGTCGGCGACGCCCCGCCCGCCTCGGGACACCGGAACGGTGGCCCCCATGCCCTCCGGGAGATCCGCGGTCGGCTCTACGGGGCCATTCCAGGCATCTCCCGGTGCGAGCTGAAACCATACGGGTGTCCCGTCCGCCAACTGAAGTTCGCTGAAGTCCGACATCTTTGCCATTGTGCCGATCACAGCTCCGCTGAGGGCTCGGAATAAAAAATTTTGGTTGCCGGCCACGAACCATGGGCGCATGGCGCAACTCCGTGCCAGTGCCTTCGGCGGTGCGCGTTTGCCGCCCAGCCATGCTTCAAGGGGAGCTTTATGGGACCACGTACACCGCCAGTGGCCCCTGGTCCGTGGCCACCGTGGTGCGCAGTGCCCGGGGCGGGTCGACGGGGGGTCCTCGGCCCGCCGGGTCTGTGCCGGCGGGCCGGCGTTGCCGCGCAGGACGTCGACCGGCCGGGACTGCGACAGCGGCAGTCTGCTCCACAGTCCGACCGTGCCCTGCACCGTGCGGTACGGATATGTCTTCGCCAGTTCCCTGGCGTACACGGCCGTGGTCTGCGGGGTCATCTCCTCGAGGGCCAGCAGGTCCGCGCCGAAGGCGGCCAGGGCGCGGGCGGTGCCGGCCGGGTCGGGGTTCTCGGCGTTGACGTTGTGGCTGACCACGGTGAGGTCGCCGCCCGGCCGGGACTTGTCGAGGAGCAGTTCGCCGAAGAGACTCAGCCACGTCACGGCCGGCAGCAGCAGCGCGACCGTCGCCGTGGCGGAGCGGCGCCACAGCGCCCCGGCGAGGAGCACCGGGACGAACAGGCCGAACCACGGCAGGAACGTCTCCACCAGACTGCCGAGGCCGCCCCGGTCCGTGATGTGCGCGTGCAGCAGCATGAGCAGGCCGAGCAGCAGCGCCAGCACCGCGGGAACCGGGCCGCGTTTCCGCGGGTCCGGTCTCAGGAGGCTGCGGGGCGCTTGGCGGACACGTGGGTGCCGAGTGCCTGAGCCGGTGTCCTCGTGGCCGGTGCCGCGCTGTCCGGCCTGAACCGTGCCCGGGTTCCCGGCGCGCTCCCCGGTGTCGCCCTGCTGCCGTACGTCGGGAGCTTCTCGTAGTGCTTCACTCACTGATCAGATGTCCTTCGGAGGAAGCGCCGGCGGCGCGGGCAGCCGGACGGCGACACGGAGTCCGCCCTGGGCACGCGGGGTGAGGGTGAGGGATCCGTCGTGCACCTCGGTGATCCGCCGGACGATGGCCAGGCCGAGCCCGACGCCTGCGTGGTCGTTGCGAATACGTTCGGTGGCACGTCGGAACGGCTCGGTGAGCGTCGCCGCCAACTGCAGGGAGAGCTTCTCACCGCTGTTCTCGACCGTGAGCACCACGGTGTCGGGGCCGGCGTGGGTCCCGATCCGCACCGTGCCCTTGTCGGGCAGGTTGTGCACGATCGCGTTGTGCACGAGGTTCGTCGTCAGTTGCAGCAGAAGTGCCTGTGAGCCGAAAGCCGGGGCGATGTCACCGGTGGTCTCGAGGGTGACACCGCGTTTCTCGGCGAGCGGGAGCAGTGTCTCGATCGTCTCGTCCACGAGCAGGGAGAGATCGACGGGTTCCCGGGTGAAGGACCTCTGGTCGGCGCGGCTGAGGAGGAGCAGCGCCTCGGTGAGGTCGATCGCCCGGGCGTTGACGGTGTGCAGGCGGTCCAGGATCTCGTCGAGGTCCTGCGTCGGATCGTTGCGGGCCACGTCGAGAAGCGTCTGCGAGATCGCCAGCGGGGTGCGCAGTTCGTGCGAGGCGTTGGCCGCGAATCTCTGCTGCTCGGCCACGTGCGCTTCGAGGCGGGCGAGCATCGTGTCGAAGGCGTCGGCGAGTTCGCGGAACTCGTCCTTGCGGCCCGGCAGCCGGATCCGGTGGGAGAGCGATCCTTTCGCGGCCACTCTGGTGGCATCCGTGATGCGGGTCAGCGGGGCGAGCATGCGGCCGGCGAGGACCCACCCGCCCACGAGACCGAACACCAGCAGGAAAGCCAGTACTGCGGCTGCCTTCGGGGCGAACACGCCCAGAAGGGCGGACCGGACGGGGAAGACGCCCTCGAGACTGCCCCCGCTCTTGTCGTCGGGGTTGATGAGCATCGCCCGATCGGGGACGTAGCGCAGGAGGAACAGCCACACCGCCGCGAGCAGCAGGAGGCCGGCGAGCATGAGGAATCCGGCGTAGCTGAGGGTGAGCTTGAAGCGCACACTGACTCCGGGCCGCCTATCCACGGTCCTCTCCCCCGTGGCCGGTCTCCGGTCGTGTGTCGATGCGGTATCCGACGCCGGGCACCGTGGCGATGATCCAGGGTTCGCCGAGCCGTTTGCGCAGAGCAGAGACCGTGATGCGTACGGCGTTGGTGAACGGGTCCGCGTTCCTGTCCCAGGCCCGCTCCAGCAGTTCCTCGGCGCTGACGACACCGCCTTCGGCTGCGACGAGGACTTCGAGCACCGCGAACTGCTTTCTGGTCAGCGCGACGTAGCGGCCGTCGCGGTGGACCTCGCGGCGGAACGGATCCAGGCGCAGGCCCGCGATCTCCCGCACGGGCGGCCTGTTGTGGGCGCGTCTGCGGTCGAGTGCTCGGAGCCTGAGCACGAGTTCCCGCAGCTCGAACGGCTTGGTGAGGTAGTCGTCGGCGCCGAGTGCGAACCCGGAGGCCTTGTCGTCGAGACGGTCGGCGGCGGTGAGCATGAGGATCGGCATGCCGCTGCCGGAGCCGACGATGTGTCTGGCGACGTCGTCACCGGAAGGGCCGGGAATGTCGCGGTCGAGGACGGCGATGTCGTAGGTGTTGGTGCTCAGCAGTTCCAAAGCGGTGTCGCCGTCACCGGCAATGTCGGACGCGATCGCTTCCAGGCGGAGGCCGTCGCGTATGGCTTCTGCCATATAGGGCTCGTCCTCGACGATCAACACACGCATGTTCCGAGGGTATGAGTCGCCACATATCGTCGGCATATCGAAAATCACAGGGGTGCCGACGCCGCCGCCGCATTGCCGTGACCGTCAGTGGGCCTGTGGTGACGGAACGGAAAAGGCTCCTGCCGGGTGTACCGGGCGCGATCGGCTATGGGGCGGTGCAGCAGGGGGGTACCTGCGGTGTCGCCCGAGGCCTGCGTGGCGCGCCGAGGACCGTTTCCGAGGTTCCGAGGTTCCGGGGTTCAGGTCGTGGTCGTGCAGCAGGCCCTCCTGGTGGTCCGGGAGCTGCTCGGCTTCGTCGTGTGCGGCTTGGGCGTCGGTTCGCGCGCACGGTGCCGGCCTGCCGGTCGCCGGCCCCGCGGGTGCCCCCCAGCCCGCCTGGGTGGCCTGGCAGGCGTCCGATATCGTCCCGGTGTCGATGTGCCCTGCCGAGGTGAGGGTGAGTGACGGGACCAAGTGTGGCAGGGCAGTGGTAATGGACATGATGGCCGGCTCGACAAGCTCAATAAGCGAAGACCCCGAGAGCGCTTGCTGTTGATTCCAGCCGCTGAGGCGAAGTTCTCGATCGGGGTGGTGCTGTGGGACGACATGGGCGACGTCCACCGGTCATTCGTGAAGCACAGCCTGCCGGACGGACGGGAGAAAAGCCTTTTCAAGGCCACCGTCGCGGGACTATCCGAAAAGCAAACGCTTCTTCCTGTGACCGTGCAGCTCGTCCCTCGGCCGGACAATGAATACAACCCCGAGGCGATCAGCGTGTCCGCGCCACCGAGCCTGGGGGTACGGACCATGAGCGGCACATGGGCTACATGTACGAGCGGAATCTGGTCTCGCTCGGTGGCCCTTTGCGGAGCCTGGCTCTCGTCTCCGACCGGCCGGTCGGCTGTCACGCGTTCGTCGAAGTCCACGAGGTGGACGAGCGGTGGGCCGACGCCGGCGAGGAGTTCGACGACCAGCTCTGCGTGCGCGGTGCGAGACGGTTGTACTCGTTCAGTTCCTTGCGGCTGAGGCTGCCCTGGTGGGAGGACCTCCGGGCCATGACGGTCGCATACGCCCGATCGGTTCGGCCGGACCTGATAGTGCCGCTCATCGGCCACTGGTCCTTCTGCAGTGAGGGCGCCCCTGAGGAACTTCTCCGTCGAACCGACCGGAAGGAGTTTCCCGTCACTCTCCACGTGCGGGGCGACCGGCTTCTGGCCTCCTACGAGGATCTCGTGCTGTCCGTCCTCGTGCCCTCCGGCGGGGACTTCTTCGACCGCACCATGAGGCAGGTGCGGGAAATGGGCGGCACGGCCACGGCCCTTGCCGAGGAACACCGCGGCGCTTTGAAGGTGTTCATCGAGGACGGTTCACCGGTTGATCCTCCTTTCGGTCGCTGACGGTGATCTGCGGCCGCTGCGTACGGAACAGTCCATGGGGCGGCCCCGGCCACGAGCGCCGGGCTCCCGCATCCTCAGGTCGTGTCCGACGGGTCATGCGATCGGCGACGGGTGTTCCGCTGCGCCATGCCCCACTCCCACATGCTGCGCACCACCGGCTCCAGCGCTCGGCCCTGGCTGGTCAGGACGTAGCGGACTCGGGGAGGCCAACCGGGGATACGGTGGCGCTCGATGACGCCCGCACTGGTCAACTGGGCCAGCCGGTCCGAGAGAACCTTGTCCGAGAGGGCGGGCAGGGCGGCGGACAGCTCGGAGTACGTGGCCTGACCGCGGCGCAGGAACTCGCGGAGTACCAGCGGCGTCCACCGGCCACCCAGCGCGGCGAGGGTGATGTCGACAGGGCATCTCGGTTCGCGGCCCGGCGGAACGAGGGCGCTGTCCGGGCAGTCCGCCAGCGGGCCGTCCTGATCATCCGCCGATACGTGTCCAACCGTTTGGTGAGCCACGAGAGCTCCTTCTAACGTCCGCCGTGAACGGCTCGCCGACTTGCCTCCCGGAAGGGCCTCATGCGTATCCACCATCTCAACTGCGCTTCTCTCCGGAAGATTCCACCGCTGCGTGAAGAACTCACGTCAGGCGTCGTGGACCGCGACCTGACCGCTGTCCCCGCTGTCTGCCATTGCCTGCTCATCGAGACGGACTCGGGCGGGCTGGTCCTGGTCGACACCGGCCTCGGCACCGCCGACCTGCAGCATCCCGACCGGTCGCTGGGTGCGGACTGGGTGGCCTGGGCCCAGCCCGTGCGGGACCCCGAGGAGAGCGCGCTGCGCCAGGTGGTCCGCCTCGGGTACGCGCCCCAGGACGTGCGGCACATCGTGCTCACCCACCTGCATCGCGACCACACGGGAGGACTGCCGGACTTTCCTCACGCACGGGTGCATGTGCATCCCGACGAGTACCGGGCCGTCACCGATCCCACGGCAGCGCATCACCGGCACAGCCTCGACCGCTTCATGCCGGCCCACCGGGCGCACAACCCGCTGCTGGTGCCCGCGCCCGTGGAGGAGCACACGGAGTGGTTCGGCTTCTCAGGTGTGGCACGGCCGCAGGGGCCGGCGTGCGAGCTGCTGCTGGTGCCGTTGCCCGGCCATTCGGCGGGACACGCGGGTGTCGCCGTGCGCGACGGCGACGGACGGTGGCTGTTGCACGCGGGCGACGCGTACATGTACCACGGTGAACTCGAGCACACCCCGCCTCTCCCCCACCCTGTCTTCGAGCCGGTCCAGCAGGGGGCACAGACCGATGCCGCGGCTCGTGTCACGACCCGCGACCGACTGCGTGCCCTCCGGCGCGACCATCGGGATGAGGTCACCGTCTTCAGCGCACATGACCCGTGGGAGTTCGCCCGTCTCGCCGCCCCCGCGGACTCCGACTGCCGTTGGTCCTCATCGGAGCCTTAGAGCCTGTCTGACAAATGATCACCGAGTGGGTGCAGCTCGGTCCAATTGCCTTGCCGTCCTGACGTCGGACAGTGATTCTGGGCAGGTGCCAGGACAGGGGAAGAGAAGACGGCGGCAAGAGGACGGGCGGCAGCGGCTTGCTGCTCGCGCCGCGCCGGACGCGGGCCAGTGGAAAGTGGTCGTTGAGACGCGGGACCAGGCGGAGATGCGTACACGGTTGCGCCGTCTTCGGGAGGCAGGAGTCGACGGGTCGATGATCCGGATCGACACGCTGTGCGGGCGCCTGGGGCTGCCGACCACCTACCGGCTGAGCTGTTTCGTGACGGACCCCGCGCGGGAGTCCGAGCACGAGCACTCTGATCATTAATCTTGTGGCAGGTCGAGGTGAGTTGACGGATGCGGCGTGGGAGCGGATAGAGCCCCTGTTGCCGCGGGTGGATGGGCCTGGTCGTCCGTGGCGTGATCACCGGCAGGTGGTCAACGGGGTGCTGTGGCAACTGCGGACGGAGACTCCGTGGCGCGATCTGCCCGAGCGGTACGGACCCTGGCAGACGGTCTACGAGCGGTTCGCCCGCTGGGAAGCGGACGGGACCTGGGTGAAGCTGCTGGAACACGTCCAGGTCCGCGACGACGCGGTGGGCCGGGTGGAGTGGACCGTCTCCATCGACTCCACGATCAACCGAGCCCACCAGCACGCGGCCGGCACCCGTAAAAAGGGGCCGCAGACAGGGACAAACCGGAAGATCCGGACCACTCGCAGGCGCGTCAGGCCCTCGGACGGTCCCGGGGCGGACTGACCACCAAGGTCCACCTCGCCGTCGACGGCCGGGGCCTCCCGCTGTCCATCGTGCTCACGCCCGGTAACGTCAACGACGCCACCGCGTTCGGCCAGGTCCTCGACAGCATCCGCATCCCGCGCGCTGTTACGGGCCGACCTCGCACGACACCGGCGCGGGTGTTGGGCGACAAAGCGTATTCCAGCTGGGCTATACGCCACCTGCTGCGGCGCCGGGGCATCATTGCCACGATCCCCGAACGCCGCGATCAGATGGCCAACCGCCGGCGACGTGGAACCCACGGTGGTCGCCCGCCCGCCTTCGACAAGGACATCTACCGCGCCCGCAATGTGGTCGAACGATGCTTCGCCCGTCTCAAACAGTTCCGTGCGATCGCGACGAGATTCGACAAGCTCGCCGATCGCTACCAGGCTGGAATCGTCCTGGCAGCTCTGATCCTGTGGCTCCGCGAACCCGCCGGATGATCGTTTGCCAGACAGGCTCTAGCTGGATCACGGCGAGGGGCGCGGCAAGGACGACAGTGCCGTCGGGTGCGTCTCCGGAAGGACGTGCCTTTGTCCATCCGGTCATGCTCTGAACCGAACAGCGGTGTGCGTGCTGGGTGTTGCGTCCCGGAGCGGGCGGAGCGATGGCGGCTTCGTCCTCGTCCTTCCCCGCAGTCGGCGTGATCGGCCGGCCGAGGAGCGATGAGTCCTTGTCAAGAGCTGTGGGTCGGATCAGGTCGAGGCGCCTTGGTGGACATCCTGATCTTGATGTTGTTCTCGCCGTGCCGGGCGACTTCGTGCAGGCCCAGCCGCCGGTAGAGGGCCTGGGCCCGGTGGTTGACGACGAGGACGTCCAAGGTGAGGTCCTGGCCCTGTCGGCGGGCTTGGTCCAGGAGACCGCGGATGAGCCTGCTGCCGATGCCGCGTCCCTGGTAAGCGGGGTGGATCTCGATTCGTGCCAGGTAGATCTCGGTGGGCCGGTGCTCGACGTGGAGCATGCCCGCATCGGTGCCGTCGACGGTGATGATCTGCCACTGGCCGGGGTTGAACACGCGGTCGTGGAAGTCGCGTTGGGCCTGCTCGTCCCAGCCCCAGATGGCCGTGACGTAGGCGCCCATGGCGGCTTTGTGCAGCTGGAAGCAGTACTCGCTGTCCGCGGAGGTCGCCGGTCGCAGGCCGATGGCTGTCATGCCGCGCGCTCCGTGGGCCGGTTCACTGCGGCTGCCGGCAGGCCGACCGCTGTCCTTACGGTGCGGAGACGGTGGTGGCCGTCGCGGACTGCCAAGTGCCGTCCGCGGGCGTCCTCCGGCACGGTCTCGTCGATCAGTGAACCGGCAGCGGTGGCGACCTCTTCGTCGGCCGTGCTGAGCACGGGCGTGCCTCTCCGGCCCGCGCTGCGAACGCGGGCCTGGCTTGGTGACCGATGCAGGACCATTCGGAATGGTACGCCCTTCGTGTGTCGTCTCGAGGACCGATGCACAAGTCATGAGCATTGTTCGCGTCACCACTGAAGTAAGGCAAGGTCGTTGATCAGACACTCCTGCGGGTCCTGCTCTCCTTCCGAGGACTTCCGTTTGAACTCCACGGGTTGGCCGTAGCCCTGAGAGGCCGTCACTCGTGGCCGGGGTGCACGGATGGCCCATGCGGGAAGGCCGGGTGGTGAGCAGCGTACGGCGGCCCTTTCCGCGGTCGGAGCGGCGCTGTGTCGCGTATGTCGCGCGCCCGCCCCCGCAGCTCGCCGGGCAACGTGACGAGGGTCCCGAGATGTGCGAGGGGAGCCTGGCGGTCAGGCCGGGGTTTTCTCGCGGGCTTTGGTCTCGCGGGTTTTAGTGACGTCCTTCAGGATGACGCCGCCGCATCTGCCGCGTTCGCCGATCGCCCGACCGCCCAGGCATCGGTCAGTTCTTGTGTCAGGTCCCGGCCGGGGCCATGGCGATCGTCACTGTCGGTTCTTCAGGGCAGCCGTGATGGAGTCGGCGAGCGGGACCGTGGGCCGGCCGAGCAGGCGTGCGAGGTCCCCGCTGCCGCCGGCGAGCAGTCCCGGACGGATGGCGTTGACGTCGACATCGACGAGGATCTCGGCGAAGGGAGCCGGTACCCCGGCGCTGGTGAGTGCCTGAAGGAACTGCTCGGGAGGCAGGTCGTGGTAGGCCACGGGGCGACCGGACTGGCGCGCGAGTTCAGCCGCGTACTCGGCGAGTGTGAAGGCCTGGTCGCCGCTGAGTTCGTAGGCCGTGTTGTCGTGGCCCTCGGTGGTCAGGACGACGGCGGCGGCCTCGGCGTAGTCGGCGCGGGGGGCGGCACCGATGCGGCCGTCGCCGGCCGACCCCAGGACGCCGTGCTCCAGCTGAACCGACATCTGGTCGGTGTAGTTCTCGGTGTACCAGCCGTTCCTGAGGAAGGTGTGGTTGAGGCCGCTGTCCACGATGAGCTGCTCGGTGGCCTTGTGCTCCTCGGCGAGGCGGAAGTCGGCCCGCGGTCCGCCGAGGATGCTCGTGTAGACGAGACGGGCGACGCCGGCGGCCTGGGCGGCTTCGACGACCGCGGTGTGCTGGGGCAGGCGCCTGCCGACCTCGTTGGCCGAGATGAGCAGCACCGTGTCACCGGCCTGGAATGCCGTGGCGAGCGTCTCGGGCTGGTCGTAGTCGGCCACGCGCAGAGCGACACCCCGGGCGGCCAGGTCGGCGGCCTTGCCCGGGTCGCGGACCACGGCGGCGATGTCGCCGGCGGGGACCCGGTCGAGCAGGGCTGCGACCACAAGGCGGCCGAGCTGTCCGGTGGCGCCGGTGACGACAATGCTCATGGTTTTTACTCCGTGGAGGGTGTTTCGATCATTCGCTGATACGCAGCCTAGGAATGCGCGCACCATTCCGGAAGTACGCACCAAAAAGTAAGTGGGACAAATGACCACCGATCCTCAGATAACAAGCCTTTCCGCACCACGTGAGTTCAGCGTGTTCTCCGCCCAGTGCCCCTCCCGCTCCATCCTCGACCGGATCACCAGCCGGTGGGGGGTGCTGGTCCTGGCGGCACTGCGTGGGCGTGTTCTGCGATTCAGCGAACTGCGCCGCACCGTCGAGGGGGTGAGCGAGAAGATGCTCGCGCAGACCTTGCAGACCCTTGAGCGTGAGGGATTTGTACGCCGTACGGCCTACCCGGTGGTACCGCCGCGCGTGGAGTACGCCCTCACTCCCCTGGGGGAGGAAGCCGCCGGCCTTGTGGTCGGCTTCGTGCAGTGGGCGGAGCAGAAGGCCCCCGAGGTTCTCCGGGCGCGTGCCGACTACGACGCGCGCCACCGCTGACGGGACGGTGCGGCCCGAGGTGTGCCTCCGGGGAGGCGTGGGCTGCCTGCTGGTCTGCCGGTCGTACGCCTCGGTATCGGCGTACCCGCTCGGAGGCAGGGCGGTGTGCGCGGTGCCGGGGGCCGGCGTTCGGGCCGGCACTGTCGTGTCTGGTCAGTGGTGTCAGCCGCCCGGTGTGCGATGCCTGGTGCACCCTGTCGGAGCTTTCGGGGACGAGGTCCCTGCCGGTGCGAGGATGCCGACCGCGAGTGGCTCCTGGGCAACGGCTGATCGGCCACTGGTGCGTGATGTGTTCTTCGGAGGGGTGCTCGAAGGGGGGACGGGTGAGTGCTTCAGCCGGCCGGGGAGGCCGGCTGAAGCACTCATACGGTCAGGTGTCTCGGTCTGGTGTCGTGTTCACCTCTGTTCTCGTCACTTCTGTTCTCGTCACCTCTGTTCTCTTCACCTCGGTTCCTGCTCCACCGGAAGCCACAGCTCGGCATCGGCTTCGGTCCTGTCCGGGGACAGGCGGGTGCGCAGGATCTCGGGGCCGGGGCGGCTGCGGTACGGGTTGGACGGGAACCACTGGGTGAACACGTCCCGCCACAGCTCCTGGATGGCCTGCGGTGCCGGCCCGGAGGTGGTGAAGACCGCCCAGGTTCCCGCCGGAACCGGGAGGACCGTGGTGCCGTCGGGGGCAACCGCCGACGTGATCACCCCGTGGTAGTAGTCGAGCTCGGTGCCTTCGGCACGGCTCGGGTCCAGGTCGTCGCAGACCGCTACGACACCGCGCGGCTCCTGGTCCGACAGCTTCTCCAGGCGTTCGAGAAGCCGCGGATCGATCCCGCGGACGAAGTCGATGATCGCCTGATTCCGCCCGGTGTGGACCAGTGGCACCCGGGTCTTGAGGCCGACGACGTTGAAGCCCGGCTTGTCCACCACGCGATAGCGCATGCTGCTGCTCCCTTCGACGGTGAGGCGGAAGGTCAACCGGGGCTGGGAGACGAGCGCGGCGCCGGTGCGCCGGGCCTCGCCCGGCCCGACCCCGTGCATGGCGCGGAATGCCCGGGCGAATGCCTCGCCCGAGCCGTAGCCGTAGCGCACCGCGATCTCCAGCAAGGACTCGTGTCCTGCGAGCACCTCGGCACCCGCGACAGTGAGCCGGCGGCGCCGTATGTACTCCGACAGCGGCATGCCCGCGAGCGCGGAGAACATCCGGCGCAGGTGGTACTCCGAGGTGGTCGCGATGCGCGCCAGCTCGGCCACGTCGATGTGCCGGTCGAGGTGGTGCTCGATGTGCTCCAGGGTCTGGTTGAGGCGCTCCAGCACTCCCGGTCTCCTTCCTTCGATGCGACCGTCACGTTAGGCAGCGGGCGCCCTGCCGGACCCGACATCCTGTGCCCGATCGGGTCGGGTGCGTGGGACGGTCCGGTGATGGGGCACAGTGGTGCCCGCCTTGTGCGGCGTCGCATCGGCAGCCGGCTGCCGGGTGCGGTGGAGGAGTTGTCGCCGAGGAGGACAGTGGCGGTCAGCTCACCGGTGTCACACGCCTTGCCGCAGTCGGCTCGCTCTTCGGACGGGGTCGTGCGGTCCGCATTGCCCGGGTGCCGGTTCCGGGGCGCTGGACGGTGTCCGTGATCACCGATGGCGGCCGGTGTCTCTCCGGCGCGGTGGGGGGGCGGCGAGCTGGTGGACGTCCCCAGGAGGTCCTCAGGACCGTACTCCGGTGGTGGTGCGCCCGGGCCGCGGGCGAGCCGCGGAAGGCCGCCGGGCGGCCGTGCCCGCCCGTTCCGTCCGCGCCATGCCTGCCGCGGTCCCAGGAACCCCGCTGCTCAGAACGTCCACCGCGTATGGGTGTACACCCCGTCGACCCGGCCGAAGCCGTACACCGTGGCCGGGGACACCGCGAACACCACCGCGTCCCTCTTCCGGAACGTGTCCCCGATCCCGTGGAAGGTGCCCTCGGGCGAAGTGATGTGCGCCCCGTACTTGGCCTCGTATGCCGTGATCACTTCCTCCAGCACCGCCGGGTCGGCAACCGGTTCCGCTGTTCCCTCGACCACGAGGTCGAGCCCTTCGGTGAGCGAGTTTCCCCCGGTGGTCAGCGCGCAGTGCCCGTCGTGGGCGAGGTTTCTCGCCTTCTGCTCCCCCACGCCGGTGGAGAAGTACAGCGCCCCGTGGTGCCAGGCGGCGATCATGGGAGTGACGTGCAGCCGGCCGTCGGGTCGTACCGTGGACACCCAGAAGATCTCGGCGGTCTCCAGCCGTCGCCGGGCCTCGGCCCACTCGGTGGCGGTGACATCCGCGGCTCCCGGGCGGGAATTGAGCGCGGAGCTGTAACGGGTGTCGAGCTCGGTCGTGGGCTGCTTCGCGGGTCCCTGGGCCGGCATGGCGGCCTCCTTCCTCCCCCGACGACCGGCTACCCACATCGAAACCATCGCCACATCCGGCCGGGGACGGCGGGGAGGCCGCTGGGGTCACGGTGATGCTCTCCCGGACGGCCGGCGGACCGCCGGCCGCGCCCCTTGTCCGCGGGTGGCCGCCAGGGCCGGCCGGGACGCGGACTTCCTCCGCGATGCGAATTTCCCCGATGCGGTCCCGGGTGGGACGTGCACGGCCCGACGGCGGTACCTAGGGTGGGAGTGCGGGAGCTGCGGGCCTGTGACGCAGCCTGGAACGAGTGATGACGCAGGCAGACGTGTGACACAGTGCCCGGTCCGCGGTGGGTCCGGTCGCGACAGGCGGCGGCCTGCGTGGGCCGTGCACACGTCGTCGGGTGTCGGGGACGGACCAAGGGCGGTTCCGAACCATGAGGGAAGTACATCGGCTCGAGCCCATCCCGGCGACTTCGGGCGGCGGCAGCGTGCTCGCGGCGTGGGAACGGTTTGTGCAGGGCGAGGATCAGGTCCCGGGTGTCCGGCCCCTGGTGGCGGCCTCCTGGCACCGCTGCCGGGATCAGTACGGGGTCGATCCTCGTCTCTCGAAGGCCCCGGTGGCCGTCGCGGAGCCCGTCCATGCGCCCGAGCACGATGCCGTGTTCGCCGAGCTGGGGTTTCACGCCGCTTCGGTGGCACGTGAACTGGGCGGCTCCGGTGGCATGGTCACCGTCGCCGACGCCACCGGCCGGATCCTGGCCGAGTGGGGCGACCAGGCCACGCTCGCCAGAGCCGAGGACTCCTGTCTGACGCCCTGGTTCTGCTGGTCGGAGTGCGCGGCCGGCACGAACGGCGTGGGCACGGCGCTCGAGGCGCACGGCCCGGTGCCGATCAGGGGCGCGGAGCACTGGTGCCAGGCGTTCCACAGCTGGGCCGGCACGGGCATCGCGGTGCGTGACGTGGTGACCAAGGAACCGATCGCGGTCCTGGGCATCTGCTGCTGGCGCAGCCAGCTTCCCTCGGACGTGGGAAGCCGGCTGGTGAACGCGGCCTCCACGGCCCGGCACACGCTGAAGAGGCGTGCCCGGGACAGCGGCGTCGAGCTGGTCGCGGCCTACTCCCGGGCCAGGGCACGCTCCGGTGCGGCGCTCGCCGCGGTGGACCCCGCGGGCAAGGTGGTGATCGCCGATGACACGGCGAGTGTGCTGCTGGGCGTTCCGGCGTCCGCTCCGGCGGTCGACCCCACGCTGCGGTGGAACACCGGGCTGCCGGAACTGGTCGCAGCCGCCCGGTGTGCCACCAGGCAGGCGGCCCGCGATCCCCACTGGGTCGGCACGACGCAGATCTTCGCCCATCTCGCCGACGGGCCGACGCCGATCAGCATCCGCCCCGTCTTCTCGTCCGGACACCTGCTCGGGAACCTGGTCTCGTTCGGTGTCTCCGACGGGACACAGGTGCCCCAGGCGGAGGAGTCCGCGCATCCCCGGGTGCGGCCGCGCCGGCTGGTCGCGGTGCGTGACAACCGGATGGTGCTGCTGCGGCTGCCGGAAATCCTCTTCGCCGAATCGCAGAGGAACGACGTGTGGCTCTCCACCGACCAGGGGTGGCTGCGAGCCGCCTCCTCGAGCCTGGACAGGCTCGGCAGTGAGCTGGCGGATGCCGGATTCCTGCGGGTGCACCGCCGGTATGTGGTCAACCTCAGCCGCGTCCGGGAGGTCGAGCGCGGCCCCAAGGGCGAACTGTCCTTGGTCATGGAGGACCGGACGAACGAGAGGGTGCCGGTTTCCCGGCGGAACACGCCGGCCGTGCGTCGCGCGCTGAACCTCTGAGTTCCCCGGCACAGTCTCCGTCCCGGAAGGAGATTTCCGTGTCCGACAGTCCAGACACCGTTGCCGGCGACAGGAACACCGGGAAGAACGCGGGGGGTCTCGGCCTCTCCGCCCCGGTCGGGCACCGCGGTCGCCCGGCGGGGAGCGCGAGCAACCGCGACTGGTGGCCGAACCGGCTCGACCTGAGGATTCTCCGGAAACACGCTGCCGCGGCCGACCCCATGGGCGAGGACTTCGACTACGCCGCGGAGTTCCGGACGCTCGACCTCGACGCCCTGGCGCGGGACGTCGACGAGGTGCTGACGACGTCGCAGGAGTGGTGGCCGGCCGACTTCGGCCACTACGGGCCGCTTGTGATCCGGATGGTGTGGCACTGCGCCGGGACGTACCGCATCGCCGACGGACGCGGTGGGGCGAGCGCCGGCATGCAGCGCTTCGCGCCGGTGAACAGCTGGCCGGACAACCGCAACCTGGACAAGGCGCACCGGCTGCTGTGGCCGGTGAAGAAGAAGTACGGCCGCAGGATCTCCTGGGCCGACCTGATGGTCTTCGCGGGCAACCGCGCCCTGGAGACGATGGGGTTCAGGACCTTCGGCTTCGCCGGCGGCCGGGCGGAGGTCTGGGAGCCCGACGAGGGCGTTTACTGGGGTCCCGAGCACGCCTGGCTCGGCGATGAACGCCACGGCGGCGTCCGGGAGCTGGAGGATCCTCTGGCCGCCGCCCAGATGGGCCTCATCTACGTCAACCCGGAGGGGCCGAACACCGTTCCGGACCCGCTCGCCGCGGCCCGGGACATCCGCGAGACGTTCCGGCGCATGGGGATGAACGACGAGGAGACCGTCGCACTGATCACGGGCGGCCACACATTCGGCAAGACCCACGGTGCGGCCGCCCCGGAGGCCCATCTCGGTCCCGAGCCCGAAGGTGCCCCTCTCGAGGAGCAGGGCCTGGGCTGGAAGAGCGGCTACGGCACCGGGAAGGGCGCGGACGCCATCTCCAGCGGGCTCGAGGGTACGTGGACCCCCACCCCGACGACCTGGGACAACAGCTTTCTCGAGACCCTGTTCGGCTACGAGTGGGAGCTGGAGCTGAGTCCCGCCGGTCTGTGGCAGTGGATCCCGAGGGACGGCGGCGGGGCCGGCACCGTGCCGGATGCCCACGACCCGTCGGTGGCCCACGCCCCGACGGTGCTGACGACGGATCTGGCGCTGCGGTCGGACCCGGTCTACGAGCCGATCGCGAGGCGTTTCCTGGAGCACCCGGATCAGCTCGCGGAGGCGTTCGCCCGGGTCTGGTTCAAGCTGACGCACCTCGACATGGGCCCGGTCCGGCGCTACCTCGGGCCGCTGGTCCCCCGGGAGACGCTGCTGTGGCAGGACCCGGTGCCCGCCGTGGACCACGCGCTCGTCGAAGCGGCGGACATCGCCGCGCTCAAGAGCCGGATCCTCGCCTCCGGGCTGTCGGTCCCCCAGCTCGTCTCGACCGCGTGGGCGTCGGCCTCGACGTTCCGCGTCAGCGACAAGCGGGGCGGGGCGAACGGCGCGCGCATCCGCCTCGAGCCGCAGCGGAGCTGGGAGGTCAACGACCCGGACACGCTGGCGCGGGTGCTGCACACCCTGGAGGGGATCCAGGAGTCCTTCAACGGCTCCCGGGCCGGGGGCACGAGGATCTCGCTGGCCGACCTCATCGTGCTCGGCGGAGCCGCCGCCGTCGAGCAGGCCGCCAGGGCCGCCGGCCACGACGTCCGGGTCCCCTTCGTTCCGGGGCGCACGGACGCCGTGCAGGAGTGGACCGATACGGAGTTCTTCGCCGCGCTCGAGCCGGCCGCGGACGGGTTCCGCAACTACCGCGGTGCGGGCGGCCGGCTGCCGTCGGAGCATCTGCTGGTCGACCGTGCGAGCCTGCTGGGACTGAGCGCTCCCGAGATGACCGTCCTCGTGGGTGGCCTGCGGGTGCTGGGTGCCACCCACCGGCAGTCCTCGCTGGGTGTCCTCACCTCGACGCCCGGGGCGCTGACCAACGACTTCTTCGTGAATCTGCTCGACATGGGCACGGTCTGGGAGCCGGCCTCCGCGGCCGCGGAAACCTTCGAGGGCCGCGACCGCGCCACCGGTGAGGTCAAGTGGACCGGCAGCCGCGTCGATCTCGTCTTCGGCGCGCACTCCGAGCTGCGTGCCCTCGCGGAGGTCTACGCGAGCGACGACGCACGGGAGAAGTTCGTGCGGGACTTCGTCGCCGCGTGGGACAAGGTCATGACTCTCGACCGGTACGACCTCGCCCGGTCCCCCGCCGGAGCCCGGACACCGGAAGAGGCATGGTGACCGGCCGTCCGCCGGCATCCCCGGCCGACCGGCGGACGGCCGGCCGGGGATGCCGCCGGCCCTGCGCGACCGGTGCGGCCCGGTCCCTGCCCAGCGGTGGGACATCGGGGACGAACGGCGGCCGGCCGCGGACGAACGGCAAAGCCGCTCCGAAACGGCGCTCGCCCTTCTCGGTGTGATTCATCGGGCGTAGCGTGTTTCTTGAGCACCGATTGCAGCCAGATGACGGGCGACGCGAAAGAAAAAAATTCCGAGCCGGACTCGGGAAATCCTTTTCTGAGCGGAAGTGCGCAGCCGACCGGGTCGTACCGCCGCCGATGCGACCGATGCGAAGCGGGCAGGGAGATTCGCGACGAGCTGAGGGGAGTGAAGCCCCGATGACGACCGCGCAGGAGCGATCCGATCTGCTGGACGAGATCGGGTTGGCCGCACAGAACAAAGCAGCGCTGGGGCAAGTACTGGGAACCGGAAGCATCGGGCGGGCCACCGAGAAACCGGACGGCACCATGCAGGCCACCATTCGTATCAACCCGGACGAACTGACCTGGGATCCCTCCATTCTGGTCATGCCCCATGGAGGCGATATCGAGCTCGAGCTCATCAATGACGACCTGAACACGCACTGCGCGCTTCTGCCGAGCAACGGCGACCGGAAGTTCATCTGGCTGGTGAACCACTCGCGGGGACGGGCGACCCTCAACCTCGACGGACCGGGCTACTACTGGTTCGCCTCGCCCACGGGCAACGACGAGGGCCGGGGACTGACCGGGGCCATCGTCGTCCTGGGGGACGTTCCGCCGGAGGCCCGTCTCGACCGGCCCGAACAGCCGCGGCCGTAGAAAGAAGGAGGTGGGGTACATGACCGTCGCCTACGTGGACGCGGGTGAGGCCGTCGACCAGGGAACCCTGAACTACAAGACCCCGGGCGGGGACGTCGCACCGCCGGTCGTGGCCGGTGTCGACTACGAACGGCTCCTCAATGCCCGTGAGGAACCCCAGAACTGGCTCACCTACTACGGCGCCTACAACGGACAGCGGTACAGCCCGCTGGACCAGATCAACACGGAGAACGTCAAACGCATCGGCCCCGCATGGGTCTTCCAGGCCGGTACGACCGGTCTGATCGCGGGCGCGTCGACCTACTCGTTCGAGGCCGCCCCGATCGTCGTCGACGGGATCATGTTCCTCTCCGGCTGGGACGGCTGGGTCTGGGCCCTCGACGCGAAGACGGGCGTGGAGATCTGGCGGTACAAGCACGCGATCCCCTTCGACGTGTCCCTGTGCTGCGGGAACGTGAACCGCGGGGTCGCCGTGGCCCGGGGGAAGGTCTTCTTCGTCACGGCGAACGCCCGGGTGCTCGCGCTCGACGCCACCAACGGCAAACCCTTCTGGAGCAGGACCTACGGAGACGTCCGGGCCGGGGAGAGCGCCACGCTCGCCCCGCTGGTCGTGAAGAACATGGTCATCGTCGGGAGTTCCGGCGGCGAGTTCGGCGTGCGCGGCCACCTCGACGCGTTCGACCTCGACACCGGTGAGCACCAGTGGCGCTGCTACACGGTGCCCAAGCCCGGTGAGCCCGGCTCGGAGACCTGGCCCGCCGGCAGCGAGGCCTGGGCGCGGGGCGGGGCGAACTGCTGGGTCACCGGCACCTTCGACCCGGAGACGAACCTGCTGTACGTCGGCACCGGCAACCCGGCGCCCGACTTCGACGGAGAGGTCCGCGAGGGCGACAACCTCTTCACCGACAGCATCATCGCCGTCGACGTGGACAGCGGCCGGATCCGCTGGCACTACCAGTGCACCCCGCACGACGTGTGGGACTACGACAGCATCGCCGAGTGCATCCTGTTCGAGCAGGACGGCCGCAAACTGCTCGGACACTTCGACAAGAACGGCTACTTCTTCGTCCTCGACCGCACGAACGGCGCGAGGGTCCAGATCACTCCCTTCGTGGACCGCATCACGTGGGGGGCGATCACGAGGGACGGCCAGGTGACGGCCAAGGTGTATCCGGACAAGGAGGGGGTACCGGTCCACTTCTACCCGGGTCCGGCCGGCGCCAAGGAGTGGACCCACGCGGCCTACAGCCCGAGGACCGGGCTCTTCTACGTCCCGGTTCAGGACACCGGTGCCACGGCCACCAGGCGACGCCGGGAGTTCAAGGAGAGCATTCCGTACTGGGGTGCGGGCGTTCAGGTGGACATCGAGGACATGGCGGGATCCATCAGCGCGTTCGACGCGAGCGGTGAGGAGAAGTGGCGCCGGCGCAACGATCTCCCGATGTGTGCCTCGGTACTGGCCACCGGCGGCGACCTGGTGTTCGCCGGGAAACCCTCCGGGGAGTTCGTCGCGCTCGACGCCCGTACCGGGGAGTCGCTGTGGCAGTTCCAGTGCGGGAGCGGGCACCACAGCAGCCCGACCACCTACATGGTCGACGGCAGGCAGTACATCGCCGTGCCGGTCGGCTGGGGCGGATGGGCCGAGGGGTTCCTGCCCGGCATGCTCGGCGCGGGACACGGAAGTGCCCTGATCTCCTTCGCCCTCCCGGAGCCGTCGTAGCGCGTGACCGAGGCCTGCCGTGATGCGGCCAGTGAGGAGGTGAATCCATGGAGTCCCAGCTCGCTGTGTGGGAGACGCCCGAGTTCGACGAGATCGATGTCGCGGCCGAGGTGACCATGTACGTCGCTCGACTGGAGGACGAGTGACACGGGAGTGACACGGGACGGCGCCGGACCTGGTCCGGCGCCCTCCGGGTGTGGGGGACGAGCACAGGCGGCCGGGCCGGTGACGAGCCCGGTTCCCCGGTGAGTTCCCCGGTGGTGAGTTCCTCGGTGAACGGAGTGCCGGCATGTGGCTGCGAGTGCTGGGTTCGGCGGCGGGGGGCGGCTCTCCGCAGTGGAACTGCGGCTGCCCGGTGTGCGCCGCGGTCCGCTCCGGGGCCGGCCCCGCGCGCACCCAGTCGTCGGTCGCGGTCGGCGTCGACCGCCGCCGGTGGTTCCTCGTCAACGCCTCGCCCGACCTCCGCACCCAGTTCGAGGCCTTCCCGGATCTGCATCCGCGCGGCGACCGGACGACTCCGCTGGAGGCGGTGCTGCTCACCGATGCCGAACTGGACCACTCACTGGGCCTGCTTCTGCTGCGCGAGGCACGCGCCCTGCGGCTGTACACCACGGCGGCGGTGCGCAAGACCCTGTGTGCCGGTTCGGGGATTCTGCGCACGCTCGAGCACTACTGCCCGGTCCAGTGGCGGGCCGTGGTCCCCGGCACCGGCCTCGCCCTGGCGGACGGGCTGTCCTGCCGGGCGTTCGATGTGCCCACCGTCAAGCGCGCCCGGTTCAGAGCCGGGCTGGGCCTCGGCCGCGTCGTGGGCTACCGGCTGACCGACGAGCACAGCGGGGGAACGCTGGTGTATCTGCCGGGAGTGCAGTCGCTGACGCCGGCGCTGCGCGAGGAGATCAGGGGCTGTGCATGCCTGCTGATCGACGGGACCTGCTGGCGCGACGACGAGCTGATACGGCTCGGCCTGGCCGGCAGAACGTCCCGGGAGATGGGCCATCTGCCCGTCGGCGGCCCGGACGGCAGCCTGGCGCAGCTCCCGTCGCTGGGCGTGGGGCGGGTGGTCTTCGTGCACATGAACAACACCAACCCGATTCTTCTGGAGGACACGCCCGAGCGGCGTATCGTGGAGGAGAACGGCATGGAGGTGGCCATGGACGGCCTCGAGGTCCAGGTGTAGTGCCGTGACGACGTCAACGGCCACGAGGGCCGGCGCCGACGGCTTCGTCGAGGCGCTGCGGGCCCACTCGCGGCGGTATCACGACCAGCATCCGTTCCACGTCCGGATGAACGCCGGCCGGCTGAGCCGCCGGCAGATCCAGGGCTGGGTGGCCAACCGCTTCTACTACCAGGAGAACATCCCCCTCAAGGACGCCGCGATCCTTTCCCACTGCCCCGACCTGGAGGTCCGCCGCCGCTGGATCCGGCGGATCGTCGACCATGACGGCACCGCCGCCGGCGAGGGCGGCATCGAGGCGTGGCTGCGCCTCGGCGAGGCCGTCGGGCTGACCCGCGAGGAGGTCCGGGACCACCGGCACCTGGTGCCCGGGGTGCGGTTCGCCGTCGACGCCTATGTGAACTTCGCCCGGACCCGCCCATGGGTGGAGGCGGTGGCGTCCTCGCTCACCGAACTGTTCGCGCCCGATCTGATGGCGGCGCGGCTGGCCGCGTTCGAGCGGTGGTACCCGTGGATCGATCCCGAGGGTCTCGCCTACTTCCGCACCCGTCTGGAGCAGGCTCCCCGTGACTGCGGGCATGCTCTCGAGGTGGTCACCACGCACTGCCTCTCCGCCGAGTCCCAGGCGCGTGCCCTCGACGCGCTGTCGTTCAAGTGCGACGTCCTGTGGAGTCTGCTGGACGCCGTCGACCAGGCCTATCCGGAGTGACCGTCATGGACCCGACCCGCACCGGAGCGCCCCGGACCGGGAGCGGGACCCGGCCCGGCATCGGGGTGTCCGGCTCGGACCGGCCCCGGCTGGCGCGCCATGTCCGGCTGTCCTTCTGCCGGACCAGGCGGTGTCAGGTCCTGCTGCATCCGGAGACGGTGGTGGTGCTGAACGGCAGCGGCGCGGACATCCTCGGACTGTGCGACGGGCGGCACACCGTGGCCGAGATCGTGGCCGAGCTGGGCGCGCGCTACCGGGCCGTCCCCGACGACGAGGTGCGGCAGTTCCTGGCGCGGCTCGTCGCCCGGCGCTGGGTGGAGCTCACCGATGGATAGCCCGTTCGGACTGCTCGCCGAGCTCACCTACCGCTGCCCGCTGGCCTGCGCGTACTGCTCCAACCCGCTGAACATGGCCGGTTACGGGGACGAGCTGAGCACCGACGAGTGGCGGCGGGTGCTGGCCGAGGCCGGCGACCTGGGGGTTCTGCAGTGTCATCTGTCCGGCGGGGAGCCGCTGCTGCGGCGCGACCTGGTGGAGATCGTGGCGGACGCCCACGGCCTGGGTCTCTACACCAATCTGGTGACCAGCGCTCTCGGGCTCTCACGTCCGAGGGCCGAGCAGCTGCGGGCCGCCGGCCTGGACCATGTGCAGATCAGCATCCAGGCCGACGAGCCGTCCGTGTCCGACCGGATCGCCGGGACTCCGTCCTTCCGGCGCAAGACCGAGGCGATGGGCGTGGTCAAGGAGCTGGGCTGGCCGCTCACCATGAACGTGGTGCTGCACCGGTACAACATCGACCGCGTCGCCGAGGTGCTCGGGCTGGCCGAGGAGGTGGGTGCCGACCGGGTGGAGCTGGCCAACACCCAGTACTACGGCTGGGCCTGGCGCAACCGTGACGCGCTGCTGCCGAGCCGGGCCCAGCTCGAGGCGGCCGAGACCGTCGTGCGGGCCGCCCGCGAGCGGCTGCGGGACCGCATGGACATCATCTACGTCCTCCCCGACTACTACAGCCGCTACCCGAAGCCCTGCATGGGCGGCTGGGCCTCCCGGCAGCTGACCGTGACGCCGAACGGCGACGTCCTGCCCTGCCCTGCCGCCCACTCCCTGCCGTTGCCGCGGGCCAGTGTGCGGGAGCACTCGCTGGAGTGGATCTGGGCCGAGTCCCCGGTGATGACCGCGTTCCGGGGGACCGACTGGATGCCGGAGCCCTGCCGGAGCTGCAGCCGGCGGGAGCTGGACTTCGGCGGGTGCCGCTGCCAGGCGTTCCTGCTCACCGGTGACGCCGCCCGCACCGACCCGGTCTGTCATCTGTCGCCCGACCACGACCTGGTGGTCCGGGCGGTCGAGGCCGCCAACGCCGACCCGCGGACCGATGCTTCCGCGCTGGTCCCCCGCTCGCACCGGGCCCGCCGGCCGGGAGCGGGCCGGGGCGGGCGCCAGGGGCATTGACCACGAGCGTTGCCGACAGCCACGGGTCTTGATCGTGGCGTTCCGGGTCCACCGGCGAAATTCCCCTCACGCGAGGGGTCTCTGTTCAGTCTTCCGTGACACGGATGATCGTCTTGCCCGGGGTGTGCTTGCCGGGGGCGAAGGCGGAGGGTGCCTCGGCGAGTGGCCGCACAGCGCCGATGACCGGCTTGAGCCGGCCGTCCCTCAGCCGCGCGGCGAGATCGGTGAGCCGGACACGGTCGGGTTCGACGACGAAGAAGATCGCTCGCCCGTCCTTGGGCCGGACCTTGGGCGGCATGACGATGGTGACCAGCGTGCCGCCGGGGCGGACCAGGGCGGCCGAGCGGTCGAGGATGTCGCCGCCGATCACGTCGAACACGACGTCGGCCTCGCCGGCGTTCTCCAGCTTCTCGGTCTGCAGGTCGATGAAGGTGTCGACGCCGAGTGCGAGTGCCCTGTCCCGCCCAAAGGCCCGGCCGGTGCCGATGACGTGGGCGCCTGCCTCGCGGGCGAGCTGTACCGCGATCGAGCCGACGCCGCCCGCGGCGCCATGGACCAGGACGGTCTGGCCGGTGGTGAGGCGGCCGTGATCGAACAGCCCCTGCCAGGCGGTCAGTCCGGAGATCGGCAGCGCGGCGGCCACGGTGTGGTCGATGTCCGTCGGCAGCGGGGCGAGGTTGCGGGCCTCCACCGCGGTGTACTCGGCGAGTGTGCCGTCACGGGTCCAGTCGGCCAGGCCGAACACCCGCTGTCCGACGCTCAGGCCGGTGGTGCCGTATCCCAGTTCTGCGACGACACCGGACAGCTCGTGCCCGGGTACGCTCGGCGTCCGGTCGCGGCCGGCGCGATCGGTCCATGTCGCGGGCCAGTCCAGCTCGCCGGGGGTGAAGCCGGCGGCGTGCACCCGCACGATGACGTCGTTCTCGGCCGCATGGGGGTAGGGCATGTCCGTCAGGGACATCCCGGCGAGGCCGGCGTTGCGGTCTCGTACAGTGATGGCTTGCATACGGGTCCTTGACTGGGAGGGGCGGCACGAGCGCACAGCGCGCGCTCGTGCGCGGGGCTCATGGCGGCCGCGGGTGGGTGCGTGCTATTCCGCGTGGCCGGTCTCACCTGCTTCGGCGTCTGTCCTTCGCCGCCCGTTGCGCGTTCTCGGTCGTGCGTGCCGCCCGGACCTCGCCGCCGCCGTCGTCGGTGACGTGGACGGTGTCCGGATGGAGGAGCCGGCCCGATGCGAACACCCCCTTCAGTCACCGAACACCAGCGGCAGTGTCACAGCGGCGACGATCAAGGCGACCCCGCTGAGCAGGTCCGAGCGGATGCGGATGAGACGCGCCGCGGCCCGCCCGAGCCGCAGTCCGATCAGCGACATCACCGCTGTCATGGCGCCGAAGACGGCGGCTGAGAACCACGGCGAGAGTCCGAGAAGCCCCAGGCTCGCCCCGGCGAACAGATTGTCCAGGCTCAGTGTCAACGGAATGCCGAACAGCGCCCATGGCTGGTCCAGTTCCTCCGGCTCGGGACGACGGAGGGAGGAGACGACGAGGTAGAGACCGTATCCGCCGAGTGCGGCCGCGCCCACCAGCTCGGCGATGTCTCCGACGGACTCCCCGATCCGGTGACCGATCAACAGCCCGATCAGGGGCATGACCGCGTCCCACAATCCGAAGGTCAGAGCGACCTGCACCGCGCGTTTCAGGCCGAACGGGACGGTGCCGAGCACGATCGCGACCCGGAAATTGTCCAGGCTGAGCACGAATCCGAGGAGCAGCACTTCCCAGATCATGGCGACGTCGTTGCCCGATGACGACCGACTTCGGCGGGAACGACTCCGTCTCGGCTGGCATCCGCCATGTCATCCGCCATGTCAAGAATTTTATCTCGGCCTCGGACATCTCGCAGAATAAACGTGACAAGCCGACTTCTGGAATTTCCTCGACACCGCTCACCCGGTTGCGGCCTGTGAGCAGCCGGGCCTGTGTCTTCGGTGCGCCCTTCGTCCCATGCCGCTCCCCACCAGGCGACGTGCCGGTCCGGAGCACCTGGCGCTTGCCCACACTCCTGTGTCCGGCTCGCTTCCCGGGCGTCCTGCGGGGTTCATTTTTGCCTGCCGGGCAGCTTCAGGCAGAGGAAAGACCCTGCTCCCAGCAGTGAGCCCGGCTTCCCACGGCGCCACGGAGAACCTGTTTCCGCGCGTTCATTCCGGGAGATCGAGCTGGTATTTCCGAGTCAAGTCCCGCACTTTTTCCATCAGGCGCTGGAATCGTTCGTCCCCCATTTTTCCGTGGGACACACAGAACGTGGTGGTGTCACAGGTCAACAGGACATCGCACTTCGCCCTGGGCCGATATCTCTCCGAAATGTTGCACCACTCCGCATACGCTTCCTTGAACCATTCCCAGGCCGGCCGGGCAACAGTGCTCCTGACGGACCACCGGTGCATTTCCGCGTATCCCACCTGTGCGAGGAGCGTGCCGTTCTTCTCATGGCGGAACTTCACAGCCTGCGTCGTGAAGGCCGTGAACCGGCTCCCGAACGTCGTGCGCTGCTCGATGAACGCGAGCAGGCACTCGCCTTCCCTCCGCGGACCGAGCCGGGCATCCCAGGGGAGCGAGGATCCCACTCGCACGGTCGAGTGGCTGGTGTCGAGTTCGGCCTTGAGCGTGCTGAACAGTTCGTTCTGGAAGTCCTGCCACTGCTCCTCCGGGAAGGGGCCGCTCCCGCCCCCGGGGTCCGTGGAACCGTCGTAGGCCCTGTTGCGGGCAATACGCACCAGGGCGGTGTCGTCGACGCTGAGAATCCTCGGGGTCGAGATGTTCGCCGAGCGGAGCCGCTCGCTGACACGCTGGTGGATGGCCTGGAGGGTCAGAGTCTCCTCCTCTCCCTCGATGCCGTGCCGCAGGGTGGAGATCAGGCGGGCGGTGTACGACGTGTACTCGGTTCCCCTGGGAGCCCTGGAAGTCTCCGTGACGTCCGAGGACACCAGCGTGCACGCTCCACGTGTCTTCAGGGTGTTCGCCCCCACGGAGTCTTCGAACGCCGTGGCGCCGAAGCAGGTGTCGAGGATGATCACCTTGTGCCGGGCCCTGATGCGCGGCTCCCCCAGCAGGTCCTGCAGATCCCCGTACCGGACCGCCCTGGTGCCGTACTCGCCGCCGCTCCGGAAGTCCGGCAGTGCGAGGTACAACCGGTCCGTGGCGGGGTGGATGACACCATGCCCGGCGAAGTAGACGAGCAGTGTGTCCGTCGCCGTGGTGCCGGCTGACCCCACTGCCGACAGGAAGGCATCCCTGGTGGGCTGGGGCAGCTCAACACACCGCTCCGGAGGCAGGCCCCAGACCTTGGGGTCGCGGAGAACTCCTGCCAGTGCGCGGATGTTGTTCTCGACTGCCGGAAGGTTCGGCAGGTCGCTTCCCGACGTCTGCTTGAACACTCCGGCGATCACCGCGGCCGATTGCAGCGGGTCGCTCAGGCGGCTGCTCATCCCTGGAGCTACTCTTCCGGTGCTCCGTCGCCGAGAACCTCGGCAGCGCGCTCGTCGGCACGGTCCGGCGCGGCCTCGGCCTCGGACACGACCACGGAGGATCCCCGGTCACTGGACACCCGGACCTGCTGCCCGGAGGCCCTCGTCGAGCACCAGGTCGCGATGCTGACGATCAGGCTGCTCAGACCGATCGCGGAGGACACGGCGAAGTCCAACCAGTCGAGTGCGCTGCTCATCGCCTCGGGGTCCGGCTGCGGGGTACTCGGAGTGATGTCGGGGGACTTGGCCACCTTGTTGTCGCGCTGCAGCCAGCGCCGCAGGGACCTGGTCTGCTCGCCGTCCGGGTCAGCGAGGACCGACACCGAGATCAAGTGCTGCTCGTCACTCAAAGCGGTTTCCGTTTCTGAATGCCCGGTCTCAACCAAGGCCCACCAAGGGACGGCCGTCACCGGCAGGACAAAGGCCCCCCAGCGTAGCGATTTATCCCAGAACATCAGCGAGAAAGCAGAAAATCAGTGGAATCACCGCTGGTTCGGGGAGCACGTCGTCCACTGCGCTCCGGGGCACGACGCGATGCCTGTTCGACGTTGTGCTCCTGTCGGGCCGGCCTCCCGCTCGTACGGGCCGTCGAAGACAGTTGTTCGGGCCTGCCGCTGTTCGCCTCCCTCGGGGCCGGCGTGGTGTGCGGTGCGTCCGTCAGGAACACGCGGTGACGACCGCCGTGGTGGACGACGGTGGCCCGCGATGCGTGCTTCCTGTCCTGAACCGCTTGGTCGCCGCTCTTCGCTGACGGCCGCGATGAGTACGGCCACCCCGTCGCGCACTACGTACCCGTCGCTTCCCGCGGCTGCCGGCTGCGGTCGAGCTGCCGATCAGCAAGGTACTCCCTGCCAACTACGGCTCAGAAGCGGCGAGATGAGTGCTTCACCGGGGTTCAGTGAAAGCAGAGCGGTTGGAACTTATCAGTGGGATCGCACAGTTGATAACAAGTTGACTCTTCTTGTCCTTCAACTGTTTTCTTCCCCTTGTACAGTTCGCGTGATCGGGGGGAGCATTCCATATGAATCGCATGCGCCGCTGCATCGTGTCCGCGTTCGTCGCGGGCGGCCTCGCCCTCGGCCTCGGTGCCTGCTCCGAGGAAACCGCCCGGCAGGTCGAGGACGAGGTGGTCGAGGAAGTCGACAAGCAGGTCGACAAAGAGTACGAGGTCACCTACGAGGTGACCGGTGAGGGAGTCGACTCCATCACCTTCAACGCGGGTGGTGGGGACGCGGCCAACCCGAAGCTCGAGACGGTGAACAACCCCACGCTGCCCTGGAGGAAGACGGTGAAGCTGCGGGGCATCGAGGCGCCCACCGTCGTACCGATGGCCGTGGACGTCGACGCCGGCAACATCTCCTGCAAGATCGTGTACAAGGGCAGGACCCTGGTCGAGAAGTCCGGTGAGGGCGTGGTGTCCGCAGCCGGTTGCGTGGCCGTCTCACCGATCGTCGGCTGAGCCGCCTCCGGTTCCGGGGAGCCGGGGCGCGGGCGGTGGGGCGGCCACCGTCATGCCGCAAAGCCGATGTTGGTGACGTACTCGTACTGGCCCCACTGGGATCCGAGGTCGACGATCTGGTCGACCCATGCCTCGTCCAGTTCCCGGTCGTCACCGGCCGCCCAGGCCCGCACGATGCGGTCCCAGTTCCGTACGTTCAGCGTGCGGTACTCGATGACACGCTGGTGGGGCCGGTCGACCTGAGACTGGTCCAGGGGGTGGATCTCGACGCGGGTGCCGCGGCCCTCACGGTTGAGACGGGCGAGCAGGTAACGGGCGACGTTCTCCCGCCGCACCGTCCGGTAGGCCTGTTCGATGCGTTCCAGGTTCGCCTTCGACGGTGAGCGTTTGCCGTCCAGCCAGGCCTTCAGGGTGCGGTTGGTGACGGTCAGGCCGGCCTTGCGCGCCCTGCGGCGGGCGTGGTCGGTGCGCGTGAGGTAGTGCAGGCGGGCGAGCAGGCCGCGCCGGACGGTGATGGGAGTGGCGATGTAGCCGGCCAGGGCGTCCAGCTGACGGGCGACGGCTTCATGGCCCTTGATGCCGCGGGCGCCGTACAGGCCGAACTGTCTGTTCCGCTCGGGCATGGTCTCCGGATCTCCCTCGGGGTCGTCCGGATTACTGTACGGGCTCGCGCGGGCCGAGTACCGGCTCCGGCCGGCGCAGCCTGAACCGGCGTCTTGCCGCCTGCCGTGCACGGGTTCGTCAGGACTCCCGCCACCCCAGCTTGATCAGCATGTTCTTCGCCTCCTCGGCCACCTGTGCCTCGGCGACGACGTCGTAGCGGGCGGCGACGATCTGGCTGCGGGAGGCGAAGTCGCGGCGGCCCCCGGTGAGGGAGTGACCGATGAAACCGAAGACGGCACCGAAGACGGCACCGAGGACGATGCCGCCGAGCAGGAGGACGAGGGCGCTGTGGGGACTGGTGGCGAAGAGGGACAGCAGCAGCCCGATCAGCAGGCCGAACCACGCTCCGGAGCCCGCGCCGGCCAGGGCGGCCCGGCCGCGGGTCAGGCGGCCGAGCACGGTTTCCACCATGCGCAGGTCGGAGCCGATGATCGCGGTGCGCTCCACGGGGAATCCGCTGTCGGACAGGAAGTCGACGGCCCGTTGGGCCTCCTCGTACGTCGGGTAGGAGCCCACGACGGGACGGTCGACCTTCGGGGATGGTTGGACGGTCATCGGTACTCTCCTTGCCGGGACTCTCCTTGCCGGACCGGCCATCTCCGGAAGCGGCGCAGGTGTGCTCCTCCCCGGCCGCCGGTGCCTTCTCCGGCTGCCGGGGAGGCGGTTGTGGTCAGCCGGAGATCTCGATCCTGCGCGGCTTGGCCTCCTCGGCCTTCGGGAGCTTCAGGGTGAGAACGCCGTTGCTGAGGTCGGCCTGGACGCGGTCGGCGTCGACGCCCCGCGGAAGGGTGGTGCGGTAGTCGAACCGGCCGGTGCGGCGCATGCGGCTGCGCACCACGCCCTCCCGTTCCTTTTCCTTGACCTCACCGTGGACCGCGAGCTCTCCGCCTTCGATCTCCACGGAGATGTCGTCCTTCTTCACGCCGGGAAGTTCGATCTCGACCAGATAGGCGTCGTCGGTCTCCTCCAGGTCGACCAGCGGCGACCAGATGCCTTCCATGCCGCCGGCGAAGCCGTGGGTCCAGAAGGTGTTCATGCGTTCGCGCAGTTCCTCCAGCTCGCGGAAGGGGCTCCACAGCGCGCTGCCGATGTCACGGCGGGCGGGAAGCGTCATCCGTTCTCACTCCTTTCCCTGCTCGAATCCCTGCTCGAACGGGCCACTGTCCAGGGCTCCGTCCCCGGCTGAGTACCCGGTGTCGTCAGGGGCAAGCGGAAGCCCGCGCCGCTCGTTCGGTGTCGCCGGGCGCAGGGGCTCAGCCCTGTCGCCGTCTCAGCCCCGTCGCCTCTTCGCCTGTTCGGCCTTGACCTCGGCCGCGTACCGATCCACGTACTCCTGGCCCGACAGCCGCAGGATCGCGGCCATGATCTCGTCGGTGGCGGCCCGCAGCACCGCCTTCTGCTGCTCCTGCCCCGCCCGGTGCGAGAAGTGCAGCGGTTCCCCGAAACGGATCGTGACCGGCGAAGGTCTCGGCAGGACACGTCGAGGGCGGATCCCGAACGTTCCCACCATCGCGCACGGAATCACCGGCACCCGCGCGGCCAGCGCCATCACCGCCACCCCGACCTTGCCCCTGTACAGCCGGCCGTCGGGGGACCGCGTGCCCTCCGGATAGATCGCGAGCAGTTCTCCTTTCGCCAGTGTTCCCAGCCCCGCCTGGAGCGCCGCCTGTCCTGCGGCCCCGCCCGACCTGTCCACCGGGATCTGCCCGGCGCCGCGGAGGACGAGCGCGGTCAGCCGGCCCTTGAGCCCCGGCGCCGTGAAGTACTCCGCCTTGGCCAGGAACGTGATGCGCCGTTTCAGGACCGCGGGCATGAGGAGGGGGTCCACGAAGGACAGGTGATTCCCGGCGACGATCGCCGCACCCTCCGCCGGAACATGCTCGAGCCCCTCGACCCGCGGCCGGAACAGCAGCCGCAGCAACGGTCCCAGGAGGACGTACTTGAGCAGGTCGTAGAACATGGGCGGCTTCCCGCTGCCGCGTCATTTCCCCGGTGTGTCCGTGTCCGGCTCGCCGGGCCGGATCCGTCCCGGAGCCGGGTGCCCGGTCGGCGTTGCCCTCGAACGTCGCCCTCGGACACTGTCCCCGGCTCTGTTCTCCGGGCAAGAGGCCGGGGGCCGGGCCTTTCGTCCGTCTGCCGTTCGCCACCGGCTCAGGGTCGCTCGAGCGGTTGCGGACAGCCGAGGAGCAAGGTCGTGCCCCGAGGGGAGGTCGTGATTCCCGGCACATGTCCGGCATGAGGCCGGTCGAGCCGTGCGGTTCATCACCCCGGCCGCATGGACCCCGCCGCGGCGGTCCCGGACCTGTCCCGGCAGTCCGTCCGGCGTGCTGCCCGGAGCCGACGGCCCGGCCCGGCTGCCAGCCTCATTACCCGGCAGCGAGCGGCCATGTGCGTGGCGGGTCGTCAGCCGCCTGAGCGGTCCCGGCATCGGTGACGGCCGCCGGCGTTCCGCGGCATCCGAAGCGATACGACGCCCGAACACGCACCCCCTGCACCGTCTGCCGGTGTGACGTGGCTCCTATACGGCTTTTGCCCTGCCTCGGAGGATGTAGGGCTCGGTCCGCTCTCCAGGCGGTGGGCCGACGAGACGGAGGTTTGTCATGTCCGATCACGTGCACGTTCGCATCAACCAGGGGCTGGGAGTCACCGAGGACGGTGAGCTCGTGGAGCACTCCTACTGCCGCTGCGGAACCACCTGGACCAAGGTCTACCAGGTGGAGGACGACGCTTCCGAGTGAGAAGGGGGGCGCTCCGCCGCCGTTGCGCCCCCTGTGGCACGCATGCCGCGCACACGCTGCCATACGAGCCCGGGTCCGGAGCACGCTTCGCGCCCCCGCTCGTCCCGGACCACGCATGTGCCGGCCGTGACGGCACCGACGTGCGCCCGCAGCTCTCCCGGCCGGTCCTCCGCCTGCCGTGTGAGGGGCACCGTCAGGGGTACTGAGGCCAGTCGACACCCGAGCGAAACGCGCACGGAGGTGACTGCGATGGCCCTGCCCGTACGACGCGGTGCCCCCGGTGGGCTCACCGGGCGGCTCATTCCCGGCTGGAAGGACCCGCTGGCCGAGTTCGACGAGCTGTTCAACCGGATGGGAAACCTGCTGGAATCCGCCATGGGCGGAGCCCTGACCGAGGGCACCGCCTGGACACCGCTGGCCGACTTCACCGAGACCGATGACGCCTACCGGATCGAGGTCGAGGTCCCCGGCCTCAAGCGCGACGACATCACCATCGAGGTGATGGACCGGGAGCTGGTCATCAGCGGGGAGTACACGGAACGCGAGCGCACCGGGCTGCTGCGCCACAGCACCCGCAGGGTCGGCCGTTTCGAGCACCGCACGCTGCTTCCCGGCGACTTCGACGCCGACGGCATCAGCGCGACGCTGAGCGACGGCGTACTGACGGTGACCGTTCCCAAGGCGGAGGCCTCCAAGCCACGCCGTATCGAGATCACGACCGGGGACTGACGAGTACCCCGGCATCGGCTGGGCCGGTTCCACAGGAGTCTGCCGGACATCACGGAACCCGGCGGAGCTCCGGGGACCAGGCCCAGCTGCTTGCGCCGCCCGCCCCGTCCGGGCCTTGTCCGGTTCGCCCAGGCGGACCGCGACGGGTCCGGAGCAGTCGTCGGTGCCGGGCGGAGCGCGGAGACAAAACGGCCCGGCACCCGCGCACCCACCGGCCGGGACATTCCCGGCGCCCGGGACGCAACCGGGCCCGTGACGGCCGGCCCGGGCCCAGAAGAGCGCGTGGGCCGGACCGCCGGTGCCTGTACTGCCGGCCTGCTTCCCGCCACCAGAGCCTGCGTTCCGCGGAAGGGCGCCGAGGGACCCGCGTCGCCGCAGAGGGAATCAGGTGGTCAGCTGCTTGCGTGTGCCGTTGGTGATGGCGATCTTGCGCGGCTTGGCGTGGGCGGCCAGCGGGATGCGCAAGGTGAGCACACCGTGGTCGTATCGCGCTTCGAGGGCGTCGGTGTCCAGGGCGTCCGAGAGGTCCAGGCGGCGGGTGAAACGGCCGGTGAGACGTTCGGTCAGTATCGGCTGCGCGCCCTCGGGGAAGGGCGAGGGGCGTTCGGCGACCAGGGTCAGCGTGTTGCGTTCGACGGTCAGATCGATACCGGCCGGGTCCATGCCGGGCAGGTCGAACTGCAGGTAGAGCGCCTCGTCGTCGCGCCAGGCATCCACCGGAATGGTGGCACCGGACGGGGAAGCGGCCGTGTGCGCGAGCTGATGCAGGAGACGGTCGAGATCGCCAAGGGCACCGGCGCGCACGAGCATGTCCCACTTCTCCTTTCCTGTGCGGTGGAGTCGAGCCCGCGTTCCCGTGGACTCGACGGCGATGACACTTTCTTCATATAGCCAATCGCACAATGATTGACAAGGAAGCGATGGAAGAAACTGACACTAGCAGACTCAACTTTCTTCCTCGAAGCCGCAAAGCAGCACAGATCGACATACAGTTCCCGCCTCCTGCACAGTCGACCAGGGCACCCGGAGGTCACCGCTACTCGGCTGCGCGACCCCGCCATTGGGATCTCACGAAAAAAGTTGAGTCCACTCTTGTTAACTTTCCAGCGGCGTGGTACATAAGAGGTAGAAGGTAGGGACACGGAGTACGACGCGAAGGAGGGGTGCTGATGCTGATGCGGACGGATCCCTTCCGGGAGCTTGACCGGCTCGTCGAACGGATGTGGGGCACGGCCGCCCACCCTGCCGGCATGCCGATGGACGCCTGGCGCGACGGTGACACGTTCTTCGTCGAACTCGACCTGCCGGGCGTGGACCCGGAGTCCATCGACCTCGGTGTCGAGCGCAACGTCCTGACCGTGAAGGCCGAACGCAAGCCGGCGTACGGCGAGAACACCGACACAGTGATCACCGAGCGGCCCGCGGGGACGTTCAGCCGACAGCTGTTCCTCGGTGACACCCTGGACACCGAGCGGATCGACGCCTCCTACGAGGCCGGTGTGCTGAGGCTGAGGATTCCGGTCGCCGAGCAGGCCAAGCCCCGCAAGATCGCCATCAGCGGTGGAAGCGAACGCAAGGAACTCGACAACTGACCTCGGGGGTCTCCCCCTCGCAGGTCATGCTTCGGGGCCCGGGCAGACTGCCCGGGCCCCGAAGCATGCTCCCGGCGCCTCTCGCCGGTCCGCGCCGGGCGCACCGGCAAGGTCTCCGTGGAGCTCGTGAAGAGGGGGTCAGGCCGACGGAGCCGCCGGCCCGTCCAGGGCCTCCGGTTCGCCGTCTCCGGTACCGGCGGGGCCGCCGGCGAGGTGAAGACGGTTCTTGCCTCCCCCGGTGTCGCCGACGTCCTCTCTGGTGCCGTCGATGTCCTCTCTCCGGCTGTCCGCCGGCGCACTCCTCACCGGCGGAGGCGGCCCGGTGACCTCCACATGGGCCGGACGCAGCAGCTGGTCACCGAGCCGGTAACCGGGGCGCAGGATCTTTGTGCAGACCAGACGACCGGCATCCGGGGCGATGTGATGGGCCGCGGCGTCGTGGCAGGCGGGATCGAAGGGATCGCCCTCCTGCCCGAACGCCTCGAGTCCCAAGGACCCCAGCTGGGTTCGCAGGGTGTCGGCGATGTGCTGCAGTCCCGGCGTCATGGGCTCATGGGCGCATGCGAGATCCACGGCGTCCAGGGCGGGCAGCAGGGTGCGCAGGACGTTGGCCACCGCGATCTCACGCACGGCCATACGGTCCCGGCGCACCCGTTTGCGGTAGTTGTCGTACTCGGCCTTCACCCGCTGCAGGTCGTCCGTGCGCTCCTGGAGCAGACGCCGCAACTGCGCGGGGTCATCGCTCCGCAGATGGCCCTTGTCCATCATCAGCTCGCCTTCGGCTCGTCGTCGACGATCTCGGCGTCCACCACCTCGTCGTCCGAGCCGGACCCGCCGGACTCACCGGACGCGGAGCTCCCTGCCGCCGTCCGGTGCTGCGCGCCCGCCTGCTCGTACAGCGCTGCGCCCATCTTCTGGGCCGCCTGCGCCACTCGGTCCGTGGCCTGCCGGATCGCCGCGGTGTCCGCGTTCTCGTCCTTCAGCTTCTCCTTCAGCTCGGTCAGCGCCGTCTCGGTCTCGTTCCTCCCCTCGCCCGGGATCTTGTCCGCGTTGTCCTGGATGAGCTTCTCGGTCTGGTAGACGAGCTGCTCGGCCCGGTTGCGGGTCTCCGCGGCCTCGCGCCGCCTGCGGTCCTCCTCCGCGTGCTGCTCCGCCTCGCGGATCATCCGGTCGATGTCCTCCCTGGGCAGGGCCGAGCCGCCGGTCACCGTCATCTTCTGTTCCTTGCCGGTGCCCAGATCCTTGGCGGAGACGTGCATGATGCCGTTGGCGTCGATGTCGAAGGTGACCTCGATCTGCGGCACTCCACGCGGCGCGGGCGGGATGCCGGTCAGCTCGAACATGCCGAGCTTCTTGTTGTAGGCCGCGATCTCCCGCTCGCCCTGGTAGACCTGAACGGTCACCGACGGCTGGTTGTCCTCGGCCGTGGTGAAGATCTCCGAACGCCGGGTCGGGATCGTGGTGTTGCGCTCGATCAGCTTGGTCATGATGCCGCCCTTGGTCTCGATGCCCAGGGACAGCGGGGTGACGTCGAGCAGCAGGACGTCCTTGACTTCGCCCTTGAGCACACCGGCCTGCAGCGAGGCGCCCACGGCCACCACTTCGTCGGGGTTGACGCCCTTGTGCGGCTCCTTGCCGGTCAGCTCCCGCACCAGGCTGGTGACGGCGGGCATCCGTGTCGAACCGCCCACCAGCACCACGTGGTCGATGTCGGACACCTTGATCCCGGCGTCCTTGATCGCGTTGCGGAACGGCACCTTGCACCGCTCCAGCAGATCCGCCGTCATCTGCTCGAACTGCGCCCGGGTCAGCTTCTCGTCCAGGTGCAGCGGGCCCTCGGCGGACGCGGTGATGTAGGGCAGGTTGATGGTGGTCTCCGACGAGCTGGACAGCTCGACCTTCGCCTTCTCCGCCGCCTCCCTCAGCCGCTGCACGGCCATCTTGTCCTTGGACAGATCGACGCCGTAGTGGTTCTTGAACCGCGTGACCAGGTGGTCGACGATCCGCTGGTCCCAGTCGTCACCGCCCAGGTGCGTGTCGCCATTGGTGGCCTTCACCTCGATGACGCCCTCGCCCATCTCCAGCAACGACACGTCGAAGGTGCCGCCGCCCAGGTCGAAGACGAGGACCGTCTGGTCGTTCTCCTTGTCCAGTCCGTACGCCAGCGCGGCGGCCGTCGGCTCGTTGATGATCCGCAGGACGTTCAGGCCCGCGATCTCACCGGCCTCCTTGGTCGCCTGCCGCTGGGTGTCGTCGAAGTACGCCGGCACGGTGATCACCGCGTCGGTGACCTCCTCGCCCAGGTACTCCTCCGCGTCCCGCTTCAGCTTCTGCAGCACACGCGCGGAGATCTCCTGCGCGGTGTACCGCTTGCCGTCGATGTCGCCGTGCTCCGGGAACCGCCAGCCGTGATCGCCCATGTGCCGCTTGACGGAACGCGCGGTGCGCTCCACGTTCGTCACGGCCTGCCTCTTCGCGATCTCGCCGACCAGCACCTCGCCGTTCTTGGCGAACGCCACGACCGACGGGGTGGTCCGGGCACCCTCCGTGTTGGTGATGACGGTGGGCTCACCGCCCTCGAGGACCGAGACCACCGAGTTCGTCGTACCGAGGTCGATACCGACCGCACGCGCCATCTGTGTTCTCCCTCCTCGTCCGTGCCTCGTCCGTGCCTCGTTCGTGTCTCGTTCGTGTCTCCATGTCACGCCGGCCGGAACCCTGTTCCGCCGGCGGGGCTGCCGAGGGACCGGCCCCGTGCGCGGGGGCGGTTCACAGGTCGCGGTGCCGAGTGCGGCGATGCACCGGAGCGGCGCCGGAGCCTGCGCGCCCTGGTCTGTCGAGTGGTCCGCGGGCTCGTGGGGCCGGCCGTGACTCGTGAGCCCGGCCGTACACCTGATCGCGGGCCGCGCATCGCACAGGGCCCCGCAGCGCCGTCCTGTACGCCGACTGCACCCGTCTGAACCGTTCCGCCGCGACGACATCCACCCGGGTGCCGGGGCACGGTCCCCTCACCCGGCGGCGGAAGGCAGAGGTGATCGTCTCGCCCGTGGCCGAGGGCTCCGCCCAGCACCGTGCACAGGCCCGGTACCTCCCTTCAGGTCACCTTCCCGCCCGCTGCGAACTGCGGTTTCGGACCTGACTTGCCTATGTAGCCTGAATAAAACTTGAGTTCTCTCGTGTCAAGTATGTACCGGTGGGCACGGGGATCTCCCGGCAGACACATTCCACCGGGCATGCGAATCGATGCCGTACCAGTGGGTACGGGGGGTGGACGGGCAGGCGCCGGGGGACGAAGGCGCCGCCGGGGCGGGAGGACGGAACGGAGAGGATGCGATGTCGCCCGTGGCAAGGAGCCCTGCAGGGCCGCCCCTTCCCTTCTCTTCCGTGTTCTCTCTCACGCCCTCTCTCGCGGGCCGGCTGATCGAAACGGCTCCGCGGATCCCGGTCCGCGATCTGACCACATTGCGCCGGTACTTCCCCGGTCTCGGCCCGGAGGAGATCGCCGATCGCCTGGTCACCGGTGCCGTGCGGGGCGCCGGGGCCGTGGGAGCGGGCGTGGGGTCGGTCGCCGCGCTGCCCACACCTCTGGCCATGCCCGCGGAGCTGGCCGCGGGCGTCCTCGGGACGGCGGCCGTCGAATTCAAGCTCATCGCCGAACTGCACGAGGTCTACGGCCTGCGGGCTCCTGGCACCGCACGACAGCGTGCCGCGCTGTATCTCGCGGAATGGACCAAGGGACGCGGCCTGACCATCGCACAGCCGGTCCCCGCAGCCGGTCTTGTGCTCGGCATCCGGGTGAGAAGGGAAGTACGCCGGCGTCTGCTGCGTCTCTCCGTCCGCCGACTCCCCGTGCTGACGCCCTTCATGGTCGGTGCGGCCATCGGTGCCTCGCTGAACCGCCGTGACACCCGAAAGCTCGCCCAGCGCATCCGGGCCGACCTGCGCTCCCGACGGGTGCCCTGGGACGCCCTGCCCGGGCCGGTGACCGGTTGACCCGTCGGAGGACACCCGCACCGTGATCCGGCCATCCCGCCGTTGCGCCCATGAGGCCGCGCCCTTCCCGCCCTGGAGTCCGAGACGTACGCGGCTCCCGTACCCCGGGCGGAACGGCATCACTTCGGCTTCCCCGGGACGGTGATCACGTGACCACGACACGCCATCGGGACCACCGCGCTCCCCAGGGTCTCCTCGCAGTCCGGGATCCCCTCCCCGAAAGGCGGCCGACGCCCCGCCACCGGAACGGAGACATCCACGGGAGCAGCGGGACGGCACGGTGGGAGCGGTGATGCGGAAGAACAACGCCCGAACCTCTCGGACCTCGGCCTCGAAGCGCACATTGGTGGCGCAGCTCACCGGCCCGGCGCGGTCGTTTCTCAGTACCGAGGCGGGCAGTGTGGGCCTGCTCCTGGCTGCTGTGGTGGTGGCCCTGGGGTGGGCGAATTCGCCCTGGTCACAGGCGTATGCAGGGCTGTGGGCGACCGAGGCGTCGTTCCGGGTGGGCGGGGTGGGGCTGTCGATGGACCTGGCGCACTGGGTCAACGACGGGCTGATGGCCCTGTTCTTCTTCGTCATCGGCCTGGAGGTGCGCTACGAGCTCTCCATAGGGGTGCTGGCCGACTGGCGGCGGGTGGTGATCCCGGCCCTGGCCGGCCTGGGCGGCATGCTGGTGCCGGTGCTGCTGTACGCGGCCATCGCCCCCACCGGCCAGGCGTTGCAGGGGTGGGGGGTGGTCATCGGCACCGACACCGCCTTCCTGCTCGGCGCACTGGCCCTGGTCGGTCCCCGGTTCGTCACCCAGCTGCGGGTGTTTCTGCTGGCCATCACCGTCATCGACGACATCGTGGCGGTGGCCGTGATCGGTCTGGTCTTCTCCGACGCCCTCCACCCGCAACCACTGCTGGCGGCCGTGGTGTTGTGCGGGGTGCTGGCGGTGCTGGGCCGGCTGGGGGTGTGGCGGGCTGCCCCGTATGCGCTGGTGATGGTGGCGCTGTGGCTGGCGACGCTGCAGGCGGGGCTGCATGCCTCCATCGCCGGCATGATCGGCGGGCTGCTCATCCCCGCCCATGCCCCCACCCGGCAGGCGGTGGAGCGGGCCGCCCGGCTGTTCCGGGCCTTCCGTCAGTCTCCGCAGGCGCGGGTGGGTCTGAGTGCGCGGCGGGGGCTGAAGCGGGCGGTGTCGGTCAACGAGCGGCTGCAAACAGTGCTGCATCCGTGGGCGAGCTATGGGGTGGTGCCGCTCTTCGCCCTGGCCAACGCCGGGATCGACCTGCGCGGCGGGGTGCTGACGCAGGCCCTGTCCTCCCCGGTCACCTGGGCGGTGGTGGTCGGATTGGTGGCCGGCAAGTTCCTCGGCATCTCCGCCGGTGCGCTGCTGCCGGCCCGCCTGGGCCTGGGGGATCTGCCCCGCGGGGTCGGGGCCGGTCATGTGCTGGGCGGCGGGGCGCTCTCCGGCATCGGCTTCACCGTCTCGCTGTTGATCGCCTCCCTGGCCTTCGAGGGCACGCCGCTGCTGGCCCCGGCCACCGTCGGGGTGTTGCTGGCGGCGGTGCTGGCCACCGTCCTGGGCTGGGCGGTCTTCCGGCTGGCCGCACTCCTGGGCGGGCAGGCCGACGCCGACCTGCCCCGCCTCCTCGACCGCCCCGTCGACCCGGCCCGAGACCACATCCAGGGGCCGGTGGACGCGCCGCTGACGCTGGTGGAGTACGGCGACTACGAGTGCCCCTTCTGCGCGCATGCCACCGGGGTGGCCCAGGAGCTGCGCCGGCACTTCGGCGACCGGCTGCGCTATGTCTTCCGGCATCTGCCGCTGCCCGAGGTGCACCCGCACGCCGAACTCGCCGCCCGGGCCGCCGTCGCCGCCGACGCCCAGAAAGGCTTCTGGCGGATGCACAACCTGCTCTTCACCCACCAAGACCGCCTCGAGTTCGAGGACATCATCAGCTACGCCGTCCAGGCCGGGCTCGACATCGAGATCTTCCTGCGCGACCTGGACTCCGAGCAGACCGCCGCCCGCATCCGCGCCGACGTCGCCAGCGCCGAGGCCAGCGGCGCCGACGGCGCCCCGACCTTCTTCATCGGCACCCGCCGCCACACCGGACCCCACGACGCGGCCACCCTCACCCACGCACTCGAAGCGTCCGGCTCCCAAGGCCGTACGTCATAGGTTCCGGAAGGCCGACGGCGGGGAACTGCCGGCGAGCAGCCGCGGTGAGCGGCGGCGACGGCCGGTTCCCGTGCTCCGTCACCACGACGGGCTCCGCCTGCTTCCGGCAGGCGGAGCCCGTTCCGTGTTCCCGCACATCCGGGCTGTCGTCGTGTCACCCTCGTGTCACCCGATCGCCGTCGGACGGACGGCGTCCGGCGTGTCGCAGTCCGGCGTCCGGTCCCGGGGTGCGGTCGCCGAATCGACGTCATCCACGCCCGGTTCGTCCGCCGAGGCAGTCCCGGGGAGCCGGGGCCTGCGGGACGTTCCGCCGTTCGGGTCAGGGCATCACTCGTGGAGTTGCGCCGCCGAGGGGCTGGGCACAGGCTCGTGGATATGTCGGCGGGCTCGGTTCCGCCACGGAACGCAGGTGGAGGAATGGCCCATGGCAGTGTGCGAAGTCTGCGGCAACGACTACGAGATGGCCTTCGAGCTGCGGGCCGCCGGGCAGGTGCACATCTTCGACAGCCTGGAGTGCGCGGCCCAGCGCATGGCTCCGATCTGTGACAACTGCAACTGCCGGATTCTGGGGCACGGGATGCAGGCGAACGGGCAGTTCTTCTGCTGCGCCCACTGCGCACGGCAGAAGGGCCACGCCCAGCTGGTGGACCACGCCTGACACGACAGTACGGCAGCACTGACGGGCTCCGCGCGGCCCGGTCCCGATCCGCGGCACGCTTCGGGACCGAGGTGATCCCCGGGGGCCGGCCAGTACGGGCCGAACCGGCGTCGCGGAGGAGCTGCAATGGAGGAACACTTCGTCTGGGTGACGACACGCCGCCTTCGGCCGGGCACTTTGGAGGAGTTCGAGAGGGCGTGGCGTCCGGTCTCCCCTCCGCAGGGCCTGCACCGTTCGTACGCGTACTGGTCCGACGACGGGCAGGAGGTCACCGGGGTGTCGTTCTGGGACTCCCAGGAGGCGTGCGACGCCTGGCGGTCCTCCGAAGCGGAGGCGCAGCGACGAGCGGCCATGGCCCCGTACGTCGTCGAGGAGCGGGAGGGTTTCTACCGCGGCCGTGAACTCGCCCTCCCCCAGCGGTGACACCCCGGACAGGTCCGGCGGGCCGCTGGACCATCAGGCGGGTCGCGCCCTGTCAGCCGTGGGTCCCCTCAGGCTCGCCGGCGAACCGTGAGCGCCTCCTTGTCCTGTCGCTCTCGTCTGTCCTGCCGCTCTCGTCCGGGCCGGAGCCCCTTTCGGGTGCGGTCCCGTGCCCGAGAGCACATCCGTGATCGGGCCACCTCCGTGATCGGGCAGGCACAGGGAATGCCCGACAGTGTGTGCTGCCGGGCGCCGCTTCCCACTGGCTCTGCCGTGTTTCAGCGCTTCTCCTTCTGCTTGTCCTTCTGCCTGCTGCGCACCAGCCAGGTGGCTCCCCCGACGGCCAGAGCGACCGGCCAGTCAAGAGCCCCCACCACGGCGAGCGCTCCCAGGCCTCCGTAGAAGACCAGGTCCCGGGTGGGCACCTGCTCCAGACGGGCGGGTACCTGCTCCAGACGCGCGGGCAGGTCCTCCAGACGGGCGGGGAGGTCCTCCAGACGGGCGGGCATCTTCTTCAGGCTGATGTACGGGATCGGAACCGGAAGGTGGAACGTGTGGGTGCGCAGGTGGATGCCCCCGCCGTCAGGGTGCGCCTCTCCGGTCCCCCCTCCCCCGCTCTTGGTGCTCACGTGCCCGCTCCGGGTTGTCGTGTACCGCCCCTTCTGGGCTCGCACGCGTTCCGTGGGCTCGAGCGTGGTCAGAGCGGCGTCCGAAAGCTTCTTCCGGGCCCGCACCCGCTCGGTGGGCTCGAGCACGGTCTCGGCTGCCGTAGTCATCCCCTCTCCTCCTCTTTTCGAGTCGGTTGGGTGTGTGTCTCCCATTCTCTCGCGCCGTCGGCCAAGGGGCTTCACGGCAACGGATCCGCACGTCAGCCGGGTTCTGCGGCGGGACAAAGGCAATGGCTGGGGGACCTGTGGGTGCCGCGCCGGGCGACCGGTGGACGGGCGAGGAGCCGGCGGCCATGCCAGGACAGCGGTCTCGTGGACTCCAAGGTCCCCGAGACGGTCACTTGTTGCCCGGTTCGCCCTCGACGAGGCGCCGCAGCGCGGGGAGCAGGGTGTCGATGTCCTGTCCGGTCCGGAAGGCGACGACCATGGTGCCGCCGTCGCCGGTCTCCGGACGGGACTGGGGACCGCGGAACAGGGCGAGCACCTCGCGCATCGCCTCGTCGACCTCCGCGACCGGGTCGGGGGACTCGCCCCGGAGCCATCGGCGCAGCACATGGTTGTGGGCCGCGACCACGGACGCGGCCATGAGCTCGGCCCTGAGCGAGGCCGACTCGGTGGAGTCCCCCATCCAGTTCGCGATGAACTCGCGGAACAGGCGCTGGTAGCGGGCCACACTGGCGATCTCGCGGTCGCGGAGCGCGGCGACCTTGCTGGTGAGCCGGTACCGCCGGCGGGCGAGGTCGCCTTCCTCGAGGTAGTGCAGCAGCACCAGGCGGACCGCGTCGGAGACGGCGGCCAGGGCGGTCTCATGGCTGGAGGTGGCCAGCCGGTCCTTGATCTGTTCGAGCATCCGGTCGTGGTCGGGGAAGATGACGTCTTCCTTGGACCGGTAGTGCCGGAAGAAGGTGGTGCGGCCCACCCCGGCCCGTTCGGCGATGTCGTCGACGGTGGTCTGCTCGTATCCGCGCTCGTCGAACAGGGCGAAGGCGGCGTCCGCGAGCCGGGTTCGCGCGGCTGGCTTACTCATGATCGCCCATCCTCCCCCGCTCTGGCCCCCGGTGACCACTTGCCCACCGGAATGGTACTGAGTACCGTCGACAAGAGATTGAGTACCAGAGGAGAGCGACGTGGGTTCCTTCGCACGCAGCGAGTCCGGTCTGCCGATCCAACCGGTCTACGACGCCGGGACACTGACGGACTTCGACGCGGACGCCAAGCTGGGCGCCCCGGGGCAGTTCCCGTTCACCCGCGGCGTGTACCCGTCGATGTACACCGGCCGGCCGTGGACGATGCGGCAGTACGCCGGGTTCGGCACCGCGAAGGAGTCCAACGAGCGCTATCACGAGCTGGTCCGCGCCGGCACGGGCGGCCTGAGTGTGGCCTTCGACCTGCCGACCCAGATGGGCTACGACTCCGACGAGCCCATGGCCCGGGGCGAGGTCGGCAAGGTCGGGGTGGCGATCGACTCGATCGAGGACATGCGCATCCTGTTCCAGGGCCTGCCGCTCGACAAGGTGTCGACGTCGATGACGATCAACGCGCCGGCCTCGACCCTGCTCCTGCTCTACCAGCTGGTCGCGGCCGAGCAGGGTGTCCCGGGCAGCCGGCTGGCCGGAACGATCCAGAACGACGTGCTCAAGGAGTACATCGCCCGCGGCACCTACATCTTCCCGCCCAAGCAGTCCCTGCGGCTGATCAGCGACATCTTCGCCTACTGCCGCGAGGAGCTGCCGCGCTGGAACACGATCTCCATCTCCGGCTACCACATGGCCGAGGCCGGGGCCACACCCGCGCAGGAGATCGGGTTCACCCTCGCCAACGCCAAGGAGTATGTGCGCACCGCGATCGCCGCCGGCCTGGACGTCGACGACTTCGCTCCGCGTCTGTCGTTCTTCTTCGTCGCCCGCACCACGCTGCTGGAGGAGATCGCGAAGTTCCGTGCCGCCCGCCGTATCTGGGCGCGCATCATGCGCGAGGAGTTCGGCGCCCGGAATCCGAAGTCGCAGATGCTGCGCTTCCACACCCAGACCGCCGGTGTGCAGCTGACGGCCCAGCAGCCGGAGGTCAATCTCGTCCGGGTCGCCCTGCAGGGCCTGGGCGCGGTCCTGGGCGGAACGCAGTCCCTGCACACCAACTCCTACGACGAGGCCATCGCCCTGCCCACCCAGAAGGCGGCGCGGCTGGCCCTGCGCACCCAGCAGGTCATCGCCCACGAGACCGATGTGACCAAGACCGTCGACCCCTTCGCCGGCTCCTACTTCATGGAGGCGATGACCGACGAGCTCGAGACGGCGGCCCTGGAGCTGATCCAGGCCGTCGAGGACCGCGGCGGCGCTGTCGCGGCGATCGAGCAGGGCTTCCAGAAGTCCGAGATCGAACGCTCCGCCTACCGGATCGCACAGGAGATCGACAACAAGGAACGCACCGTGGTCGGCGTCAACGCGTTCGTCCTCGACGAGGAGGAGCCGTACGAGCCGCTGCGCGTCGACCCGCAGATCGAGATCGACCAGTGCGAACGCCTCGTCGCGCTGCGCAAGGAACGCGACAACGACGCCGTCCGACGTGCCCTCGACGCCCTGCGCACCGCTGCCAAGGGCACCGACAACGTCCTTCCCCCGATGCGCGAGGCCCTGCGGCTGCGCGCCACGGTCGGCGAGGTCTGCCATGCCCTGCGCGACGTCTGGGGGGTGTACGTCCCGCAGGACACCTTCTGACCAGGCCCCCCTCCTTCCGACCAGGACACCCCGCCTTGGGACCCACGCCCTGTGCCCCTCGGCTCTCTCGCCCTCGACCTCGGAGGCATCCCATGGCCCTTGCCCATGAAGTGCCCTCTGGTTCTCCGGTGCCCGTGACCGGGCAGCCCTTCGCCGCCCTGCTCACCGGTGCCGCGCCCGGCCCGGTCCACGGGCCGGCCCGCCGGTTCCCCCGTCCTCCGCTGGGCGCGGCGCTGCCGCCCCTCGCGGGGACGGGCGTCGGCCGTATCGACAACGACGGGAGCAAGCAGTGACTGCGCAACCAACGCCGGTGGACGACATCGACATTCATACGACTGCGGGCAAGCTGGCGGATCTGCGGCGCCGTATCCGGCAGGCCACGCACGCCGGCTCGCAGCGCGCGGTGGAAAAACAGCACGCCAAGGGCAAACTCACCGCGCGGGAACGCATCGAGCTGCTGCTGGATGCGGACTCCTTCGTGGAGCTGGACGAGTTCGCCCGGCACCGCTCGACCAACTTCAACCTGGACCGCACCCGCCCCTACGGCGACGGCGTGGTCACCGGCTACGGCACCGTCGACGGCCGCCCGGTGGCGGTGTTCTCCCAGGACTTCACCGTCTTCGGCGGCGCCCTGGGCGAGGTGTACGGGCAGAAAATCATCAAGGTGATGGACTTCGCCCTGAAAACCGGCTGCCCCGTCATCGGCATCAACGACTCCGGCGGCGCCCGCATCCAAGAAGGCGTCGCCTCCCTGGGCGCCTACGGCGAGATCTTCCGCCGCAACACCCACGCCTCCGGCGTCATCCCCCAGATCAGCCTGATCATGGGCCCGTGCGCCGGCGGCGCGGTGTACTCCCCGGCCATCACCGACTTCACCATCATGGTCGACCAGACCTCGCACATGTTCATCACCGGCCCCGACGTGATCAAAACCGTCACCGGCGAGGACGTCGGCTTCGAGGAACTGGGCGGGGCCCGCACCCACAACACCGCCTCCGGCGTCGCCCACCACCTGGCCGCCGACGAAAAGGACGCCATCGACTACGTCCAGCAGCTGCTGAGCTTCCTGCCGTCCAACAACCTCTCCGACCCCCCCGCCTACCCCCAGCAGGCCGACCTGAGCCTCACCGCGCAGGATGCGGAGCTGGACGCGCTCATCCCCGACAGCGCCCACCAGCCCTACGACATGCACACCGTCATCGAGCACGTCCTGGACGACGGCGACTTTCTGGAGACCCAGCCGCTGTTCGCCCCCAACATCCTCACCGGCTTCGGCCGCGTGGAGGGCCATCCGGTGGGGGTGGTGGCCAACCAGCCGCTGCAGCTGGCCGGCTGCCTGGACATCGACGCCTCCGAAAAGGCCGCCCGCTTCGTGCGCACCTGCGACGCCTTCAACCTGCCGGTGCTCACCTTCGTGGACGTGCCCGGCTTCCTGCCCGGGGTGGGCCAGGAGCACACCGGCATCATCCGCCGCGGCGCCAAACTGATCTTCGCCTACGCCGAGGCGACCGTGCCGCTGGTCACCGTCATCACCCGCAAGGCCTTCGGCGGCGCCTACGACGTGATGGGCTCCAAACACCTGGGCGCCGACGTCAACCTGGCCTGGCCCACGGCGCAGATCGCGGTCATGGGCGCCCAGGGCGCGGTCAACATCCTGCACCGGCGCACCATCGCCGCCGCCGACGACCCCGACGCCACCCGCGCCCGCCTGGTCCGCGAGTACGAAGACACCCTGCTCAACCCCTACATCGCCGCCGAACGCGGCTACATCGACGCCGTCATCGCCCCCTCCCACACCCGCGCCCACATCACCCGCGCCCTGCGCCACCTGCGCACCAAACGCGCCACCCTGCCGCCCAAGAAACACGGCAACATCCCCCTGTGACCTTCTGCACCAACACCCGCGAGGACGGACCGCAAGGAGCCGCTGTGATCAAGGTCGTCCACGGCAACCCCACCCCGGAGGAGCTCGCCGCCGCCCTGGCGGTGGTCCACGCCCGCGCCGCGGCGGCCACCACCCCGCCCGGCGCACCCCACCCCACCACCTCCTGGGCCGACCCCGCCCACCGCACCCCCCACCCCCTGCCCCCACCCGGCCCCACCACCTGGACCCGCACCTACTGGCCCCACTGA
>NZ_BAAAHG010000033.1:0-73838 GCF_039525155.1 Streptomyces thermoalcalitolerans | reverse complement strand
GCAGGCCACGGCAGGGCCCTCGGCCCAGTGGCCCGCCGCCGCGAGCGCCGCAAGATCGGCGGCCCCGGCCGCACGATGCCGGCCGACCACCGCCTGCCCGAGGGCGAGACCGGTGCAGAACACCACGCAGAGCAGGGCGATCACCCCGACGCTCCACACAGAGGCGGACCCGCGGTCCGAGAAGCGGTGCCTCATGCCCCCGCCCCTCCCGGCGTCCCCACCGTGTCCTCCGCCTCCGCGACGGCCTCCTCCCTCAGCCGGAAGGGCAGCACGCCCCTCCCCGGCGGATCGGCCGTGACGACCACGTGCACGTGGTCCCCCCGACGGGTCACCGTGACCTTCGCCCCGCGCGGTGCCACCTCCCGGGCCGCCCGGACGACCGCGTCCCGGGGGTCCTGACGGGCCGCCGCCCGGGCGCCGGCCCGTGCCGCGTCCACGCACTGGATCTGTGCGAGCACCACCAGCAGCCCCCACACCAGCGTCGTCACCACGAACACCAGCACGGGCAGGACCATGGCGGCCTCCGCCGTCACGAACCCCGCGTCGGCGACCTGCCGCGCGCGCCCGCCCCGGCGCTCACGTCCGCGCACTGAGCGCCCGCCTCACGATGTTCTGCAGCTCGGCTCTGACCTGCCCGCTGGTCACCACCTCGTACAGCAGCACGGCGAACGCCACCGCCGCGACGATTCCCACCGCGTACTCCGACGTCACCATTCCCCTGTCCCCGCGCATCCGGCGCACCAGGGCACGCAGTCGTGCCCGCGCCTTTCCGTACATCTCAACCCCCGTAAGGTATCGGTCTGTTGGTCCCTCACCGCGTCCCGCTTCCGTCCCGGGTCCTCCTCCTTCAGCCACCACCCCCGTCCAGCACCCCGCCCGCCAGACCGATCAGCACCGGCAGCACGCCGACCGCGACGAAGGCGGGCAGGAAGCACAGCCCCACCGGCGCGGTGACCAGAACGGCCGCCCGGCGCGCTCCGGCCGTCGCGGCCCGGGTCCGGTCGGCGCGGACGTCGGCCGCGAGCCGTGCGACCGGTCCGGCGGCGGGCAGCCCCGACTCGTCGGCCCGTTCCAGCAGGCGTGCCAGGGCCGCCGCTCCCGGTAGCGAGGCGAGTCCGCGCCAGGCGTCGGCCGGTTCCCCGCCGAGCCGCACCTCCGCCGCGCCCCGGGCCAGCCGGTCCCCGACCGGCCCGCCCAGTGCCTCACCGACCGCCTGGGCGGCACTCACCGGACCGGCCCCGGCCGCGATACAGGCCGCCAGAAGGTCGGCGGCAAGAGGGAGTTGGCGAGCCGCCTCGGCCTCGTCGAACTCCGCTTCGGGGCGGCTCTCCGCCCACCGCCGCCACTGCCGCATCCCGGCCGCCCCGGCCAGCCCGACCACAACTCCCGCGAACCCGCCGACCAGCGCCCATCCGGCACCCGCCACCCCCACCACCGGCAGCCACCGCCGCACGGCGTCCGGCACCCTCAGCCGCGGACCCGGGCGTCCGGGCGCCTGCGCACCCCACAGCGAGGTCATCCGCCGCCGCACGCTCCGCTCCCGGCGCACGGTCTCCAGCCATCGCACCAGCAGCCACAGCAGCGCCGAAGCTCCTACCGCCATCCCCAGCCTGTGGACAACGCTCGCGCTCATGCCGCCTCCGCCGCCCGTACGATCCGCAGGGCCCACCACAGCCCCGCGCCCTCCAGCAGGCCGCCGACGACCAGGCAGCCCAGGCCCGCTCCCGTGTGCAGCAGCACGCGCAGGGGGTCGGCCCCCATGGCCGTGCCCAGCAGCAGTCCCAGGACCGGCAGGCCGGCGAGCAGCACGGCCGTCGCCCTGGCTCCCGACAACTGGGCGCGCAGATCCGCGCGTTGGTCCCGTTCCGCCCGCAGCGCCCCGTCGAGCCGGTCGAGTCCGGCCGCCAGGGCCGCGCCCTGGTCCACGGCCACCCGCCAGCAGGCCGCGAGCCCCCGCAGTCCCCCGGCGCCCGGCTGCCGCGCCGCCACGGCGAGCGCACCGGGCACGTCCCCGCCGAAACGGGCCGCCGCCAGCACCGCCGCCTGTGCGTCGCCGAGTCCGCCGGAGTCCCGTGCGGCGTACAGCAGCGCCTCGCCCGGCTGCCGCCCGGCGCGCACCTCCCCGGCGAGGGCACCGCACAGGGCGATCACGGCGTCCGCCCGCCGCTCCTGTGCGCGGCGCGCGTCCCGGGCGAGCCGGGCACGGCGCAGCAACGGCATCGCCACGGCCCCCGCGACGACCGGCAGCACCGAGGCGCCCAGCACCGCCAGCACCACCCCGGCCGCCGGCGCCCACCACTCGCATCCCAACCGTCCGCGCAGACGGGACAGTTCACCGAGGATCCGGTTCCGGAGCGGCGGCCTGGCGCCCGCTGCTCCGCCACCGGAGAACAGCGACCGCGCCCGCCGCGCCCCGGCGTGCCGTCCGCCCAGCAGCCCCACGGCCGCTCCGGCACACCCCACGGCCGCCACCACGGCCAGCGGCCCCGGCATCCCCTCACCCATCCCTCTCACCGCTCCCTTCCCGGTTCCCCGGCCGAAGCAGCTCCCGCAGCCGCTCCCACCCCCGCTCCTCCACGAACGCCTCCGCGCCCCACCGCAGCGCCGGCACCGTCCGCACCAGTCCCGAGGCGTCCCGTTCCAGCACCCGCACCTCGTCGATCCGCCGCCGTCCGGAGCGGTCCCGCACCAGGTGCAGCACCACCGACAGCGCGGCCGCCACCTGGCTGTGCAGCGCGGCCCGGTCCAGCCCGCCGGCGGTGCCCAGCGCCTCCAGCCGGGCGGGGACGTCCGCCGCCGCGTTGGCGTGCACCGTGCCGCATCCGCCGTGCCCCGTGTTCAGCGCGGCCAGCAGATGGACGACCTCGCCGCCGCGCACCTCGCCCACCACCAGCCGGTCCGGCCGCATCCGCAGCGCCTGCCGCACCAGGTCCTCGAGGGTCACCAGGCCCGCGCCCTCCTGGTTGGCGGGTCTGGTCTCCAGGCGGACGACATGCGGATGGTCGGGCCGCAGCTCCGCGGAGTCCTCGGCGAGCACCAGCCGCTCGTCCGGGCCGGCCAGTCCGAGCAGCGCGCTGAGCAGCGTGGTCTTGCCGGTGCCGGTCCCGCCGCTGATGAGAAAGGACAGCCGCGTGCGGATCAGCGCCCGCAGCACACGGTCGCCGCCCGGCGGCACCGTGCCCGCCGCGACCAGTTCGTCCAGCGTGAACGCGCGCGGCCGTACGACCCGCAGGGACAGGCAGGTGCAGCCGACCGCGACCGGGGGCAGCACCGCGTGCAGCCGGGTCCCGTCGGGCAGCCGGGCGTCCACCCATGGCCGGGCGTCGTCCAGCCGGCGCCCCGCCACGGCGGCCAGGCGCTGTGCGAGGCGCCGTACGGCCGCCGCGTCGGGGAAGGCGACGGCGGTCCGCTCCAGCCCCCGTCCCCGGTCCACCCACACCCGGTCCGGGGCCGACACCAGGACGTCGGTCACCGACGGGTCGGCGAGCAGCGGTTCCAGCGGGCCGCTGCCGATCAGCTCGGAGCGCAACTGCTCCGCCGCCCCGAGCACTTCCGCGTCCCCGAGCACCCGGCCCTGCTCGCGCAGCGCCTGTGCCACCCGGGCGGGTGTCGGCTCGGCTCCGCTCTCGGCGAGCCACTGCCGTACGCCGTCCAGCAACTGGGCGGGCATCCGGGGACCGTGGACGGAGGGACCGTGGACGGAGTCCGTCCGCCCGAACGCGCCCGCCGGGAAGCCCCGTTCCCCCGTCCGTCGCCGTTCTCGCCCTTCTCGTTGTCCGCGCCGTTCCCGTTGTCCTCGGCGTTCCCGTTGTGCGAAAGGTGTCGTCCTCATGCGGCGGCCGTCTCCGTCAGGGCCCGCTCCCAGAAGGCGGCGCAGAACCGGGCGAGCGGTCCGCGCGCCACCGCACCGGGCGGTGTCCCGCCCGCGTCGGGCCGCCGCAGTGCCGGCTCCACGGGCACCTCACCGGCCAGCGGCAGCCCGAGCAGCCGGGCCACCTCGCGGTCGTCGAGACCGGGCGCGTACGGCCCCCGTACCGCCACCCGCAGATCGCGCAGGACCATGCCGACCACGGAGGCCACCCGCGCGGAGGCCGCCACGGCGCGCAGTTCGGCGGGGACCACGAGCAGACCGAGGTCGAGCTGGGCAAGAACCTCGGCGACGCCCTCGTCCACCCGGCGGGGCAGGTCGACGACCACGGCGCCGCCGCGCCGCCGGGCGGCGGCCAGCACCGCCCGCACGGCCTGCGGCGGCACGGTGACGCAGTCGCCGCGGTCCCAGCTGAGCACGCGCAGTGAGTGCAGTTCGGGCAGCGACTCCTCCAGGGCACCGCCGCCGACCCTTCCACGCGAGGCGGCGAACGCCGGCCAGCGCAGCCCCTCGGCCGTCTCCCCGCCGAGCAGGACGTCGAGCCCGCCGCCCAGAGGGTCGGCGTCCACGAGCAGGGTGCGCAGCCCCTCCCGCGCGGCGGTGACGGCGAGCGCGCAGGCCAGCGTGGACGCCCCCGCCCCGCCGCGCCCGCCGATGACGCCCACGGTGAGTGCGGGCCGGCCGACGCCCTCGGCGACGTCGGCGATGCGGTCGACCAGCCACTGCTCCCCGTCGGGCAGCACCAGCACATGGTCGGCGCCGATCTCGACCGCGCGCCGCCAGATCCCGGGGTCGTCCTGGTCGCGGCCGACCAGCACCACCCCGTGCCGGCGCGGGGCTCCGCGCACCCGACGGGCGGCGTCGTCGCCGACCAGCACCAGGGGTGCGCCCTCCCAGCCGCCTCGCTGCTCGGGCACCCCGTGATGGACCTCGGGGGTGGCGCCGGCCGCCGCGCACAGGCGCAGCAGGTCGTCGAGGAGCTCGGCGTCCTCGGTGACGATCAGCGGTCCGCCCTGCCGTCCTGGTGCGCCGGGCGGTGGATCGTGTGTGACGGTTCCGGACACGGGTCGGTCCCCCTTCGCTGCTTCCCGCGCGCGGCCTGCGCGGCCCCGCGGATCCCGGATGCGTGAAGAACCGGCAACCGGCCTCCACAGGGACGGCCGGTACGAACCGGCCCCGCACACCCAGCCCTCGCAACCGGCCGCCGGGACCACCGGGACCACCGGAACCAGTTGTCGGAACCAGCCATCGGAACCGGCATGAACTCGCCGAACCCGCCGCGAGAGGTGCGCGTCGGAATCACGGTGCAGCGTTCCGGAAAATCGTGTGGATCTTGGTGGAAAACTGTGGACGACTTGTTGGCTGTGAATATCGCCTTCACCCATACCGGTGAGGCGTACGCGAGTTCCCGTGCGAATTTCACAGAGCAGCGCCGCGACTACGCACCGTGATGGATCATGAAAAGCGGCGGCGCACCCCGCACCGCGCGGACGGACGGCGGGACAACCACCGACAGAAAGGGAAAACCCGCCCGGACATGCGACGACCCCCGCCGGGGGGGAGAGCGGGGGTCGTCTCCACGGCCGACTCGGGGGGGGAGGAGTCGGACCGGGTTAGCACGGTCGCGAACGATCCGTGACTTCCATGGTGTACCCGAGAGCCTTCTCAGGCAAACCCACGCGCCCACCTTACGCCGAATGGGCTGCCCCTATGCTCGGGGGCGTGGAAAACCACTCCTTGCCCCGCACAGCGGCCTTCTTCGACCTGGACAAGACGGTCATTGCGAAGTCGAGCACGCTCACCTTCAGCAAGTCCTTCTACCAAGGCGGCCTGATCAATCGCAGGGCCGTGCTGCGCACCGCGTATGCCCAGTTCGTCTTCCTCGCCGGCGGCGCCGACCACGAGCAGATGGAGCGCATGCGCGAGTATCTGTCCGCGCTGTGCCGCGGCTGGAACGTGCAGCAGGTCAAGGAGATCGTCGCCGAGACGCTCCACGACCTGATCGACCCGATCATCTACGACGAGGCCGCGTCCCTCATCGAGGAGCACCACGCCGCCGGCCGCGACGTGGTCATCGTGTCCACGTCGGGCGCCGAGGTGGTCGAGCCGATCGGCGAGCTGCTGGGGGCGGACCGCGTGGTGGCCACCCGGATGGTGGTGGGCGAGGACGGCTGCTACACCGGCGAGGTGGAGTACTACGCCTACGGCCCGACGAAAGCGGAGGCGATCCGCGAACTGGCCGCGTCCGAGGGGTACGACCTGGCCCGCTGCTACGCCTACAGCGACTCGGTGACCGACCTGCCGATGCTGGAGGCGGTCGGCCATCCCCACGCCGTGAACCCGGACCGGGCACTGCGCCGGGAGGCCATCGCACGCGGGTGGCCGGTCCTCGACTTCCACCGGCCGGTGCGGCTCAAGCAGCGGCTGCCCGCCTTCTCCGTACCGTCGCGTCCGGCTCTGGTCGCGGCGGCCATAGGAGCGGCGGCGGCCACCGCGGGGCTCGTCTGGTACGCCAGCCGGCGCCGGAGCACGGCGGCCTGAGCCGTATTTCCGCCACCAAGCGTTCCGCGCCGATCATTCCGCGCCGACCGTTCCGCCACTGGTGTTTCCCTGCCGGCGCCGGTTGTTCCCTGCCGGCCGTTCCGCCACCGGTCACCACCCGGCGGTCCCGCGCGCCGTACCCACCCCCTTCGAACCCCGTTGACCTCTATAAGTCCTATTTGAACCTGAAAGTAAAGAAGTGCCGCCAGGGGTTCCGTTTGTCTCCTGTTTCCAGTACAAAGGAGTTGACGGCCCGCGAGACCGAAGGACATCCGAAAGGACCACCCTTACGGCGCGATTTGGCCCCACGGACCGTGTATGAACATCGGGCACCCACGCGACGTCGACCCGTCGATTACGGGCCCGCCCACCAGGGGACGGGCAAAGTCCCCGGCCTGATGGGCGACACATCGAGGACGCTTGGTAACTCGGTGTTCATGCCAGCGGCGGTACGACCTGTCGTACCGCCGCATTTCTGCGCCTGTCTGCGCTTCCGCACCCGGCCCTTCCGGCCCTTCCGGCCCTTCCGACCTTTCCGCGCCCACCCGCGCCCGGCCCGCCGTCAGGCCGCCCCGCCGTCGTCAGGCCGCCCCGCGCTGCAGTGCCTCGCACACCGCCATCGACTCGCGCGCACCCAGTTCCACCGCCCTGGCGCAATGGGCGATCCAGGCCGCCATGCCCTCCGGGGTGCCGGACAGATAGCCGTCGAAGGCGTCCAGGTAGGCCGTGCGGCCCAGTTCGGCGTGGCCGACCTCGGCCGGGCAGACCGACTTGGGGTCGAGACCGCTGCCGACCAGGACGATGCGCTCGGCCGCCCGCGCGACCAGCCCGTTGTGGGAGACGAAGGGGCGCAGCGCCAGCAGCTCGCCGTGCACCACGGCCGCCGTCACCAGGGCGGGCGCGGAGGTGCCCGCGACGAGCAGGTCCGCCAGGCCCTCCAGGCGCCCGGAGACCTCGGCCGCGCCCGGCAGCGCCGCCTCGATCAGCGGCTCGTCGACGGCCTCGCCCTCCTGGCGGGGCCGCCCGACGGCGTCCTCCTGCCTGGCGGCGGCCACCACGTGCAGCCGGGCCAGCACGCGCAGGGGCGACTGCCGCCAGACGGACAGCAGTTGGCCGGCCTCGGCGGTCAGGCGCAGGGCGGCGCCCATCACCCGGGCCTCGTCGTCGCCGCCGAAGTCGGTGCGCCGGCGCACCTCCTCCAGCGCCCAGTCCGCGCCGGACAGCGCCGCGGAGCCGCGCGCGCCGCGCAGCGCCGCCTCGGAGGTGATCTCGTTGCTCCGGCGTCGCATGACCCGGTGTCCGTAGACCCGGTCCACGGCCTTGCGCACGGACTCCACGCACTCGGACACACCGGGCAGCGCTCCCAGGGCCGCAAAGGGGTCCCCGCCGCCCGGGCTCTTCCGGGAGCCGGGGGAAGGTGCAGCGGCCGCGCCTGTCGTACTCATGAGTACGACCCTACGCCCCAGGCGGGACGCTCCCCGAAGGAGTGGTCTTCTTCACGAGGCTTGTCACGCAAAGCCACCGCCTGTATACGCTTTGTGAACATGAAAATTGCTTTCGTCGGGAAGGGCGGCAGTGGCAAGACCACCCTGTCCTCCCTGTTCATCCGCCATCTCGCGACGACGGGCGCGCCCGTCGTCGCGATCGACGCCGACATCAACCAGCACCTGGGGGCCGCGCTCGGACTGGAGGAGGAGCAGGCCGCCGCGCTGCCGGCGATGGGCGACCAGCTCCGGCTGATCAAGGACTATCTGCGCGGCACCAACCCGCGCATCGCCTCCGCCGACACGATGATCAAGACGACTCCGCCGGGCGAGGGCTCGCGCCTGCTGCGCCTGAACGAGGACAACCCGGTGTACGACGTCTGCGCCCACCCGGTGGAACTCGACGGCGGCACCGTGCGCCTGATGGTCACCGGCCCCTTCACGGACGCCGACCTGGGAGTCGCCTGCTACCACTCCAAGACCGGAGCGGTGGAGCTGTTCCTGAACCATCTGGTGGACGGCCGCGACGAGTACGTGGTGGTCGACATGACGGCGGGCTCGGACTCCTTCGCCTCCGGGCTGTTCACCCGCTTCGACATCACGTTCCTCGTCGCCGAGCCGACCCGGAAGGGCGTCTCCGTCTACCGCCAGTACAAGCAGTACGCCCGTGACTTCGGCGTCGTGCTGAGGGTCGTGGGCAACAAGGTGCAGGGGCAGGACGACCTCGACTTCCTGCGCGCCGAGGTCGGGGACGACCTGCTGGTGACCGTCGGTCACTCGGACTGGGTGCGCGCCATGGAGAAGGGCCGGCCGCCCCGGTTCGAGCTCCTGGAGGACGCCAACCGCCGTGCCCTGCAGCTGCTCCAGGTCACCGCCGACGCCACGTACGAGCTGCGCGACTGGCACCGCTACACCCAGCAGATGGTGCACTTCCATCTGAAGAACGCCGCCTCATGGGGGAACGAGCGGACCGGGGTCGACCTGGCCGCCCAGGTCGACCCCGGCTTCGTCCTCGGCGAGGATGTCGCCACCCCGGCCTGAGCGCCCTCGGCCTGAGCGCCCTCGGCCTGAGCACTCCCCGGTCTGAGCGCCCCCGGCCCGAGCACCCCCGGCCCGAGCGCCGCTACGGCCTGGGTGCTCCGGGCGCCCCTCTGGGGGCCGGGGCCGGACGGTTCGGGAGGAAGGACGCCCAGCCCTGCTCGGGCGCCTCGCCGACCTCCAGCGTGCGCAGTCTCGCGAGGGTCTGCGGGTCCTGGGCGTCCAGCCAGTCGACCAGCTGGCGGAAGGAGACGCAGCGCACCTCGGGCTTGGTGCACACCTCCTTCACGACCTGCTCGACGGCGCGCATGTAGGTGCCGCCGTTCCAGGACTCGAAGTGGTTGCCGATGATCAGGGGGGCGCGGTTGCCGTCGTAGGCCCGGTGGAACCCCTTGAGCAGACCGTCCCGCATCTGGTTGCCCCAGTGCTCGAACAGGGCGGGATCGCCCTGGGTCTGCGTACCGGACTGATTGACCATGAAGTTGTAGTCCATGGCCAGCTGTTCGAAGGTGTGCCCGGGGAAGGGCACCAGTTGCAGCGACAGGTCCCACAGACCCTCGCGCTTGGTGGGCCACACCTGGCGGCTGACACCGCTGCTGTCGTAGCGCAAGCCCAACTGGCTCGCCGCCTTGATGAAGTTCTCCTGCCCCTCCAGGCACGGGGTGCGGGCGCCGATGAGCTCCTTGTCGTAGTCGAAGGGCAGCGGGGGCACGTCCTTCAGGCCGGTGTTGGTCCTCCAGGTCTTCACGAACTGCTTGGCCTGGGCGATCTCGCTCTTCCACTCCTCGACCGACCACTCGCCGACCCCGCCGCCGGGGCCGCAGAAGTGGCCGTTGAAGTGCGTGCCGATCTCATTGCCCTCCAGCCACGCCAGACGGATCTGCTCGATCGTGTCGGCGATGCCCTTCTCGTCGTTGAAGCCGATCTCGGAGCTGCCCGGGGGGTGCCGCGGCGGGCGGTACAGGTCGCGCTTCTCCTTCGGCAGCAGATAGACGCCGCTGAGGAAGTACGTCATGGTCGCGCGGTTCTCCCGGGCGACCTTGCGGAAGTGCGAGAACAGCTTCTGGCTGTCCTCCCCCGCCCCGTCCCAGGAGAACACGACGAACTGCGGGGGTCTCTCACCGGGCTTGAGTCTCTCGGGTCTGGGCAGGTGCGGCTGGGCCCCGGTGTACGCGGTGGACCCGTCACCGATCAGACGGACGACGCTCCCGGGCGCCGGCGCGCCCCTGCGCGGAGCGTCGTGCGTGCTCCGTTCGGGCGCCTCCGGGCCGCTCGCACAACCGGCGAGCGACGAGAAACAGACCACGGCGACGCCCACGGCGATCCTCCGGGTGGCGGTCATGTTCCGCCCACCTTCTTCCTTCTCTCGCTTCTCTCGTCCTGCGCCGAGACGGCGTGTGCTGGTGATGCGCCGGACGTGCCGACGGCGCCGCCAAGGTCGCACGGACCGAGGAAGGAATTAATACGACAAGCCGATGAAAATCTTGCTTCACTCGTGAAGATGATGAGATGCGCCATTTGCACGGAACATTAGTGATCGCCTTTTACAGGGCATTACGATCGCTTTACTCAACGCTGATTCCGCCGTGCCTGTCGGCCAGGTGCCAGGTGGTTGAGCCAGTCGACACCTCCGCGACCGCGCCACCCCGAGGAGACGGAACATGCAGGCCCGCATCCCCGCCCGCACCGTGAACTCCGCCCGTACCGAGCGCTTCCACCCGCCCCACAGCCCGCCGCGTCCGCGTCTTCCCCGGATCGCGGGCGCCGATCCGTCGGCCTCCGTCACGGTCTTCCTGATCGCCCTGCCGCTCTCCCTCGGCATCGCCCTGGCCACGGGCGCCCCGCTGCAGGCCGGCCTTGTGGCCGCCGCCGTGGGCGGACTCGTCGCCGGCCGGCTCGGCGGCTGTCCCCTGCAGGTCAGCGGCCCCGCCGCCGGACTCACGGTGGTCACCGCCGATCTGATCCACCGTTATGGATGGCGTACGACCTGTGCCATCACCGTTCTCGCCGGTCTCGTCCAACTCTGCCTGGGGTGCCTGCGCGTGGCCCGCAGCGCACTCGCCGTCAGCCCCGCCGTCGTGCACGGCATGCTCGCCGGGATCGGTGTGACCATCGCCGTCGCCCAGCTGCACATCGTGCTCGGCGGCAGTCCGCAGAGCTCCGTGCTCGACAATCTCCGTGTCCTGCCCGCCCAGTTGGCCGACCTCGACCCGGCGGCACTCGCCGTGAGCGCGCTGACCCTGGCACTGCTGCTGTCCTGGCCGCGTCTGCCCGGACGTCCCGGCGGCCTGCTGCGCAAGGTGCCGTCCGCGCTCGTCGCCGTCGCCGGGGCCGCCGCCGTCGCCTCCCTCGCCGGGCTGATGGTGCCCCGGGTCGAGCTGCCCTCCTGGCGCAGCCACGCCCTGGCCGGACTGCCCGAGGGACCGGTGCTCGGCCTCGTCGCCGCCGTGCTCACCACCACGCTGGTGTGCAGTGTGCAGTCCCTGCTCGGCGCGGTCGCCGTGGACAAGCTGGTGGCGGGCCGCACCGGTGCGACCGCCGGCGTCGGACGCTCGGACCTGGACCGGGAACTGCTGGGCCAGGGCGCCTCCAACGTCGTCTCCGGTGCGCTCGGCGGACTGCCGGTCGCCGGTGTGGCCGTGCGCAGTTCGGCGAATGTGCACGCGGGCGCCGTGAGCCGGAACTCCACGATGCTGCACGGCGTGCTCGTGGTGATCGCCGCGCTGCTGATGGTCCCGGTCCTGGAGCTCGTCCCGCTCGCCTCGCTCGCCGCCCTGGTGATGGCCGTCGGCATCCGGATGGTGTCCCTGCACCACATCCGCACGGTGACCCGCCACCGGGAGGTGCTGGTCTACGCCGTCACCGCTCTCGGCGTGGTGGCCCTCGGCGTCCTGCAGGGCGTGGCCCTCGGCGTCGCCGTGGCCGTCGCCGTCGCCCTGCACCGCCTCGCCCGTACCCGCATCACGCACGAGGAGCGGGAAGGAGTCCATCACATCCACGTACGAGGACAGCTGACGTTCCTCGCGGTGCCGCGGCTCAGCCGGGCCCTGCACCTCGTCCCCCCGGGGGCCGCCGCGGTCGTCCGGCTGGACGGCTCGTTCATGGACCACGCGGCGTACGAGTCACTGCGGGACTGGCAGCGGACACACTGCGCACAGGGCGGAACGGTCGAGCTCACGGGTCTGCGCGCGGGGGTGCGCATCGCCGAGCCGACCGGTCCGGACGGCACCCGGTGCCGGTGCCGGCCCTGGACGCCCTGGCGCAACCACCAGTGCGAGGACGGACCGCGGACCGCGCCGGCGTCCGACGGACGCGGCTGGCATCTGGCGCGCGGCCTGCGCACGTTCCAGCACACCATCGCACCGCATGTGCGGGCGGAGCTGGCACGGCTGGCACGGGAGGGGCAGCGGCCGTCCCAGCTCTTCCTCACCTGCGCCGACTCACGGCTGGTCACCTCGATGATCACGTCCAGTGGTCCCGGCGACCTCTTCGTCGTGCGGAACGTGGGCAACCTCGTGCCGCCGCCGGACCACGAGGGCGACGCCTCGGTGGCCGCCGCGGTCGAGTACGCGGTGGACGTGCTCGGGGTGCGTTCCCTGACCGTGTGCGGCCACTCGGGGTGCGGGGCGATGAAGGCCCTGCTCGACTCCGGCCCCGGGCAGGCCCGCACACCGCTCGAGCGGTGGCTGCGGCACGGGCTGCCCAGCCTGGAGCGGCTGACCGACGACGCCCACCGCACTCCCCGGATGGACGGACGGCCGCCCGCCGACCCGGTCGAACGGCTGTGCCTGATCAACATCGTCCAGCAGCTGGACCATCTGCGCGCCCACGCCCCGGTGGCCCGCGCCCTGCGGGAGGGAAGACTGGAGCTGCACGGCATGTACTTCCACCTGGGCGAGGCCCTGGCGTATCTGCTGACGGAGACGGCCGGGGAGAACGGGGAAAACGGGGAGAAGGTGTTCACCCGGGTGGGTGCGGCGGAGGACCCGCGGACGGCAGACCCGGCAGGCCTGGCAGACCCGGCAGACCTGGCAGACCTGTCCGGCACCCGGTCACGCAACGGGCAGCGCACAGAACTCTCCGGAAAGTGAACCTCCGGCGTTCGCCGTCCGTGACCCGTGAATGAGCGGGTGCCAGGATGGGGAGAGGGTTGACCGGCATCCGCGGTGCTCGGAGAATCGAGCCCAGAATGGTCTAAACCAATTGGGACGGTGTGCGATGGCTGAGAACGAGCGTTCTTCACTCTCCAACCTGTTGAAGGAGGAGCGACGTTTCGCGCCGCCCGCCGACCTGGCCGCCAACGCCAACGTCAAGGCGGAGGCGTATGAGCGGGCCACGGCCGACCGCCTCGGCTTCTGGGCCGAGCAGGCCCGCCGGCTGACCTGGGCCAAGGAGCCGACCGAGACGCTCGACTGGTCGAACCCGCCGTTCGCCAAGTGGTTCAAGGACGGCACGCTCAACGTGGCGTACAACTGCGTGGACCGGCACGTCGAGGCGGGCCTTGGCGACCGTGTCGCGATCCACTTCGAGGGCGAGCCCGGCGACAGCCGCGCCCTCACCTACGCCCAGCTCAAGGACGAGGTCTCCAAGGCCGCGAACGCGCTGCTCGAACTGGGCGTCCAGAAGGGCGACCGGGTCGCGATCTACATGCCCATGATCCCGGAGACGGCGATCGCCATGCTGGCCTGCGCCAGGATCGGCGCGATGCACTCCGTGGTCTTCGGCGGCTTCTCCGCGGACGCGCTCGCCACCCGGATCGAGGACGCCGACGCCAAGGTCGTGATCACGGCCGACGGCGGGTACCGGCGCGGCAAGCCGTCCGCGCTCAAGCCCGCCGTGGACGAGGCCCTCCGCCGTGTGGACCGCGTCGAGCACGTGGTCGTGGTCCGCCGCACCGGGCAGGACATCGACTGGACCGAGGGCCGGGACATCTGGTGGCACGACCTCGTCGACCGGCAGTCGGCCGAGCACACCCCCGAGGCCTTCGAGGCCGAGCACCCGCTGTTCATCCTCTACACCTCGGGCACCACCGGGAAGCCCAAGGGCATCCTGCACACCTCCGGCGGCTACCTCACCCAGGTGGCGTACACGCACTGGGCCGTCTTCGACCTCAAGCCGGAGACCGACGTCTACTGGTGCACCGCCGACGTCGGCTGGGTCACCGGCCACTCGTACATCGTGTACGGACCGCTGGCCAACGGTGCGACGCAGGTGATGTACGAGGGCACGCCCGACACCCCGCACCAGGGCCGCTTCTGGGAGATCGTGCAGAAGTACGGCGTGACGATCCTCTACACCGCGCCGACCGCGATCCGTACGTTCATGAAGTGGGGCGACGACATCCCCGCGAAGTTCGACCTGTCCTCCCTGCGCCTTCTCGGCTCGGTCGGCGAACCGATCAACCCCGAGGCGTGGATCTGGTACCGCAAGAACATCGGCGGCGACCGCACCCCCGTGGTGGACACCTGGTGGCAGACGGAGACCGGCGCGATCATGATCTCCCCGCTGCCGGGTGTGACCGAGGCCAAGCCCGGCTCGGCCCAGCGGACGCTGCCCGGCATCTCGGCGACGGTCGTGGACGACGAGGGGCACGAGGTGCCCAACGGCGGCGGTGGCTACCTGGTGCTCACCGAGCCGTGGCCGTCGATGCTGCGCACCATCTGGGGCGACGACCAGCGGTACATCGACACGTACTGGTCCCGCTTCGAGGGCAGGTACTTCGCCGGTGACGGCGCCAAGAAGGACGACGACGGCGACATCTGGCTGCTCGGCCGGGTCGACGACGTGATGCTGGTGTCCGGGCACAACATCTCCACCACCGAGGTCGAGTCCGCCCTTGTCTCCCACCCTGCGGTCGCCGAGGCCGCCGTGGTCGGCGCGTCGGACCCGACGACCGGGCAGGCGATCGTCGCCTTCGTGATCCTGCGCGGCTCGGCCACCGAGAACGAGGACCTGGTGAGCGAGCTGCGCAACCACGTGGGCTCGACGCTCGGCCCGATCGCCAAGCCCAAGCGGATCCTGGCGGTGGCGGAGCTGCCGAAGACCCGCTCCGGGAAGATCATGCGGCGCCTGCTGCGTGACGTGGCGGAGAACCGGGAGCTCGGAGACGTCACGACGCTGACCGACTCCACCGTCATGGACCTCATCCAGGCCAAGCTCCCCGCGGCGCCGAGCGAGGACTGAAACGGGGACTGAAGCAGAACCGAGCGGAAACCGCGGAAACCGTGGCAACCACGGCAACCGCACACCGTCCCGGCGAGGACTGAGCACGCTCCCCTGGGGCACTCGGCGGCACGCACGCACGCCGAGTGCCCCCGCGCGCTCTGTGGGAGGAATGCCATACCGCTCCCGCCGCACCTTGGGTAGGCTGAGCCGGACAGCACAACAGAAGAGCTCCTCAGGTGCGCCGGGAAGTCTGGTCGGCATGCGTTTTGTCCTGCCCACCGACCGGAGGTTTCCGTGGCCGCGTCCCGCACCAGCACCACACGCAAGTTCCTGGGGCGTCTGTCCCTGCCCGAGCGGAACTTCATCGCGGACGCCCTGCGCACCGAGACCGTCGGCGGCATGCTGCTGCTCCTCGCCGCGGTCGTCGCCCTCCTCTGGGCGAACATCCCCGCTCTGCGCCCCAGCTACGAGAGCATCAGCCACTTCCATCTCGGCCCCGCCGCGCTCGGCCTGAACCTCTCCGTGGCGCACTGGGCCGCCGACGGACTGCTCGCGATCTTCTTCTTCGTCGCCGGGGTCGAGCTCAAGCGCGAACTGGTCGCCGGTGATCTGAAGGACCCCAAGGCCGCGGCCCTGCCGGTGATCGCCGCGGTGTGCGGCATGGTGATGCCCGCGGTCGTCTACGTCACGACCAATCTGGCCGGGGGCGGGTCGCTCGCCGGCTGGGCGGTGCCGACCGCGACCGACATCGCCTTCGCGCTCGCCGTGCTCGCGGTCATCGGGACGTCCCTGCCCAGCGCCCTGCGCGCCTTCCTGCTGACGCTCGCCGTCGTGGACGACCTGTTCGCGATCCTGATCATCGCCGTCTTCTTCACCGGCCAACTGAACTTCGCCGCCCTCGCCGGAGCGGCGGCCGGCCTGGCCGTCTTCTGGCTGCTGCTGCGCCAGGGCGTACGCGGCTGGTACGTGTACCTCCCGCTCGCCGTGGTGATCTGGGGGCTGATGTACAACAGCGGCGTGCACGCCACCATCGCGGGCGTCGCGATGGGCCTGATGCTGCGCTGCACCCGCCGCGAGGGCGAGGAGACCTCCCCCGGCGAGCACATCGAGCATGTCGTACGCCCGGTGTCGGCGGGGCTGGCGGTGCCGCTGTTCGCCCTGTTCAGCGCGGGTGTCTCCGTCTCGGGCGGGGCGCTGGCGGACGTGTTCACCAGGCCCGAGCCCCTCGGTGTCGTCCTCGGGCTCGTGCTCGGCAAGATGCTCGGCATCTTCGGCGGGACCTGGCTCACCGCCCGTTTCACCAGGGCATCGCTCAGCGAGGACCTGACCTGGGCCGATGTGTTCGCGGTGGCCACGCTCGGCGGGATCGGCTTCACCGTGTCCCTGCTGATCGGCGAACTGGCCTTCGAGGGCGACGCCACTCTCACCGACGAGGCCAAGGCCGCCGTCCTCACCGGCTCCCTCATCGCGACGGCCCTGGCGTCCGTCCTGCTCAAGCTCCGCAACAACCACTACCGCAGACTGTGCGAGGCCGAGGAACGGGACGAGGACCAGGACGGCGTCCCGGACGTCTACGAGCAGGACGACCCCGCCTACCACCTGCGCATGGCCGAGATCCTGGAACGCAAGGCCGCGGAGCACCGCCGGCTCGCCGCGCTCAAGGAGGCCGAACGGGCCGGACGGCTTGCCGAAGTGCCGGGCGGGGCAGGCGAGGAGAACGGCAGTCGGGCATGATCTGACGGGACGGTACAAAAGACAGGACCGTTCCCAGTCGGGCAGAAGTCAGGCAGCAGTCGACGCCGGACCGAAGCCGGACGGAGACCACGACGACGTTCTCAGTCAGGCAGGAGAGGGAGACCGCGATGAGCGCACCCGACGGCGGCCCGGTCGGCGCCGAACGCAGTATCGGCCAGTTGTTCGCCGCGGCGACCACCGAATTGTCGGCGCTGGTGCACGACGAGATCGCACTGGCCAAGGCCCAGCTGAGACAGGACGCCAAGCGCCTCGGGACCAGCGGCGTGGTGTGGGCCCTGGCGGGCGCGCTCCTTCTGTTCTCCCTGCCGATGCTCAACTTCGCGCTGGCCTACGGCATTCGCACCTGGACCGGCTGGAACCTCGCCCTCTGCTTCCTGCTGTCCTTCGCCGCCAATGTGCTGGTCGCCGGCGTACTGGGCCTGATCGGCCTGGTGTTCGCGAAGAAGGCCAGGAAGAGCAAGGGCCCGCAGAAGGTCGCCGCGTCCATGAAGGAGACGGCCGGCGTCCTGCAGAAGGCCAAGCCGCACCCGCGCCCCGAACCGCCCGCCCTGGAGGACCGCTCCCCCGCGGCCATCGAGGCTGTGGCACGCTCGTCCTCATGACGGAGCCCACCACTCCTTCGGAACAGTCGACATCGGTGGTACGGATCGACGTGCCCGGTGACAGGAAGGTGACGCACCGGAACGTCGCCGCCAACGGCGCCCGCTTCCACATCGCCGAGCTCGGCGACGGGCCGCTGGTCCTGCTGGTGCACGGCTTCCCGCAGTTCTGGTGGACCTGGCGGCACCAGCTGGTCGCCCTCGCCGACGCGGGCTTCCGCGCCGTGGCGATGGACCTGCGGGGCGTGGGCGGCAGCGACCGCACCCCCCGCGGCTACGACCCGGCCAACCTCGCCCTCGACATCACCGGCGTGATCCGCTCGCTCGGCGAGCCGGACGCCGCCCTGGTCGGCCACGGCCTCGGCGGCTATCTGGCGTGGACGGCCGCCGCGATGCGCCCCAAGCTCGTACGGCGGCTCGCGGTGGTCTCGATGCCGCACCCGCGGCGCTGGCGCTCGGCGATGCTCTCGGACGTCCGGCAGACGGCGGCGAGTTCGTACATCTGGGGGTTCCAGCGGCCCTGGATCCCCGAGCGGCAGCTCACCGCCGACAACGGCGCCCTGGTGGCCCGTCTGGTACGGGACTGGTCGGGGCCGCGGCTGCCGGACGACGAGACGGTGAGGATCTACCGCCGCGCCATGTGCATCCCCTCCACCGCGCACTGCGCGATCGAGCCGTACCGCTGGCTGGTGCGCTCCCTGGCCCGTCCCGACGGCATCCAGTTCTACCGCCGGATGAAGCGGCCCGTGCGCGTCCCGACGCTGCATCTGCACGGCGCCCTCGACCCCGTGCAGCGCACCCGCAGCGCGGCCGGCTCGGGCGAGTACGTCGAGGCGCCGTACCGCTGGCGCCTGTTCGACGGCCTGGGGCACTTCCCCCACGAGGAGGACCCGATCACCTTCTCGGCCGAACTGGTCAACTGGCTGAAGGACCCCGAGCCCGACCGGTGACCCGGCCCAGGTGCCCGCTGTCCGGACGGGCGCTTCCGCCCGGTGGGCGGACGGGCGCTTCTGCCCGGTGCGGACGGGCGCTTCTGCCCGGTGGACGGCCATGTGCCGGGCGCATAGGCCAATTGAGGCTGCCGCGGGCGGTTATCGACCTTGAGGCGGGGGCAGAGGTCCGGGTATGGGCTGGACGCACGACTACAGCGACGTAGCACGCACCCGCCGTTCGGCGAGTGGTCCGGGCTTCCCGCACCGGGATGCCCCGCAGCGGACGAACACGGGTCCCCGGATGGGCATTCCACGCATTCTGCGCCGCCGCGCCCGCTGGGTGTCGGTCCGTCTGCGTCACCCACGCGGCTGACCCGGCCCAGAGCTTCCCGGACTTCCGGGTTCTCCCCGCCTTCTCGGGCCTCCCCGGCCTCCCGGCTCACAGCGCGCAGTTCCCGGGCCTTCCGGCTCACAGCGCGCAGTTGTCGCTGCCCACCTGCTGGTACGCGGCACGTCCCTGGACGATGTCCTGCCGGATCTCGTCCACCGTGAGGGCGTAACCGGTCTCGGCGTCGTCGAGGGACTTGGCGAACACCACGCCGTACACCTTGCCGTCGGGCGTGAGCAGCGGGCCGCCGGAGTTGCCCTGACGGACGGTCGCGTACAGCGAGTAGACGTCACGGCGGACGGTGCCGCGGTGGTAGATGTCCGGGCCGCTGGCCGCGATGCGCCCGCGCACCCGTGCGGCACGGACGTCGTACGGCCCGTTCTCCGGGAAGCCGGCGATGATGGCGCTGTCCCCGCTCTGCGCATCCGCCTCCGTGAACTGCAGGGCGGGTGCCTCGAGGTCCGGCACGTCGAGCACGGCGATGTCGCGGCGCCAGTCGTACAGGACGACGGTGGCGTCGTACTTCCTGCCCTCGCCGCCTATCTGGACGGTGGGCTCGTCGACGCCGCCGACGACGTGCGCGTTGGTCATGACACGGCGTTCGTCGAAGACGAAGCCGGTGCCTTCCAGGACCTTGCCGCAGCTGCGCGCGGTGCCCATGACCTTGACGACGGACTGCTTGGCGCGCAGGGCGACGGCGCTGTTGGCCAGGGCCGGGTCCGGGGGCCGTACGTCGGTGATGGGCTCGTCGGTGAACGGGCTGAAGACCTGCGGGAAGCCGTTCTGCGCCAGGGCCGAGCTGAAGTCCGCGAACCAGTTGTCGGCCTGGTCGGGCAGCACACCGGAGATCTCGCCGAGCACCTTGGAGGTGCGGACCTCCCTGCCGATGGTCGGTATCGTCGTGGCGCTCAGGAGCGAGCCGATCAGCCAGGCGACGAAGAGCAGGGCGGCGACGTTGACCAGGGCGCCGCCGGTGGCGTCCAGGGCGCGGGCCGGGGACCAGGTGATGTAGACGCGCAGCTTGCTGCCGAGATGCGTGGTCAGGGCCTGTCCGACCGAGGCACAGACGATCACGACGACGACCGCGACGACGGCCGTGGCGGTGCTGACGGGCGAGTTGTCCGTCAGGGCGTCCCAGACGACCGGGAGCGCGTACACGGCGGCGAGACCGCCGCCCAGGAACCCGGCCACCGACAGGACACCGACGACGAATCCCTGGCGGAAACCCACGACCGCGAACCAGGCAGCGGCGATCAGCAGCAGAATGTCCAGCACGTTCACCGCGTCGAGCCTCGCCTTGTCGTGTTCCGATCGCCACAGGCCGGCCGGGTCCCCGGCCGTGGTGCCCACCCTGTCATGATCGCCAGTCGAGTGGGACCTGCTTGCTGCGATCCCAGGGCCGCTCCCAGCCGGCGTAGTGGAGCAGGCGATCGATGATCCCGGCGGTGAACCCCCACACCAGGGCCGATTCGACCAGGAATGCCGGACCTCGGTGGCCGCTGGGGTGGACGGTCATGGCCCGGTTGGCCGGGTCCGCGAGATCCGCCACGGGGACGGTGAAGACGCGGGCGGTCTCCGCCGGGTCGACGACGCCGACCGGGCTGGGCTCGCGCCACCAGCCGAGCACGGGGGTGACCACGAACCCGCTGACCGGGATGTACAGCCGGGGCAGCGCGCCGAACAGCTGGACGCCCCTCGGATCGAGCCCGGTCTCCTCCTCGGCCTCGCGCAGGGCGGCCCGCAGCGGGCCCTCGCCCTGCGGGTCGCCGTCCTCCGGGTCGAGGGCCCCGCCGGGGAAGGACGGCTGGCCGGCGTGCGAGCGCAGGGAGCTCGCACGCTCCATGAGCAGCAGTTCGGGGCCGCGCTCGTTCTGTCCGAAGAGGATCAGGACGGCGGCCGGGCGTCCCGCGCCGTTTTCCGGCGGCAGGAAGCGGCTCAGCTGGTGGGGCCGGACCGTCTCGGCGACCCGTACGACCGGCCGCAGCCAGTCCGGCAGGCCCTTTGTGCTGAGCGTCACGGAGTCCTCCCGTGTGCCGCTCGCCGTCTCACCCGCCCGTGTCATCGCCGCCCCCCGTCCCCGTCGTCTGCCGCCGCCGTCCATACCGTCCTGTGTGCCGCCGCCGTCCTGCCGTGTCCAACGCACGGGGGCGCCGGGTTCGTTCCGCCCGCCCCGGGTCCGTGCGGGCCCCACCGGTGTCATCCGGCCCCCAGCGGTGGTGCCGGCCTGCCGCCCGCGTCCAGATAGGACTGCGGGGGCTTGAGCCGCTGGCCCGGGAAGCCGCCCTTTTCGTACTTCAGCAGCTTCTTCGCCTTCTCCGGATCCGTCTCGCCCTCGCCGTAGGCGGGGCACAGCGGGGCGATCGGGCAGGCGCCGCACGCGGGCTTGCGGGCGTGGCAGATACGGCGGCCGTGGAAGATCACGCGATGCGAGAGCATCGTCCACTCGCTCTTGGGGAAGAGCGCGCCGACGGCGGCCTCGATCTTGTCGGGATCGGTCTCCTCGGTCCACTTCCAGCGCCGCACCAGCCGCTGGAAGTGGGTGTCCACGGTGATGCCGGGGCGGCCGAAGGCGTTGCCGAGCACCACGAAGGCGGTCTTGCGGCCGACGCCGGGCAGCCTGACGAGGTCCTCGAGCCGGTCTGGGACCTCGCCGCCGAACTCCTCCACCAGCATCCTGGACAGGCCCATGACCGACTTGGTCTTGGCCCGGAAGAAGCCGGTGGGCCGCAGGATCTCCTCGACCTCCTCCGGGTCGGCGGCGGCGAGGTCCTCGGGGGTGGGGTACCTGGCGAACAGCGCGGGGGTCGTCTGGTTGACCCGCAGGTCCGTGGTCTGGGCGGACAGGACCGTGGCGACCAGCAGCTGGAAGGGGTTCTCGAAGTCCAGCTCGGGGTGGGCGTAGGGGTACACCTCGGCGAGCTCGCGGTTGATCCGGCGGGCGCGGCGGACCAGGGCGGTGCGCGACTCGTTCCCCGGCGGCTCCGGGGCGACGGTCTTCGCGGGCGGGGTCCCCCTGACGGCGGCGGTGGCCTTCTCCGGCGCGACGACCGCCTTCCGGGGAGGCGTGGCCTTCTGCACAGGGGTCTTCTGCACGGGGGCCTTCTGCACGGGGGCCTTCTGCCGGGAGGTCTTCCGCGTGCCCGTCTTCCGTGCGTCCGTCTTCCGCGGGCCCGCCTTCCGCGCACCCGCTTTTCCGGTGGCTGCTTCAGTGGCCGCCTTTCGGGCAGAAGCCGCTTTCTTCACCGGCGCCTCTTGCGCCGCTTCCGCCGCACTTGTTCCGTCGTCGGCCTCTTGTTCGCCCAAGGCGGAATTCCGATGCACAACCACCCGCGCAGTCCCTTCGACCCGTGTTCTCACCGGCGATTTGGACACTCGGCCAGCCTAGAGCCCTGCACCGATATCCGCTTCGGAGCCCGAGGATCAGGTCCCGATTAGTCCCCTGGCGGGTATCCCGGAACATCTGTACGGCATCCTTGTGACAGATCACACTGTTTGGACCGTCCGGCAAAATGGGGAACACAGGCCCCCGGCACGCGGGGGGCCGAGGTCCCCCTGAGCAGGTCGACAAGGAGAGAACTCGTGGACGACGTTCTGCGGCGCAATCCGCTCTTCGCGGCGCTCGACGACGAGCAGGCCGCGGAGCTCCGCGCCTCCATGACGGAGGTGACCCTCGCACGTGGTGACTCGTTGTTCCACGAAGGCGACCCGGGCGATCGTCTGTATGTGGTCACCGAGGGCAAGGTCAAGCTGCACCGCGCCTCCCAGGACGGCCGCGAGAACATGCTGGCCGTCGTGGGCCCCGGTGAGCTCATCGGTGAGCTGTCGCTGTTCGACCCGGGCCCCCGCACCGCGACCGCGACCGCGCTGACCGAGGTCAAGCTGCTCGCCCTCGGCCACGGTGACCTCCAGCCCTGGCTGAACGCGCGGCCCGAGGTGGCCGGCGCCCTGCTGCGTGCCGTCGCCCGGCGTCTGCGCAAGACCAACGACCAGATGTCCGACCTGGTCTTCTCCGACGTGCCGGGCCGTGTCGCCCGCGCCCTGCTGGACCTCTCCCGCCGCTTCGGCGTGCAGTCCGAGGAGGGCATCCACGTCGTCCACGACCTCACTCAGGAGGAACTGGCCCAGCTGGTCGGCGCCTCCCGCGAGACCGTGAACAAGGCCCTGGCCGACTTCGCCCAGCGCGGCTGGCTCCGTCTGGAGGCCCGCGCGGTGATCCTGCTGGACGTGGAGCGCCTCGCGAGGCGCTCGCGCTGACGGCGACGGCCGTACGCGCCGGAAGACCGCGTACCACCGCGTACTGAAGACAGAGAGGCGGCGGGCTCCGTCCCCGGGCGGGACGGAGCCCGCCGTCGTCGTCGTGCCGGGAGCCCGCCGCCGTCGTGCCGGGAACCCGCTGTCGTCGTGCCGCCGCGTCCGTGCCGCCGGTGTCCCGGCCCGGCCCGGGCCGTCAGATGAGCCCGTGCTCCTCCAGGTACTCCAGCTGGGCCCGTACCGACAGCTCCGCGGCCGGCCACAGGGCGCGGTCGACGTCGGCGTACACATGGGCGACGACCTCGGACGGGGTGCGGTAGCCGTTCTCGACGGCCGTCTCGACCTGGGCGAGCCGGTGGGCGCGGTGGGCGAGGTAGTACTCGACGGCGCCCTGGGCGTCCTCCAGGACGGGACCGTGACCGGGCAGGATCGTGTGGACGCCGTCGTCGACCGTGAGGGACCTGAGGCGCCGCAGGGAGTCCAGGTAGTCGCCCAGGCGGCCGTCGGGGTGCGCCACGACCGTCGTGCCGCGGCCCAGGACCGTGTCACCGGTGAGGACCGCCTGGTCGGCCGGGAGATGGAAGCAGAGGGAGTCGGCGGTGTGCCCGGGGGTCGGGACGACCCTCAGCTCCAGGCCGCCCACCCCGATCACGTCCCCGGGGCCCAGGCCCTCGTCGCCCAGCCGCAGGGCCGGATCGAGCGCACGCACGGGAGTGCGGGTCAGTTCGGCGAAGCGGGCGGCGCCCTCCGCGTGGTCGGGGTGGCCGTGCGTCAGCAGGGTCAGCGCGACGCGCTTGCCCGCCTTCTCCGCCGTGCCGATCACGTTGGCCAGATGGCCCTCGTCCAGCGGCCCCGGGTCGATCACCACGGCCAGGTCGGAGTCCGGCTCCGAGACGATCCAGGTGTTGGTGCCGTCCAGCGTCATGGGGGACGCGTTGGGGGCGAGGACGTTGACGGCCCGCGCGGTGGCGGGGCCACTGAGAACGCCGCCTCGGGGCTGGCCGGGGAGCGCTGCTGCGTCCGTCATGTGAAGAAACCTTCCTGGACCTCTGCCGTGCACAGGCCGCGGCTCACGCGGGAGCCGCCCCGTTGGGGATGTGCTTGGTGAACTCGTCGTGGCCCGGCCAGGACAGCACGATCTCGTCGCCCACCAGGCGGGCCTGTGCGAGAACGGGGGTCAGATCGCGGTCCCGCGCGGCCGCGAGCGCCTCGGCCGGGCTGCCGCAGGGGATCAGCTGGCGCAGGGTGGCGATGGTGGGCGGCATCATCACCAGCTCGCCCCTGTCGTACGCGGCCGCCGCGTCCTTGGGCCGGACCCACACCGTACGGTCCGCCTCCGTGGAGACGTCCCGGGTGCGCTGGCCCTCGGGGAGCGCGGCCACGAAGAACCAGGTGTCGTAGCGGCGGGCCTCGAACTCCGGGGTGATCCAGCGTGTCCAGGCCCCCAGCAGGTCCGAGCGCAGCACCAGGCCCCGGCGGTCCAGGAAGTCCGCGAAGGACAGCTCACGGGCGACCAGGGCGGCACGGTCGGCCTCCCAGTCCGCGCCCGTGGTGTCGCCGACCACCGAGTCGGCGTCGGGTCCGGCGAGCAGGACACCGGCCTCCTCGTACGTCTCCCGGACGGCGGCGCAGACGATCGCCTGGGCCGCGCTCTCGTCCACACCGAGCCGGTCGGCCCACCACGCGCGCGTGGGGCCCGCCCAGCGGACCAGGTGGTCGTCGTCGCGGGGATCGACGCCACCGCCCGGGTATGCGTACGCGCCTCCGGCGAAGGCCATGGAGGCGCGTCTGCGCAGCATGTACACGGCAGGACCGGCGCCGGTGTCCTTCAGGAGCATCACGGTGGCCGCGCGCTTCGGCGTGACCGGGGTGAGGGTGCCGTCCGTGAGCGCGCGGATACGTTCCGGCCAGTCCGGGGGATACCACTGCCCATTCGCCATGGGCGGAGGCTATCCCGTGGTGAGCGGATGTTCGAGAGGGGACCGGGGCCAGGACCTGTTCAGGCCCCGTTCAGGGCCTGCCCGGGACCTGCCTGGCGTTCCTCCAGCTCGACCTGGACCTCCACCTCCACGGGCGCGTCCAGCGGCAGTACCGCCACACCGACCGCACTGCGCGCGTGCACGCCCTTGTCGCCGAGCACCTCGCCCAGCAGCTCGCTGGCGCCGTTGACGACACCCGGCTGGCCGGTGAAGTCCGGGGCGGAGGCGACGAACCCCACGACCTTCACCACGCGCGCGATGCGGTCCAGGTCGCCCGCGACGGACTTCACGGCGGCGAGGGCGTTCAGTGCGCAGATGCGCGCCAGGTCCTTGGCCTCCTCCGGCGTGACCTCGTGGCCGACCTTGCCGGTGACCTCCAGCTTGCCGTTCACCATCGGCAGCTGGCCGGAGGTGTAGACGTACACACCGGAGCGCACGGCCGGCTGGTAGGCGGCCAGCGGCGGCACGACCTCCGGCAGCGTCAGCCCCAGCTCGGCCAGCTTCGCCTCGACCGCGCTCATCCCTGCTTCTCCCGCTTCAGATAGGCCACCAGCTGCTCCGGGTTCGGTCCGGGCACGACCTGGACGAGCTCCCAGCCGTCCTCGCCCCAGGTGTCCAGGATCTGCTTCGTGGCGTGGACGAGCAGCGGCACGGTTGCGTATTCCCACTTGGTCATGGGCCGACTGTAGCCCCTGTGGCACGCCGGTCGTACGGTCGGCCACGACCGGCGGTTGTCCACAGCCTGCCGCGTGCACGGAGCACTGACTGGTTAGGCTCGAGAGCGTGAGCAGGCTCCAGGTCGTCAGCGGCAAGGGCGGGACCGGAAAGACGACGGTCGCCGCCGCCCTCGCGCTGGCCCTGGCCACGGCAGGGAAGCGGACGCTCCTCGTCGAGGTCGAGGGCCGACAGGGCATCGCGCAGCTCTTCGAGACAGAGGCGCTGCCCTACGAGGAACGGAAGATCGCGGTCGCTCCCGGGGGCGGGGAGGTGTACGCGCTCGCCATCGACCCCGAACAGGCTCTGCTGGACTACCTCCAGATGTTCTACAAGCTGGGCAGCGCCGGCCGGGCCCTGAGGAGGATCGGTGCCATCGACTTCGCCACCACCATCGCCCCCGGCCTCAGGGACGTCCTGCTGACCGGCAAGGCGTGCGAGGCGGTGCGGCGCAAGGACCGCGGCGGACGGTTCGTCTATGACTACGTCGTCATGGACGCGCCACCCACTGGGCGCATCACCCGTTTCCTCAACGTCAACGACGAGGTGGCGGGTCTGGCGAAGATCGGCCCGATACACAATCAGGCGCAGGCGGTGATGCGGGTGCTGAAGTCGGCCGAGACGGCCGTGCACCTGGTGACGCTGCTGGAGGAGATGCCCGTCCAGGAGACGGCCGACGGCATCGCCGAACTGCGCGCCGCCCGGCTGCCGGTGGGCCGGATCATCGTCAACATGGTGCGTCCGCGGGTGCTGGACGCCAAGGACCTGGAACTCGTACGGACCGTCCCGCGTGCCGCCCTCGCCCGGTCGCTGTCCTCCGCCGGGCTCGGCGGCGCACGGCGCGGCGGAGGCGCCGAGCGGCTGGTGGAACCGCTGCTGGAGCAGGCCGAGGAGTACGCCGAGCGGTACGCGCTGGAGGAGGAGCAGCGGTCCGTGCTGGGCGAGCTGGGCCTGCCGCTGCACGAGCTGCCGCTGCTCGCCGAGGGCATGGACCTGGCAGGTCTGTACGAACTGGCGACCGAGCTACGGAAGCAGGGGATGTCATGAGTCCGGACCCGGCGCACGCGCGTGAGGCGTCACGCCCGCACGACGGCTCGCGCGCGTACGACGGCACCCGCCGTCTCGCCCCCGCGCGCGTGCTCGAGATCGACCCGCTGCTCGACGACCCCGAGACCCGGATCGTGGTGTGCTGCGGCTCGGGCGGGGTCGGCAAGACGACCACCGCCGCCGCCCTCGGTCTGCGCGCCGCCGAACGGGGCCGCAAGGTGGTCGTCCTGACCATCGACCCGGCCCGCCGGCTCGCCCAGTCCATGGGCATCGACTCGCTCGACAACGTGCCGCGCCGGGTGAAGGGCACGGAGGGCGACGGCGAGCTGCACGCCATGATGCTCGACATGAAGCGCACCTTCGACGAGGTCGTCGAGGCGCACACGGATCCCGAGCGGGCCGCCGCGATCCTGGCCAACCCCTTCTACCAGTCGCTCTCCGCGGGCTTCGCGGGCACGCAGGAGTACATGGCCATGGAGAAGCTGGGCCAGCTGCGGGCCAAGGACGAGTGGGACCTCATCGTCGTCGACACCCCGCCGTCCCGCTCCGCGCTGGACTTCCTGGACGCCCCCAAGCGGCTCGGTTCCTTCCTCGACGGCCGGCTGATCCGGCTGCTGACGGCCCCGGCGAAGCTGGGCGGGCGTGCGGGGATGAAGTTCCTGAACGTCGGGATGACGATGATGACCGGCACGCTCGGCAAGCTGCTGGGCGGTCAGCTGCTCAAGGACGTCCAGACGTTCGTGGCCGCGATGGACACCACCTTCGGCGGCTTCCGTACGCGCGCGGACGCCACGTACAAGCTGCTGCAGGCGCCCGGAACGGCGTTCCTGGTGGTCGCGGCCCCGGAGCGCGACGCGCTGCGCGAGGCCACGTACTTCGTGGAGCGGCTGGCCGCGGAGAGGATGCCGCTGGCCGGCCTGGTGCTCAACCGGGTGCACGGCAGCGGCGCCGCCCAGCTGTCGGCCGAGCGGGCGCTGGCCGCTGCGGAAAATCTTGAAGAGTCCCGCATTGTGGATCAGAAGGACGGGAAAAGACTCCGTAACTCCCCCCAAACGTACGGCAGTTCAGACTCTCCCGCTTCTCATTCCGACCCCGGTGCGCCGCAGGCCGACGCCGACGCGTCCAGCGGCACCGATGCCTCCGCTTCCGCCGACGCCCCGGACCCGGCCGTCGACCAGGTCGCCGCGGGCCTGCTGAGGCTGCACGCCGAGCGCATGCAGCTGCTGCTCCGCGAGCAGCGCACCCGTGACCGCTTCACCGCCCTGCACCCCGAGGTGCCGGTGGCCGAAGTGGCCGCGCTGCCCGGCGATGTGCACGACCTCGCGGGGCTGCGGGACATCGGAAACCGGCTCGCGAACAACCGGCGCGAGCCGTCCGACCCGAGCGCCTGACGCGCACGCGGCCCAGGAGGACGCAGAAGGACGTCCTCAGCCCACCGCCGCGTACTTCTCGTGCGCCCGGCCGTTCTCCATGGCTGCCGCGTTCGCCGCGCGCTCGTACTCCATCCGCGCGGTCTCCAGCAGCCGGCGCCAGGAGGTGACGGTCGGCCGCCGGCGCAGCAGCGCGCGGCGCTCACGCTCCGTCATGCCGCCCCAGACGCCGAACTCCACACGGTTGTCGAGCGCGTCGGCGAGGCACTCGGTGCGAACCGGGCACCCGGTGCACACCGCTTTCGCCCTGTTCTGCGCCGCTCCCTGAACGAACAGTTCATCCGGATCGGTAGTGCGGCAGGCCGCCTGCGCACTCCAGTCGGTTACCCAGCCCATACCGGCGCCGTCCTCTCCCGAATCGAGGCTCCCCCACGGCGACGGCGGCATATTCACCGCCGCCAGTTGAGGACGTTACGGAAGGTGGGCACGACGCAACACCCCCAGCGGGCCCAATCTTGAATGGTCCGAACGGACTATGGGGAAGCGGCAGATCACCCGGGGGAGTGAGCTGGCGACATGCGCGACATCACCGACATCGTGGAATAATTACGGTGCGCGACAACAGACTTCAGATGACATACAAGATGAATTCGGACACGCGCCTCCATGCCCCTGCGGCGTGCCCCGACACACTCCGCCCTCCCCCTCCGACAGAGAAGTCGAGCGGACCCGGAACGTTTCGAGGCCGTCGGACGTATTGATACGTAGCCGCGCGGCTGTGACAGTGAGAGCAGCTTAGGCCAAGGCATGTACGCGTGTCCGGCGAATGAGAACGTAGGCTGCCCTCATGCCAAAGAAGCGCTCCGGTGGAGGTCTGTCGCCCGCGCAGCAGGCCGCCAAGTTCCTCGGTGTCAGTGTGCTCGCGGGAGTCGTGATGGCCGGCATCGCGCTGCCCGCGGCCGGCGCGCTGGGCCTCGCGGCCAAGGGATCGGTCGAGGGGTTCGACCACATTCCGGCCAACCTCAAGCGTCCGCCGCTCAGCCAGCGCACCACGATCCTGGACAGCCAGGGGAACAAGATCGCCCAGGTCTACTCACGCGACCGTACGGTGGTGGATCTGAAGGACATCTCGCCGTACCTGCAGAAGGCCATCGTCGCGATCGAGGACGCGCGCTTCTACGAGCACGGCGCGATCGACCTGAAGGGCATCCTGCGCGCACTCAACAAGAACGCGCAAAGCGGCGAGGTCACCGAGGGCGCCTCCACGCTCACCCAGCAGTACGTGAAGAACGTCTTCGTGGAGGAGGCCGGCGACGACCCGACGAAGGTCGCCCAGGCCACCCAGCAGACCCTCGGCCGCAAGATAAAGGAGCTGAAGTACGCCATCCAGGTCGAGCAGGACCTGGGCAAGAAGAAGATCCTCGAGAACTACCTCAACATCACCTTCTTCGGCCAGCAGGCCTACGGCGTCGAGGCCGCCTCCCAGCGCTACTTCTCCAAGCACGCCAAGGACCTGACCCTCCCGGAGGCCGCGATGCTGGCCGGCCTCGTCCAGTCGCCCAGCCGCTACGACCCGGTCAACAACCCGACGGAGGCCACCAGACGGCGCAATGTCGTGCTGCAGCGCATGGCCGAGGTCGGCGACATCTCCCAGGAGGAGGCCGACAGGGCCAAGGAGCAGCCCCTGGGCCTGAAGGTCACCCGGCCGCGCAACGGCTGCATCACGGCGGCCAAGGGCGCGGGCTTCTTCTGCGACTACGTCCGCGAGGTGTTCCTGAGCGACCCCGTCTTCGGCAGGACCAGGGAGGAACGGGCGAAGATCTGGAACCAGGGCGGCCTGACCATCCGCACGACGCTCGACCCGCAGGCGCAGGAGGCACTGCAGAAGGCGATCCGGAACCACGTCAACAAGAGCGACGAAGTGGCCGCCGCGGCCGCCGTCGTCGAGCCCGGCACCGGCAAGATCCTCGCCATGGGCCAGTCCCGACCGTACGGCTTCGGCAAGAACGAGACGCAGATCAACCTCTCCGTCGACCGCGCCATGGGCGGAGGCGCCGGCTACCAGCCCGGCTCGACGTTCAAGCCGATCGTCGCGGCCGCGGCCCTCGAGAACGGGATGCCCCCGACGAAGACGTACGCCTCGCCGTACAAGATGAACTACCCGACCCCGGTCACGACCTGCAACGGCCTGTGGAAGGAGCGGGGCGTCCCGGTCGAGAACGAGAACGAGTCGGAGGTCGGCCCCTACGCCATGAAGGAGGCGACCGCGAAGTCGGTCAACACCTACTTCGTGGAGCTGATCAGCGAGATCGGCATCTGCCCGGTGACGAAGATGGCCAAGAAGATGGGCATCGAGCGGGCGGACGGCAAGGCGCTGGAGCAGGCCCCGTCCATCGCCCTCGGCACCCAGGAGATGTCCCCGCTGACCATGGCGAACGGCTACGCCACCTTCGCCGCGCGCGGCATCCACTGCACCCCGGTGGCCATCGAGTCGATCAGCCAGCGCATCGGCAACACGACCAAGTCGTTCAAGGTCCCGAAGACGACCTGCTCACGCGCGATGTCGGAGAGGACCGCCGACACCGTCAACACGCTCCTCAAGGGCGTGGTCGAGGACGGTACGGGTACGCAGGCCGGCCTCGGCAGCCGTCCCAGCGCCGGCAAGACCGGTACGACGGACTTCCGCTACGCCGCCTGGTTCGTGGGCTACACGCCGAACATGGCCGGCGCGGTCTGGGTCGGCGACCCGGCGCACAAGCGGCGGATGGAGAACATCTCGATCGGCGGAGTCTGGCACTCCAAGGTCTTCGGCGGCCAGGTGCCCGGCCCGATCTGGCGCGACATGATGAGCGGCGCGCTGGAGGGCAAGCCCGCCCTGCCCTTCACCCTCGTGGACATCCCGGACCCGGAGAGGGAGCGGGACAGGGGCAGGAACGACGAGGACAGGGACGAGGACAAGAACAGGGGCAGGGGCCGCGGGAACGGCGGATTCATCGGCGGCCTGTTCGGCGGCACCGGCGGACCGGGCGGACCCGGCGGGACCGGACCGGGAGGAACCGGACCGGGCGGCAACGTGACCGGCGGAATCAACGGCGGCATCCCCGGCCCGGACCCGTCCTTCACCCTTCCGGGCGGCTTCTTCCAGGGCCAGGACGGCGGCCCGCGCGGCATCGACAGCGGGCAGCGCGGCTGACGGGCCGGCCATCACGGCAAGGACCACCCGCAGGGGGCGCACGGCTGAGAGCCGGCGCCCCCTGTGCCGTTCAGTGGCCGGCCGCTGATCAGCCCGCCAGCATCTTCTTGACCACGGCGGCGACCCGGCCTCCCTCGGCCCGCCCCGCGATCTTGGGGCCCACGATCTTCATGACCGCTCCCATGGCCCGCGGCCCCTCGGCACCGGCCGCCTTGGCCTCCTCGATGGCCTCGGCGACGATCGCGGTCAGCTCCTCGTCGGACAGCTGCTTGGGCAGATAGGCGGCCAGCACCTCGCCCTCGGCCCTCTCCCGCTCGGCCGCCTCCGGACGACCGCCCTGCGCGAAGGCCTCGGCCGCCTCCCGGCGCTTCTTGGCCTCCCGGACGATCACCTTGAGGACCTCGTCGTCGGAGAGCTCGCGCTTCTCCTTGCCCGCGACCTCCTCCTTGGTGATCGCGGCAAGCGTCAGCCGGAGCGTCGCGGAGCGGAGCTCGTCGCGCTCCTTGATCGCGGTGTTGAGGTCATCGTGCAGCTTCGACTTGAGCGTGGTCATGGAGGTGATTGTCGCAGCTGTGGTCACATCCCCGCGCGTCAATTCCCGGGGCGCGCCGGTACGCCGGATGCGGGACGTGCCGGTACGCCGGATGCGGGACGTGCCGGTAAGCGGATGCCGGACCGGGCCCACGGACCGGCCTGGGGCGGGCCGCCTCCGATTTCGCCGCGGGGCGGGAGCCTGAGACGATGACCGCATGCGCGCGCGATACAGAATTCCCCTGGGCATCACGGCGGTTGCGGCCGCCGGCCTCCTCTACTCGGCGGGCTTCGAGGCCCGCTCCTTCCGCCTGAGGCGGGTGACGGTCCCGGTCCTGCCCCCGGGCATGCGCCCCCTGCGCGTCCTGCACATCTCCGACATCCACATGGTCAGCGGCCAGCGCAAGAAGCAGCGCTGGCTGCGCTCCCTGGCCGGCCTGCGCCCCGACTTCGTGATCAACACAGGCGACAACCTGTCGGACCCGGAGGGCGTACCGGAGGTCCTCGACGCCCTCGGCCCCCTGATGGAGTTCCCCGGCGCGTACGTCTTCGGCTCCAACGACTACTACGGCCCCAAGCTGCGCAACCCCGCCCGCTACCTGGTGGAGAGGGCGACCGGCCGCCACGGCCTGAACGGCAACCCGCCCGTCGTGGGCGCCGTCCACAACCCGTGGGAAGACCTGCGCGACGGCTTCGACGAGGCCGGCTGGCTCAACCTGACGAACACGCGCGGCATCCTCAAGATCGAGGGCGTCACGGTGGAGCTGACCGGCCTGGACGACCCCCACATCAAGCGGGACCGCTACGCACAGGTCGCGGGCGGCCCCTCCAACACGGCGGACTTCTCCATGGGCGTGGTCCACGCCCCGTACCTGCGCGTCCTGGACGCCTTCACGGCCGACGCCTACCCCCTGATCCTGGCCGGCCACACCCACGGCGGCCAGCTCTGCATCCCCTTCTACGGCGCCCTGGTCACCAACTGCGACCTGGACACCGACCGGGTGAAGGGCCTGTCCACCCACACCGCCGAGGGCCGCACCTCCTACCTCCACGTCTCGGCCGGCTGCGGCACCAACCGCTACACCCCGGTCCGCTTCGCCTGCCCTCCGGAGGCGACGCTGCTGACCCTGGTGAGCCGGGAGTAGCCCCCGTATCCCCCTGAACGGCACCCTGCCGACGCCGGCCGCCGCCACCCCGCCCAAACCGGATTTCGTCTCCGGCCGCCAGTGGGCTAAAGTAAACGTCGTCGCCGCCGCGAGCGGCGACACCGGGGTGTGGCGCAGCTTGGCAGCGCGCTTCGTTCGGGACGAAGAGGTCGTGGGTTCAAATCCCGCCACCCCGACACAGGCCAGGGGCCTGACCCGCTGAGTGGTCAGGCCCCTGGGTGATTTCGGAGAGCGTCCGGGAGCCGCGTTCAGAACCCGGCCTCCGGAAGCTACAGCCCGCAACACGCTCACGCCCACCAGCAAGCAGGCCCAGAAGCCGGCCACGCTGCGACTGGCCTGGGCTCAGACACTGAGTTTCTTCAGCGTTGTCGCTCCAGGGTGAGGACGGCTTCGGCGCCTGACGTCACGCGGTCGGGGCTGGGTGATCTTCTTGATCTCCCTCGCTCGGGGAGGATGAAGCTCCTGAACCGGCCGCCTTGTACGTGGGGCAGAGCGAGTCGAAGCCACCGGTGCCGAAGGTGTGGATCACATCTCGGACCCGGTCCCCCCGATGAACGGCACCTCGGCGGCCTTCGCCACAGGCTTGTCCTGCGCGGACAGCAGCACCCTCTGCACACGCCGCCAGGTCATCGCCGACCAGGTGCCCATGGGAATGATCCGCAGCAGCCTTCGGCTCCACTCGTCGTCGGTCTTCCGTGCCCGCACTCGTTCAGCCATGCGCACACCCTGGCAACAACCGGGACTTCGAGACGATGCCGCACCCCTCTTCACCTTGCTCGGCGCTCCTTCAGTTCAGCAAGCCACGCCCGTAGCTGTTCGCCGTCGTGCAGGTAGCCGCCACTCTCGCCCGCGGGGAGATCGATTCCGTGGAGACAGTTCAGCGCCCACCAAGAGAGGTCGTCCCAGACGATCCCGTCCTCCGCCACCCACCTCGCTGCCCAGCGGTCGGCCTCGTCCCGGGACAGCCGCCCCTCGACGAGTTCGACAAAGCGCTCCTCGATCTCGTCAAGAGTCGGCCGACCGCTGGCATCCATGCCCTAACCGTACAGGCAGAACAAACATTGCTTGGTACGGCACTGATGACAGGGCTTTCCCCCTCCTGGGAACTCTTCGGGAGCCAACCTGCTCCTCGAGCCCCCCAAGCCCGCAACATCGACCGAGCCCACCCATCTGACCTGCGGAAACATCATCGAAACTGGCAGACGCCCAAACCGAGCTTCATTCGAAGCGAAGAGGCCATGGGTTCACATCCCGCTCCCCGGCACAGGTCAGGTCCGGTACTGAGGAGCCAGTACCGGACCTGATTCGTTGCATGTCCCCCTTTCTTTTGGGAGTCGTCTCAGGAACCGGCTCCCAGAGCCCGGCTGACGACGAACACGCAGAAGTGTGCGCAATCAGAGCCACTGTCGGCACTTGAAAGCGAAGTACGGCGCCAGAGAGACAACGACGATGACCGTGCTGGAAACGTAAAACCCGACTGGTGTCCGAAATCAGGGCGGGAAAGGCTCTGTCCGCACACATCAGTGATCGCAGTGAGCACGGCGGTGATCGTGGCTCAGCTCGTCGCCTTCTTCATGCCGGGTTCATCCGGTTCGCTTGCGCCGATAAGCTGGCCCCTTCACCAATGGCCACCAGGTCGCACAGCGACTCCGTTCACTGACCGACAACGTGGCACGTAGCCGTAGCGTCGTCGTGGACGCTGATCAGCGCCTGTGGTGCGAGGGTGACCACGATCTCGCTCCTTGCCAGTCCTGCATCCGTCCGGGTCGACGACCATGCAGACACTGAAGAAGTAATGGATGCGGTTAAGGGGTCGTCCCACTGCTACGGTCACCCGTATGCCGTTCTCGGTCTCGACGGACTTGGCTGCTGATTTACGGGTGCAGCCGATTGATGAGGTTCTCGATCGCGTCGAGCGATCTCTCCAGGTGCGCCTGCTCCCGGACACGATGGTGCGCAAGCGCCGGTCCGTGGGAGCCCGGACGAACCGCGATACCTGGGTCCGGATCGAGCGGCGCTCGCTCTGCAAGATCACCGAACAGGGCTGGAATGGCACCGAGTGTGCCGCCCACCTGGAAGGGGTCGTCCAGCCAGCATGGCAGGGATGTGTGGTCTGGCGGGACGCGAACGAACCAGTGATGTGGCGGGCCGACGAAACCGACCTCCTGCCGGCCGCTCCCGTCGGAAACGCCGTCTTGAGTGAGGACCCGGAGCTGCCGGATGAGTGGTGGAAGGCGTTGAACGCCTCGCTGGACTCGCTGACGGCTCATAAAACGAGGCGGGTCGCCACACCGGACACCGACACCATCACACAGGAACTGGTCACCGAGTCCATCCGGAGTGTCTTCCCCGGTGACTTCGACACGACCGTCCAACGATGGGTGCCGGCCCACGCGGACCTGAACTGGGCCAACGTGACCGCTCCGGTGTTCAGCCTCTTCGACTGGGAGGACTGGGGAAACGCACCGCAGGGGCTGGACTCCGCCTCGCTGTGGGCGAGTTCGCTTGCCGTCTCCGCTCTGGCCGATCGTGTACGGCAGGAACGTCGGTGCGACTTCGAGAGCCGGGACGGCAAGCTGATGACGTTGTTCGTCTGCTCGAAGATCCTCGGGCCGTACGCGCACCCGGAAGACCCTCGGCTGGGACCCGCCCGGTACATGGCCGAGCAGGTCGTCGAGGAGCTTCAGGCGGGCTGAGCACGTGAGCGGTCGCGAAGGAGTTTTCGGTACTCCCGGATGGTCCGCTCCTCGACCTCGCCGGTCAGGGCATCGACGAGTTCGCCCAAGTGAGCGGGGTCGTCAGTGCCCACGGCAACGGAGCCGACCCGCGGGAGGTGACAGGCAACCCGGAAGGCTGCCTGCACATGGGAAAACCGGCTGCCGTCCCGTAAAAAGACACGCGGGTCGATTCTGGCCCACACCGGGGCGCCGACGCTGCCTCCGAAGGGGCTCATCCCCCACACCGCACCGTCGTCCAGGTCCCATACCTTGATGAGGGCATCAGCGGCATCGAGCGTTCTGGCTCCGACCAGCAGGCCGGCGCGGACCATGAGAACCGACGGTTTCGGAGCAGCCGGGTCGATCAGGGCCGGCAGCGGTGACGGGTCCCAGGAAGCAACTCCCCAGGCGGCGCACAGCCCTTTCTTCACCGCGTCGTCGAGGACAGTGCACGCCTGTGTCAGCACATCCCGGTCGTAAGGGGCAGCAGCACAGAGCGAGTGTTCCGGATTGTGCAGAAAGACAAGGTCAGGTTCCCGCCCGAGATCGTCGGCCGCCTGTTCCACAGCCGCGTGCAGCCGTACAGGATCCAGGGAGTGCTCCCCGCCATTCCTCCCCGGGAAGTATCCGACCTTCGTGGAGACCGTGAACTGCGGCAGCAGATCACCGGCTGTCTGCGCCAAGATCTGGTGCGAGCGAAAGCCGAGGTAGTTGGTGCTGGTGTCAAGTGCGGTGACACCGAGATCAAGCGCCCCGGTCAGGACGCGGCGTTCGTGACAAGATCGGTGTAACCCGAGGACAACTCGGGTGTCAGCACCGCACACAGCTCCTCCTTCACCAGGATCCCGGCAAGCTCCGTCACTTCGGCCCCGACGACGGCCGCGGCTCGCTCCAGGAGGACTGGCCTGCCGCTCAGCAGCAGCCGCAGCGCGGGCAGGGCCTTGGCCGTGAGAGTGAGCTTCTTTCCTGCGGCCACCACATCGACGGTTTCCCCGTTCTCCAGGATCCGGGGAGGAAAGTGGGTGGTGCACACCACGGCGTCGAGCGACCCGAGAATGTCAAGGAACGGTACGTGGCGTGGCAGTGTCGTCTCCTGCTCGTACATGGTCAGAAAGTCGGCCGGGGAGCGTTCTTCGACCAGCGCGGTGACGGCATCGATCAGGGGCTTGCTGTCGGGGCCGTGCCAGCGGTCCAGGTCGTGCCGGAAGATCTCACGTTCACGGCACCAGTCGGCCAGCCAGGCAAGCCAGCTCGCTCCGGTGCGTTTGGTGATGCCGAACGTGATGTGGAGGCTCTTTCCCGAGCCGCTGCCGGTCCGGGTCGCCTGGTGCCAGTGCCCTCGGGGGATGTGCATGACATCACCGGTCCTCATCACGCCGGACCAGATGATCTCGTCGCTTGGGATGTTGTTGGGGTCGGAGTCCCGGTACATGGGGAACTTACGGGAAGCCGCGCGCACCTCCCATTCCTTCTCCCCCGCGAGCTGCACGATCACGACATCGTGGTCGTCCCAGTGCAAGGGAAAGCCGGCGGCGTCGTTCGTCGTCAGGTACGCGTTGACCTGCACGCGTTCGTGGGACCACCACTGCAGCGCCCGGCACGCGACCTCCATCGTCGGATCAAAGACGTTGACCTGGTCGAGGATGAGCGTCGCGCCTTCTCGCAGGAGCCTCCCAAGGCTGCGCATGTTGACCATGGGGATGCTCTGGCCCCGAGGGCTGACGCTGTCGGTGTAATAGACGGCCGGATGCACCTCCTCGCCTTTTTGGAAGCACCGGAACTGCGGGCGGTTCAGGCTCCTGCGCATCGCGATGTCGAGCAGGCGATTGGGGGTCAGAAGGCGGGAGACGAGTGCGAGGTCATCCATGTTTCCTCGCACGAAGCCCTTGCCCAGCTCCTCCGCTCCGCTCCATCCGAGCGCTGTCTCGATCGCGCTGATCAATCGATGTTCCATCGCTGCGTCCTCCCTTGGGTTCGACCACGTGATGCGGACAACGGTGGGGTCGACACGCCGGTTGCGCCGACCCCACCGCTTGGTGACTACTCGCTGTCGTGCAGGTTGCCGTCGCCGCCCGGCCACGGCGCGTCGCCGGAACTTCCGGCGTTGTCGGACCGGAGGCTGTCGTACCGGTCGTGGACGGCGGTCAATTCCTCCACCGCCACCAAGAGCCCACTGCGGGCCGGAGGCGATGCGGTGTGCTCTTCCATCTCGTGCTCCTTCCTTGATGGGTCTCCCACCGGGGATCCGGCGGAAGGTCGCGGCCGCCCCACGGCTGTGGAAGAGATGGATTTCCGTAGAACGGCGATCGTTGTGGACGCGATCAGCTGCAACGTCACGCCTAGGACCAGGCAGCCCGGCCGCCCACGGCAGGGCAGCCGCGCCCTGGCGTACATCGGTCTCCAGACGCACTGGTTCAGTTCGTACAGACACACATGACAGAAGAAGAGAGCCGCGTGCAGATCGCTCGACCGGACGAGACCGGTCCACACGTCACCTCGATGTCCTCGTGTCTGCACCACAGCCGACACTCCCCATGAGCTTCCCGCGCGTGCCGGTCCCACAGCGCGTAGGCGGTGGACTCCCCGGTGACAGGGGCGATGTCGCGGCACGTGAGTCGGAACGCCAGATCACAGTCCGAGACGGAGCCGTTCGCACCGCATATCGCCCCCCCTCACGCGACTGCCAGTGCCGGGGCCTTGGGCTTGGTTACGACCTGCTGCTCGGCCCACTTCGCGGACAAGCCGCACGGAACGGCGGCGCGGGTCACCGGCACCACCATGGGCAGCTCGATCTCAGCCCACACACGCTTACCGGAACCGACGGGTTTCCAGGCACAGCACGCCGCGAGAAGACCAACCAATGCCAGACCTCGCCCGCTCTCGTCGTCCGCTCGGACGCGCCCCGTCCGCGGAACCGACGGATCGCCGTCAAGGACATCGATCGCCAAACGACCCGGCCGGTACCGCAACCCGACGGTGATCGGTCCCTTCCCATGGACCACGGCGTTGGCGATGAGTTCGGAGGCGACCAGGCGAATGGCGTCAGTTGTCCCCTCATCCAGCGGCACACCCCACGCACGCACTTTGTCGACGATCTCGCGCCGGACCTGGGGCACCTCCTTTTCCGTACCCGTGAGGACGAACCAGTGGACGAGCATGGACATGGCGGACGCCTCCGAGGAGCTGGAGACGGCTCCACCCCCCGACGAGGGCACGGGAATGGGGCCGTCGATCTGAGGAACCGCTCTGCGAGCGCCCCCTTTCAGGACGCTCTTGACGGCTGACACCCAGTCAACGGCGCTGACACGCAAGTCGGAACGTTTCCAGGGGGTTTCTCCTGAAAACACCCCTCCCCGCGCTCGGATACGAGAAGTAATCTCCCCGCTACGCCTTGAGGGGATGACAGGAGGGGTGACATGCCTGATGATCCGTTAGCAGTTCATCCACTGACCTTCCTGCTGCAAACCCGTGGGTGGGGGAAAGCAGAATTCGCTCGCCTCATGCAGGAGCACGGGAGGTCGCTCGGTATCCCGCTGGCGACCAACCGGACGACCGTGTGGAAATGGGAACAGGGTCAGGAGCCTGATGCGGACGCTCAGCGCGTTCTCGCCCACCTGCTGTGCGTTCCGTATGAGCAGGCACGCGCGGAAGGATGGCCCCGGTGGCTCCCTGTCTGGGAGGTGACAGGGCTCACCGCTCCGTGGACCGAGGCCGGTACCGTCGAGGCATTGTCCGATCTGGTGGGGAGTGGTCGCGTGGACCGCCGGGGCTTCCTCACCATCACGGGCGCCACCCTGACGGGTCTCGCAGCGAGCTGGGTGGACGCGCCCTCCGCCGTGGCCGCGGCACTCAACGGCGACCGGGTCACGGACACGATGGTCTCGACGATCGAGCAGCGCATCGGCACGCTCCGCACGCTCGACGACCAGCTCGGCGGCGCTGGACTGCTGGAGCAGGCGCGAGGCGACCTGGCCCTGGTCACCGGTCTCCTCCGCGGTGGCCGCTGCACCGACAGAGTCCGGCTCCGGCTGTACGCACTGGCGGCCCGCACAGCGCACCTGACCGGGTGGATGGCCTACGACGCCGGTCTACGATCCGCGGGACAGCGCTACTACGTCGGTGCTCTGCGCAGCGCCCGCACTGCCGGTGACGATGCCTTCGGCGCGTTCGTCCTGGCGGAGATGGGCGTGCACGTCTCCGAGGCCGGACACACCGCCGAGCGGGTCGACCTCATCTCGACCGCCATCGACAACGCGCCACGCTCTCTCTCACCCTGTATCCAGACCTTCCTCCACTTGCACAAGGCCGAGGCGCTCTCGCGGAACGGAGACCATCGTGAGGCCGGTACGGCGCTCAACCGTGCCATGTCCCTTTGGGAACGTCAGGAGGCGGAGGATAGCCCCGACTGGCTCGACTGGTTCGGCGAGGCGCAACTGAGGTCGACCGAGGGAAAAGTCCTGTTGCGCTCGGGACAGGTGGAACGCGCGACCAGCTCCCTGGAGGTCTCCGTGACGAGAGCCGCCCCTCGGGACAAGGCCGTACGATCCAGCCGCCTGGCAAAGGCCCGGCTTGCCGGCGGTGACCTGGAGGGCGCGCTGGACGCCGCACACTACGGTGCCGGACTGCTGGAGGACAACGTCAGTTCCATACGGGCTCTGGACCGCCTCAAGGAGTTCTCCGCACAGCTGGAATCGCACAAGTCCGTTCCTGCTGTCTGCGAGTTCCGCGAACGTCTGCGGGAACTGTCCGTCGCCATTTGACGGCCACCGCCTGGGCGCCGAGGATGACTCCGCCTCGGTGAAAAGGGCGATGAGGCTGCCAGGATGGGCGGCATGACGACGATCCACGGTGAGGTGGCACCCGGGTTCGAGCCGGTGCGGGCGGCGTTCGTGGAGAACTTCTCCCGGCGCGGAGACCTCGGTGCGGCGGTGTGCGTGTACCGGGACGGCCGACCGGTGGTGGACCTGTGGGGTGGTGTGGCCGACCCCGAAACGGGTCGTCCCTGGACGCGGGACACGCTGCAACTGGTCTACTCGGCGACCAAAGGCGCGACCGCGACTGCGGCGCACATACTGGCCGAGCGTGGCGCGCTGGACCTGGACGCGCCCGTCGCGAAGTACTGGCCGGAGTTCGCCGCGAACGGCAAGGCGGACATCCCAGTGCGTTGGCTCCTGTCCCATCAGGCCGGTCTGGTCGCGCTGGATCGGCCAGTGCCGTTGAGGAAGGCGCTGACCTGGTATCCGATGGCGGAGGCACTGGCCGCCCAACGGCCCCTGTGGACTCCGGGCACGACGCACGGGTACCACGGCCGGACCTGGGGCTGGCTGGTCGGCGAGGTGATCCGACGAGTGTCCGGCCGCTCGCCGGGGCGCTTCTTCGCCGACGAGATCGCAGCTCCCCTCAGGTTGGACTTCTTCATCGGCTTGCCGACGAGTGAACGCGACCGAGTCAGCCGCATGGTGCACCAACGGCCGGACGTCGACCTCACCACCGTGCCCACCGAGTCGGTTCCCGAGGAGCTCCGTGAACAGGTCGCCGCCTGGCGGGACCCGGACTCGTTCAGCAACAGGGCGTACGCGGTCACCGATCCGCCCGAGATCGACTTCGATTCACCTGAGGTACAGGCCGCGGAGCTCCCGGCGTCCAACGGGATCGGTACCGCACGTGCGCTTGCGCGCATGTACGCCGCGTTGATCGGCGAGGTGGACGGGGTACGCCTGCTCTCCCCGGCCGCCCTTGCATCAGCGACTGAGGAACAGGCCGCCGGGAAGGATCAGGTCATGCTGGTCCCGAGCCGCTTCAGCTCCGGATACATGCTGCCCACCAAGGCCAATCCGATGATCGGCCCGAGTTCTTTCGGGCACACCGGCCGTGGGGGATCACTCGGTTTCGCCGATCCGAAACATGGAATTGCCTTCGCTTATGTGATGAACCGTGTCATCGGAGGCAGCGATGATGTGCGCGCTGCCTCACTGGTCGACGCAGTGCGGAGGTCACTGGCGTAGCCTTCCAGAGCTTCTGGAGCTCCCGCCGAGGTCTTTGACGGGGCACGTGGGTGTACACCTCCATACCTTCATCGTCACGGCGATCTCGGAGCGACAAAGGGGCTGCATGACGCTCCGGACACGTCAAGGAAAGCCGGAAACAAGGCGCGGGTGTACCGGGAGTACGCGCGGAGTTGCCGCACATCGCCGCCTTTGTCGTCTTTGTTCCCTTCCTCCAGGTCCGGAGGGTTGTTCGTGGCTGCTTAGCATTGCCGCATGGAGGCGCGTGGTCAGGCTGGCCGGCAGGTCAAGCGGATAGAGCACAAGTGGGGATTCGGGCTGGCTCCGGTCAAGCCGGAGGTGCAGCGCGAGCGTGTCGAGGCCGCGCGGACGGTCCTGGCCACCCTCACCCAGGGGCACCATGCGGCTCTCGGCCGGCTCGACGACCTCTCGACGGTCACGGGCCTGTTCACCCGGGCGTACGACAAGAAGCAGTGGGACTGGTTCACGGTGTGCGCCCAACTGGGGTATCCGTCCTACAAGGAAGCACGCCGGGCGTCCAGTACGCTCCGTCACCTTCGCCTCTGTCTCCGGGACGCCAACTGGCAGGCGGCGGAGGAGGCCGCGACGACCTTGAAGAAGGCCGGGCTCGCGGACCGGCTGCGCAACTTCATCGCCGGTACGCCGGCTTCCCTCGACGGCCGTGGCTTCATCTATGTGCTCTCCACCCGCGAAGCCCCCGAGATGCTCAAGATCGGTTACACCAACCGCGATCCTCTGACCCGGGCCAAGGAGATCAATTCTGCGACCGGCGTGGTCATCCCCTGGGGTGTTCGCGGTGCGTGGATGGTCGACCACGCCCACCGTGTCGAAGCGGACGTTCACGCCCTCCTCGCCGACTACCGCGTCCGCAAGGACCGTGAGTTCTTTCATCTGCCGTTCGCGGAGGCAGCCCGCATCATCGACGACTACGTGGCAGGGCTCACCGAGGTTTCGCAGGAGCGTTGTCAGCGCGTCCGTTCTTCTTGAGCGGCACTTTCCTGTTCGTCGGATGTCGGCCGTGGGAACGCCTGTCCCGGCGGGCAGTCGTGGCGGGTCCGGGCCGCGCCGTGCTCCGGGTGGGGCAACTGTGTTTCCGGGACGCAGGGTTACCGAGTCGTCGGTCATGCGTCGCGGTTGGCGGCCACGCTGTGTCATCACTCGGACGGACCTGTCCAGCAAGGCGTGCGGGCGTTGGTCCTTCAGGCTGATGCACGACCGGCCCGTCCCCTGAAAGAGGTACAGCCATGAAGTTGCCTCGTCCTCTGTACGGCAGGGCACGCCGCATACGCACACGGTCCGTCGGCGTGGCGACGCTCCTCGGTACCGCACTGATCATGGCGGCAGCGCCGGTGGGCGGTCCCCCGGCCGTCCCGGACAGCGGGGCACAGGGCAAGGACGGCGCGACGGCACAGCAGCGTCCCACCGTCGTCCTCGTGCACGGCGCCTTCGCCGACTCCTCCAGCTGGAACGGCGTGATCCAGCGCCTCAAGGACGACGGATACAACGTCGTGGCCGCCGCCAACCCGCTGCGTGATGTCGCGGGTGACGCCGCCTACCTCAGGGGAGTCCTCGACACCATCGAAGGACCGATCGTCCTGGTCGGCCACTCCTACGGCGGCTTTGTGATCACCGAAGCCGCGGCCGGCGACCCGGATGTGAAGGCGCTGGTGTACGCCGCCTCGTTCCTTCCGGAGAAGAACGAGAGCGCGTCGGCTCTGTCCGCGAAGTTCCCGGGGAGCACCCTCAACGAGAACGTGACGTCCTTCACCTACCGCTTGCCCGACGGGTCCACCGGCACCGACCTCGTCATCAAGCCGGACAAGTTCCACGAGCAGTTCGCGGCCGACGTCCCCGCCGCGCAGGCCGCGTTGATGGCCGCGACCCAGCGTCCGATCGCCGCCTCGGCGCTGGACGACAAGCCGGCGGCAACCGCCTGGAAGTCCATCCCCTCCTGGGTGCTGCTCACCTCCGAGGACCGCAACATCCCCGTCGCCGTCCAGCGCTGGATGGCCGAACGCGCGGGCGCCCGCACCAAGGAGGTCCGCTCCTCGCACGCCGTCATGGTCTCGCATCCCGACGTCGTCGCCGACTTCATCGCCGACGCCGCTCGTGCCACCGCCCAGTGAGGCAACCGCGTGGTCGCCCGGGGGCCGTCCGGCGCGCACCGGGCGCCGGGGAAGGGCTCGCCTCGCCGAGAGTGCGCCTGTCAGGCTTCGATGCGTCGTCCGGGCGTCAGCCCCGGTTGCCGGCGCTGGCAGCCGGTGTCCTGTCCGTGTCCGCGGCGTTCTCGGGCTCCCAGCGCAGCAGGTCCCCGGGCTGGCAGTCCAGCGCCTCGCAGAGTGCGGCGAGCGTCGTGAAGCGCACCGCCTTGGCGCGGCCGTTCTTGAGGACTGCCAGGTTGGCGGGGGTGATCCCCACGCGTTCCGCGAGTTCGCCCACGGACATCTTGCGCTTGGCCAGCATCACGTCGATGTCGACGACGATCGGCATCAGATCACCCCGGCCAGCTCGGCCCGCATCCGCGCGGCCTCGACGTCACGCGCGACGGCCTGGGCGAGCAGCGTCCGCAGAACGAGCACGATCAGCGCGACCCCCAGGGCCGCCAGGCTGACCCCGCAGATCAGAAGGACGATGCCCGGGGCGACGGCCTCCCCCGGCGCCAGGACGACAGCGAGCGCGAACACCAGGAGGGCTGCCGCCGCGAAGGCACCGGTCACGATGTCCACGTACCGGAAGGCAGCGTGGGAGAACACCGTTCCGCGCCGCACCATCGTCACCAGTCGCCACACGCAGACCAGGACAACCTGGGCCGACGTGATGCCCAGAATCATGATCACGAGGACCGGGGTGCGCAGGTGCGCGTATTCCGGCTTGAGTCCGTTCATGTCGATGGCCAGCAGAGGCATCATCACCGTCTGGACGAAGACCGAACCGACGAACAACACCGCGAGCACGGCCCGCAAGGCGAGCACCGCCGCCTTTCCCATCGCCCCTCCTCCGATCGAACAACGATAACAATCTATCGATATTCGATAGGCGCAACAAGGGGGCAGCAAGGGAAGAGGCCGCGTTCGGTGGGGCAAGGTTCCCGTACGGTTCCAAAAGGCTCAGCATGCGGTCGACGGTCGGCAACCGACGGCCGTCACGGCAGGGGCTGTTCCGTCCAGATGACCTTTCCGTCGGCGGTGTAGCGGGTGCCCCACCGTTCGGTGAGCTGGGAGACGAGGAAGAGCCCGCGTCCGCCCTCGTCCTCGTTCCTGGCGCGGCGCAGCCTGGGGGACGTACTGCTGCCGTCGGAGACCTCGCAGACGAGCGCGCGGTCGCGGAGCAGCCGCAGCCGGACCGGGCCGGTGGCATGCCGGAGGGCGTTGGTGACCAGTTCGCTGGCGACGAGCTCGGTGGTGAAGGCCAGCTCGTCCAGTCCCCAGTCGGCGAGCTGCGCGGTGACCGCCGCACGGGAGCGGGAGACGACCGTCGGGTCCTCGGGCAGGTCCCACTGGGCGACCCGGTCCGGGCCGAGCGCATGGGTACGGGCGACGAGCAGGACGATGTCGTCGGCCGGCCGGTCCGGGAGCAGTGCGCCGAGAACCGCCTCGCAGGTGTCCTCCGGAGCGAGGTCGGCGCGGGCGGCGCGGGCGAGGACGGTGCGCAGCGCGTCCAGACCGACGTCGACGTCCTGGGACCGTTTCTCGATCAGGCCGTCGGTGTACAGCACCAGCCGACTGTCCTCGGCCAGCTCCAGCTCGACGGTCTCGAAGGGCGTCCCGCCGAGTCCGAGCGGCGGCGCCGGCGGCAGGTCGACGAACGTCACCGTGCCATCGGGAGCGACCACCGCGGGCGGGGGGTGCCCGGCATGGGTGAGGGTGCAGCGCCGGGACACCGGGTCGTACACGGCGAGCAGACACGTGGCGCCGATGATCCCGGAGCCCTGGTGCGAGGGCTCCACCATCCAGCCCTCGCCCCGGTCGAGCCGGCACACCAGGTCGTCCAGGTGGGCGAGGAGGTCGTCGGCCGGCAGGTCCAGGGAGCAGAAGTTGTGGACGGCGGTGCGCAGCCGGCCCATGGTGGTGACGGCGTGCAGTCCGTGGCCGACCACGTCGCCCACCACCAGCGCCACCCGGGCGCCGGACAACGGGATGACGTCGAACCAGTCGCCGCTCACCCCGGTCTGTGCGGGCAGGTAGCGGAAGGCGACGTCGACGGCGTTCTCCTCGGGCCGCCCCCGAGGCAGCAGGCTGCGCTGCAGGGCGAGAACGGTGTTGTGCTCGCGCGTGTAGCGGCGGGCGTTGTCGATGCAGATCGCCGCGCGGGCGGCCAGCTCCTGGGCCAGGGACAGATCGTCGTCCTCGAAGGGGGCCGGCTTGCCGGAGCGGTAGAAACTCACCACGCCGAGAGTCTCGCCGCGGGCCTGCAGCGGCACCGCTATCAGGGAGTGGATGCCCGCTGCGAGAATCCGCTCACTCCGCGCCGGGTCCTGGGTGAGCCAGCCGCCGGCCTCGGCCAGGACGGGCTCGAGCACGGGCTGCCGGCTGTCCAGACTGCGGGCCTGCGGCGTCAGCGGCGCGAACCGTATCTCCGCACCGACGTCGTACAGGGAGGAGTCCTTGTGCACGGCGCCCAGCGCCACCCGGCGCAGCACGGTCCCCGTGTGGAACGGCTCGGGCTCCTCGCCGTCCAGCACGGCACCGGGCAGATCGACGGCGGCGAAGTCGGCGAACCCGGGGACGGCCACCTCCGCCAGCTCCTCCGCGGTACGGGTGACGTCCAGCGTGCTGCCGATGCGCAGGCCGGCCTCGTGCAGCAGCTCCAAACGCCGGCGGGCCTGCACCGCCAGCCGGCTGACGCCGGTCTCACCGACGAGCAGCGGCCAGCCTCCTCCCTCGCCGCTCTGCTCGTCGCCCTCACGGCCGTCACCCCCATGGCCGTCGCCGTCACGATCGTCCGGTCCGGGCCGGGCCCGCGGGTGCGGCCCGTCGCCCCCGCGCGCCGAAGAGGACGCGGTCGGCGGCGTGTGCGGGGCGGCCAGAGGTGTTCCGTCCGTCTCCGGCGCGACGGGAGGGGAGACGAGAGGGGATGCGGGAGGGAGCGCGGACGGGAGGGGGACGGCGGCCGCCGGGAATGCCCGGGACGGCGCCGCCGGACGCGGCGTTCCGGCGGCGACCGGGCTCGAACCACCGCGTATACGGGCCTCGACGACCACTCCGGTCTCACCCGCCGCTGCGGTGACCGGGCGGCACCGCAGCGTGGCGACCCGCCCGTCGGAGAGAACCACCTCGTCCAGGGTGCGCTGCGGGAAGGCGATGAGTGCCTCGGCCTTCTCCCGCAACAGGGCCAGGTCGACCGGGCCGAGCTCCGCGTTCGCGTATCCGGTCTCGTATCCGGTCTCCCGGCCCGACGACGTCCGCTCGAGCCAGGACCATCCGAGCGCGCCGTCGTATGCCTGCCGGTAGGCGGCAAGCAGAGCCCGTTCGCGCTCCGTGGCCTGCTCCAGCAGCCGTGCCTCGATGCCGTGAACGGCTTCGCGGACCACGCGCAGCATGGCGGGGTCACCGTGTTCCCGCAGGCAGGTGAGGTCGACAACGGCCTCGATACGCCCGCTGAGCGGGTCGCGGACGGGCGCGCCCGCACAGGCGAACGGCACCAGGAAGTCGGAGAAGTGCTCGCGGCCCACGACGTAGAACGGGCGGCGCCCGCTCAGCGCGGTGCCCACACCGTTGGTGCCCGAGACCGATTCGGAGGCATCGCATCCGGGGGCGAACGCCACCTTGTCGAGGCGCTGGAGGAGCTCCCGGCCGCCCCCGCGGCGCTGGGCCATACGGCCTTCCCCGTCGCACAGCACGACCGTCACCCCCATCTCGTCGAGCGAGGCGGCCAGGTCCCCCAGCACCGGCTCGGCGGCCCGCAGGAGCCGGTCGTCCAGCCCCAGGCCGGGGACGTAGGGGCATGCCGTCCGGTGCGGTTCGAGCCCCGCGAACCGACACCGCTTCCAGGAGTCGAGCACCGGCCTCCGTACGTCCGCTTCGATCGGCGCACCGGAAAGGAAACGTTCATGTGCATCGGCGAGCCCACCGATGTCGTCCCAGGTGATGGGCACCAGGATCACTTCCTCGTGTGGAAGCTCCCCGACCGCGCCGCCGCTCGGCCGGTCCAGGGCCTTCTTCACGCAGCTCTCACCGTAGGCACCCTGTGACACGCACCACAACACACGAGGTGTGAGGACCGGCTGCCTACGCCGCATTGGTCCGGACCAGACCAGAACGACGGCCCGTACCGGCGCCCGCGTCTGCTCGACCGTGCGATGTCCCGACCGCGCGGCGTCCCGGCCATGCCGTGTGCGAGGCCGCCGGGAAAGCCGCACCAGGCATTCCGGGTTCCCGGGCGCCGGCGGACCATGCCGCCGGGGCACCGGGGCACCGGGGCACCGGGGCGGGCCGGGAGGCCGGTCAGGACAAGGACACCTCCGCCCAGACCGTCTTGCCCACGGGTCGGCGAGGTGCCCATCCCCAGTTCCTGGCCAGCACGTCCACCAGGAGCAGGCCACGGCCCGACTCCCCGTCGGGGTGACACGAGGGCGCGGTCATCGGTGGCCGTCTGTCCGAGGCGGCGTCCGCCACTTCGATGCGGATCACGCCGGCCGTCGCGTCGAGGGTGAGACTCAGGGCGAAGTCGCGGCCGGGGACCCGGCCGTGCCGCACCGCGTTCGCCGCCAGCTCGCCGACGATGAGCGCCACCGTGCACGACGCGTCCGACTCCGGCGGATGTCCCCACTCCTCCACGCACCGCACGGCAGCACGCCGGGCCAGCCGTGCGCCTCGGGTCGTGGAGGCGAACTGCGCGGCAAACGTACGGGCGTTGGGCGCCACGCCTTCCCCCGGAGCGGTCGTTCCTGTCAGCACGGCCTGTCCACCCTTCGTGCACGATTCATCACGTTCCGCGCTCAAGAGTCGGCCCAGAGCCCTACTTTCGGAAGATGGCGTGGCCTTACCCCCCAACTCGTAAGAACTCGTAAGAAACGGAAGTGACGCCTTGGCCAAGGAAATTGACCCCAGTACGTCCATGGCGGCGCTGTTCGGTTCACGGGTCCGCCGACTCCGTCTGGCCGCCGGACTGACCCAGGCCGAACTCGCCAGGAAGATCCATGTGGTGAGCAGCCGGATCGCCCAGATCGAACGCGCCTGCGGGGCAAAACCGACCCTGCGCATGGCGCAGGCGCTGGACGTCGCCCTCAACGCGGACAACCTGCTGGTCGACCTGTGGCCGTACGTGTACCGGGAGGCGTTCCCCGACTGGTCACGGATGTTCATGGCGTACGCGGAGAGGGCCGTGTCCATCCGTGAGTACGCGGCCCATGTGGTGCCGGGCCTGCTGCAGACCGAGGCCTACGCACGAGCAGTCCTGAGTGTCGGTCAAACGCTGACCGGAGAAGAGCAGTTGGAGGAGAGGGTCGCCGCCCGCATGGAACGTCAGGAACGCCTCGGTGCGCCTGACCGGCCGGACCTGTGGGTCATTCTGGACGAGGCGGTTCTGAGACGTTCTGTCGGTGGTCACGCGGTGATGCACGAGCAGTTGAAGCGACTGCTCGGGGACGCGGAGGAAACCTCCATCACCGTGCAGGTCCTGCCCTTCGACCAGGGAGAGCACCCTGTGATGGGCGGATCGCTCACGCTCCTCACGCTGCCGGACGGCTCGGAGGTCGCGTACAGGGAAGGCGCGCACTACGGCCAACTCATCGAAGAACCGGACGATGTCAGGCACTTGGCGCTGACTTACGATCGGCTGCGGGCGGCAGCTCTGCCCCCACTCATGTCGCTCGACATGATCCGGTCCGTGATGGAGGGCAACCATCATGCAGCGCATCTCCCGTCCCGATCCGCACGGCGTCGTGTGGCGCAGGAGCAGCTACAGCAATCAGGAGGGTGGCAACTGCGTGGAGGTCGCGGACGGACTCCCCGGCGTCGTCCCCGTCCGTGACAGCAAGGTTCCGGGCGGTCCCGCTCTGGTCTTCCCGGCCGGTTCCTGGTCCGCCTTCATCGACGGGCTGAAGAGCGGCCGGCACCGCGTCTGAGCCGGTCGAACACCGGTCACCATCCGTTCTCCGGGGCCCGAGACCCGGCCGCTGCCAGGCTGCCGGGCCGGGACGGACCACCCGGACAGGAGGGTGCGGGCGCGTTAACCTCGTGCCATGACCAGCGACGACTCCACACCCCCCGCCCGCTCCCTCGAGACCCGTACCGAGCTCTCGCCGGACGAGGTCGACGCCGTGCTCGAGCTGCTGGCGGCGGCCGCCCGGCACGACGGGCAGCAGGCGGTGTCCGAGCAGGGGCGGCTGCAGTTGCGCGGCGGTGCCCGGGCCGGGGTGTCGCATCTGCTGCTGCGCGCCGGCGGGGAGCTGGTCGGATACGCACAGCTGGAGGACACCGACCCGGTGGAGGCGCCGGCCGCCGAGCTGGTGGTGCATCCGGCGCACCGCGGACGCGGGCACGGGCGGGCGCTGGGCGCGGCGCTGCTCACCGCGTCCGGCAAGCGGCTGCGGGTGTGGGCGCACGGCGGACACTCCTCCGCCCGGCATCTCGCACAGGTCCTCGGGCTGACCCTGTTCCGTGAACTGCGCCAGATGCGGCGGCCGTTGAAGGACTTCGAGCTGCCGGAGCCGGTGCTGCCCGAGGGGGTGACGGTACGGACCTTCGTGCCCGGGCAGGACGACGCCGCCTGGCTCGCCGTGAACGCCGAGGCGTTCGCCCACCATCCCGAGCAGGGCTCCCTCACCCAGCGGGACCTTGACGACCGCAAGGCCGAGCCATGGTTCGACCCGCAGGGGTTCTTCCTCGCCGAGCGCGAGAGCGACGGCCGGCTGATCGGCTTCCACTGGACCAAGGTCCACCAGGAGGAGCGGCTGGGCGAGGTGTACGTCCTCGGGGTCCGCCCCGGTGCCCAGGGCGGCGGCCTCGGCAAGGCCCTCACCCTGATCGGTCTGCGGCATCTGGCCGCGCAGGGGCTGCCGACGGCGATGCTGTACGTGGACGCCGACAACAAGGCGGCCGTGTCGGTCTACGAACGGCTGGGCTTCACGACGTACGAGACCGACCTCATGTACCGCACGGAGAGCTGATCTCCGGCCACCGGAGCGCCGCCCCACGGCACCGGCACTCCGGTCCGCTTTTGCCGGTGCGGCTTTCCCCCGTACGGCTTTCCCCCCGTGCGGCTTCGTCCGCAGGGCCGTGTCCGCTGCGGGCCCGGTGTCATGGCCGGAAGCGGGCAGTCATCGGCGGCCGCCACCGCCTTTCGCACACTCGGCCGACCGGCAGCACACCTGGTCGACCGACAGCGCATCCGGTCGACCCGACCGGCCGGGCCGGACACCGGTGGTCCCCCGCGAGCCGCCGCCCGGATATCCCGCAGGTCATGGCTCCGTAACCGCTGCTTCAGACGGGCTCGCGACGCTCGGCCGATGAAGCCCGCCGCGCCCGAGCCCGTGCCGCTCCCCCAGGGGCGCGCCGTCGTGCTCCCGCCCGTGCTCCTCGACGCGACTGTCCCGCGCCCTGCGCGGAAGAATGGGTTCATGAGGCAGCAAGACTCCCAGGCAGCGCAGCCGCACCCTTCCCCTGTCGGGAAAGGCGCCGCGGGCCGCGCCTCCCTGCGCACCCCTCAGCCCTCCGTGGGCTCCATCGCCGCGCACCGCCCGCGCACCGTGGCGGCCACGGTCTCCGGTCTGGCACCGGACCTCGACTCCGACCTCGACAGCTACGCGGAGTCGCCGGCTGGGAGCGAACAGTTGCCCGCGGACCGCTTCCTGGACCGGGAGCGCAGCTGGCTCGCCTTCAACGAGCGCGTCCTGGAACTCGCCGAGGACCCGAGCACGCCCCTGCTGGAGCGGGCGAACTTCCTCGCGATCTTCGCCAGCAACCTGGACGAGTTCTTCATGGTCCGGGTCGCCGGTCTCAAACGCCGCATCGCCACCGGGGTCGCCACCCGGTCCGCCTCGGGCCTGCAACCGCGCGAGGTGCTGGAGATGATCTGGGCGCGCTCGCGTGAACTCATGGCCCGGCACGCCGCCTGCTTCCACGAGGACGTCGCGCCCGCCCTCGCGGAGGAGGGCATTCATCTGGTGCGCTGGAACGAGCTCACGGAGAAGGAGCAGGCCCGCCTGTTCACGCTCTTCAAGAACCGCATCTTCCCCGTGCTGACGCCGCTGGCCGTCGACCCCGCGCACCCCTTCCCGTACATCTCCGGCCTGTCCCTGAACCTGGCCGTCGTCGTCCGCAACCCGGTCACCGGCCACCGCCACTTCGCCCGGGTCAAGGTGCCGCCGCTGCTGAACCGCTTCCTGGAGAGCTCCCCGGGCCGCTACGTCCCCCTCGAGGACGTCATCGCCGCCCACCTGGAGGAGCTGTTCCCGGGCATGGAGGTCCTGGAGCACCACACCTTCCGGCTCACCCGCAACGAGGACCTGGAGGTCGAGGAGGACGACGCCGAGAACCTGCTCCAGGCCCTGGAGAAGGAGCTCATGCGGCGCCGCTTCGGGCCGCCGGTCCGCCTGGAGGTCGAGGAGTCCATCGACCGCGACGTGCTCGACCTGCTGGTACGGGAGCTGAAGATCAGCGAGGCCGAGGTGTACCCGCTGCCCGGCCCGCTCGACCTCACCGGCCTGTTCCGGATCCACAGCCTGGACCGGCCCGAGCTGAAGTACCCGAAGTTCGTCGCCCGCACCCACCGCGACCTGGCGGAGGTGGAGTCCGCCTCGCCGCCCGACATCTTCGCGGTGCTGCGCGAACGGGACGTGCTGCTGCACCACCCCTACGACTCCTTCTCCACCTCCGTCCAGGCCTTCCTGGAGCAGGCCGCCGCCGATCCGGACGTCCTCGCCATCAAGCAGACCCTGTACCGGACCTCGGGCGACTCCCCCATCGTCGACGCGCTCATCGACGCCGCCGAGTCCGGCAAGCAGGTCCTCGTCCTGGTCGAGATCAAGGCCCGGTTCGACGAGCACGCCAACATCAAGTGGGCGCGCAAGCTGGAGGAGGCCGGCTGCCATGTCGTCTACGGCCTGGTCGGGCTGAAGACCCACTGCAAGCTGTCCCTGGTGGTGCGTCAGGAGGGCGAGATCCTGAGGCGCTACAGCCATGTCGGCACCGGCAACTACCACCCCAAGACGGCCCGCCTCTACGAGGACCTCGGCCTGCTCACCTCCGACCCGCAGGTCGGCGCCGACCTCTCCGACCTCTTCAACCGCCTCTCCGGCTACTCCCGCCGCGAGACCTACCGGCGGCTGCTCGTCGCCCCCAAGTCCCTGCGCGACGGTCTGGTCTCACGGATCAACAAGGAGATCCAGCACCACCGCGCCGGGCGTCCCGCCTTCATCCGCATCAAGGTCAACTCGATGGTCGACGAGACGGTCATCGACGCCCTCTACGGCGCGTCCCGGGCGGGAGTGCCGGTCGACGTGTGGGTGCGCGGCATCTGCGCCCTGCGCCCCGGTGTGCCCGGCCTGTCGGAGAACATCCGCGTCCGCTCGGTCCTCGGCCGCTTCCTGGAGCACTCCCGTGTCTTCATCTTCGGCAACGGCGGCGAGCCCGAGGTGTGGATCGGCAGCGCCGACATGATGCACCGCAACCTCGACCGCCGTATCGAGGCGCTGGTCCGGGTCACCGACCCGGGCCACCGGGCAGCCCTGAACCGGCTGCTGGAGGCCGGCATGTCCGACGCCACCTCCTCCTGGCACCTCGGCCCGGACGGCGAATGGACCCGGCATGCGACGGATCCGGACGGCCTGCCCCTGCGCAACATCCAGGAGATGCTCATTGACGCCCGGAGGCGCCGGCGTGGCACAGCGGCACCCTGACCCGGCGGACCCCACGGCCGGGAGCACCGTTCCCGCCGACGCGGCGTATGCGCTCGGTGTGCTCCACACCGATCAGCGGCACGAGGCGGAGGCGGCCAGGTTCGCCTTCCAGCAGTCGCGGCAGAAGCAGACCGTCGGCGCCAACTGACAGGTGGTGAGGAACCGTTGACTTCCTCGAACAACAAGCCCGGCGCGTCCGACGCACCTGACGCATCCGGCACCCCCGATGCGCCTGTCCTGGCGGCCGGCTGCGTGCTGTGGCGCCGCTCCCCGTCGGACGGCACCCTCGAGATCTGCGTGGTGCACCGGCCGAAGTACGACGACTGGTCGCACCCCAAGGGCAAGCTCGACCCCGGCGAGGACCCGCTCGCGGGGGCCCTGCGCGAGGTGGCGGAGGAGACGGGCTACAGCGCCGTCCCCGGTACCGAACTGAGCACGGTGACCTACCGGGTGGGCGACCGCCCCAAACACGTGCGCTACTGGGCCGCCGAGGCCGTCGCGGGCCGTTTCACGCCCAACAAGGAAGTGGACCGCGTCCTGTGGCTTCCCCCGGCCGAGGCCCGCGCCCGGCTGACCCGGCCCGGCGACCGCGCCCTGATCGACGAGCTGCCCGAGGCCGCACACTCCGGCTGAAGACACCCGGCTGGAGCACATCCTGGCTGCAGCGCGCCGCCCAAGCCGCGCCGCGCGCGTGTCCCTCCGCGTCCGTGCGGGCCAGGCAGAAGCGGCCCTGCTCGACGGTCGTCGTGCCGTGCGCCAGGCCCCTTCGGCCCCCGGAAGGCCCGAGAGCGGGAGCGCGCTCCGCGCAGAACGCCGAGGACGCCGAGTACGCCACGACGACGAACGTATCCACGCCAGGTGAACGGCGCGTTGCGGCCGGCTGTCGCTCCGGTGGGCGCGTGACGGGGGCCGCCCGCCCGTCGTTGACCGGACGACAGGGGCCCTTGACGGACGGAGCGCTGGGGGTAGGCAGGCAATGACGGAGCGGCAGCGGCCAGGGGCCACCTCCGCGCGAGCGAGGCCGAAGGGCACGATCCTCGCGGCAGGGCTCCTGGTCTGCGTGTGCGTCACGGGCTGCGCCGACGTCGCCGCCGAGGACGCGCGTGCCGTGGCCGACCCGGTGCAGACCCTGCGCCAGGCGCCGGACGTGCTGCTGGAGGCGGGCAGTGCGCAGGCCCGTACGTCGATGGAGATGGCCACCGGCGGGACCCGTGTGAAGATCCGCGGCACGGGGGTCTACGACTTCCGCGGGCAGCGGGGACAGCTGACGCTGGTGCTGCCGCAGCAGCCGACCGGGACCGCCGAGCATCTGCCGATCACCGAGATCCTCACGCCCGGCGCCCTGTTCATGAAGAACCGGGGGGCCGGGGTGCCCGCCGACAAGTGGGTGCGGATCGACACGGCCTCGCTCGTCGACGGCAATCTGGTCACCGGCGGCGCCACCGACCCGTACGCCGCCGCCGAGGTCCTGCGCGGCACCCGCACGGCGATCTTCGTCGGCAGGACCGAGATCTTCGGGGTCGCGGTACGGCACTACCGGGGCACCGCCGATCTGGCCCTGGCCGCGAAGAACGCCTCGGCGGCCGACGCGGTGGCGCTGAAGGCGGCGGCGAAAGGGTTCGCCACGCCCCTGGTCCCGTTCGACGTCTATCTCGACGACCAGGGGCGCATCCGGAAGATCCGCCAGCGCTTCGCCTTCGTCAACGGGCAGCGGAACCGCGCCGTGGCCGTCCATTCGACCACCCACCTGTACGCCTTCGGGATCCCGGTGACCGTGACCCTGCCGCGGGCGCAGGACATCTACACCGGACGGATCGCCGAGAAACAGGGGTGACCAGCCGGAAATGACCGGCGAACTAGCCCTTCCGTGCCATGCGCGGCGCGTAGACCGCTCCTTACCCTGGGTCCTGTCGTCATGCTCCCCGCCTCTTCTCCCCTCCTCCTGCTCCGTGCCGGGCGGACGGGAACGAGCGGCGGGCCGGTGACGGCGGGACCCCGAAAAGCCCGGCAACGGCAGGGAATGAGGTGATGCACGTGGCTTTGACACGCGGAAGAGCGGTTCAGGACCACGTGGCTCTCGCCGAGATAGAGCTGTGCGGAGACCTGATCATCGCGGCCTCGGCGGCCGAGGAACGGCTCAGTCTGGAAAGCATCGACAGGGTGCTGCGGGTGGCCGAGGAGCGTGAGGCCGGCACCGGCCGGTGACCGGATCCGCTCGGTTCAGGTCCGCAGCAGCCGCCCGATCGCCTTCGTGGCCTCCTCCACCTTCGCATCGATCTCCGAGCCGCCCTTGACCGCCGCGTCGGCGACGCAGTGCCGCAGGTGTTCCTCCAGCAGTTGCAGGGCGAAGGACTGCAGGGCCTTGGTGGAGGCGGACACCTGGGTGAGTATGTCGATGCAGTAGGCGTCCTCGTCGACCATCCGCTGCAACCCGCGAATCTGGCCCTCGATCCGGCGCAGCCGCTTGAGGTGCTCACCCTTTTGATGGTGATACCCGTACGTGACGGTCTCGTGCCCGTTGTCCTCGGAGGGCGCTGCCGCGCCGGCCTCGGTGGTCGTCATCGCGTCCTCCTCTGCGAACCGTACGGATCCGTACGGATGGGTCACGGATGGGTTACGGATAGATACGGACAGGCAAAGAAAAGAAGAAAGGCGGAGATATACCCCTGCCGGGTATATCGTAACGAACTTCACGGGGCAGCAGGATCCTTGGCAAGCCCCCCGTGCGGAGCGCCGTACCCGATGGGTGACACTGGGGACGGCCCCTTAGCCGTGGCCGAATGATGCCTTTAGCATCACCCTGACCGAAACCGAAGCACCCCGAGGATCCCACGTGCGCTTCCGTCTGACCCCCAGGGAGACGAGCTTCTACGACATGTTCGCCGCGTCCGCGGACAACATCGTCACCGGCTCGAAGCTCCTGATGGAACTGCTCGGGGCGGACACCTCCGCCCGGGCCGAGATCGCAGAGCGTATGCGGGCGGCGGAACACGCAGGTGACGACGCGACGCACGCAATCTTCCACCAGCTGAACTCCTCCTTCATCACCCCCTTCGACCGGGAGGACATCTACTCCCTCGCCTCCTCCCTCGACGACATCATGGACTTCATGGAGGAGGCCGTCGACCTGGTCGTCCTCTACAACATCGAGGAACTGCCCAAGGGCATAGAACAGCAGATCGAGGTCCTGGCCAGAGCGGCGGAGCTGACGGCCGAGGCCATGCCGCACCTGCGGACCATGGAGAACCTCACCGAGTACTGGATCGAGGTGAACCGCCTGGAGAACCAGGCGGACCAGATCCACCGCAAGCTCCTCGCGCACCTGTTCAACGGCAAGTACGACGCGATCGAGGTACTCAAGCTCAAGCAGATCGTGGACGTCCTGGAAGAGGCCGCGGACGCCTTCGAGCACGTGGCGAACACGGTGGAGACCATCGCGGTCAAGGAGTCCTGAGGCGTCCATGGACACCTTCGCGCTGATACTGACCATCCTGGTCGCCCTCGGTTTCGCCTACACCAACGGCTTCCACGACTCGGCCAACGCCATCGCGACATCGGTGTCGACCCGCGCCCTCACCCCGCGCGCCGCCCTGGCGATGGCCGCGATGATGAACCTCCTCGGCGCCTTTCTGGGCAGCGGGGTCGCCAAGACCGTCAGTGAGGGCCTGATCCAGACACCCGAGGGCAGCAAGGGGATGGGCATCCTCTTCGCCGCCCTGTTCGGGGCCATCACCTGGAACATGATCACCTGGTACTTCGGCCTGCCCTCGTCCTCCTCGCACGCGCTGTTCGGCGGCATGGTGGGCGCGGCGCTGGCGGGCGGTACGACGGTGTACTGGTCCGGCGTACTGGACAAGATCGTCGCCCCGATGTTCCTGTCGCCGCTGATCGGTCTGGTCGCCGGCTACCTGGTGATGACGGCGATCCTGTGGATCTTCCGCCGGGCCAATCCGCACCGCGCCAAGCGCGGCTTCCGCATCGCCCAGACGGTGTCGGCGGCCGGAATGGCGCTCGGACACGGCCTGCAGGACGCCCAGAAGACCATGGGTGTGGTGGTGATGGCGCTGGTCATCGCCGATGTGTCGGACTACGGCGACCCCATCCCGACGTGGGTGAAGCTGATCTCCGCCCTCATGCTGTCCCTGGGCACCTACGCGGGCGGCTGGCGCATCATGCGCACCCTGGGCCGCAAGATCATCGAACTGGACCCGCCGCAGGGCTTCGCCGCCGAGACGACCGGCGCGTCGATCATGTTCGTCACGGCGTACCTGTTCAAGGCGCCGATCTCCACGACCCATGTGATCACCTCGGCGATCATGGGCGTGGGGGCGACGAAGCGGGTGAACGCGGTCCGCTGGGGCGTGGCGAAGAACATCGTGCTCGGCTGGTTCATCACCATGCCGGCCGCGGCGGCCGTGGCGGCCTGCGTCTTCTGGCTGATCCAGCTGGCCCTCGGGTAGCCGGTTCTCGTGCAGCAGGTCCTCGCGCAGCAGGCCCTCGCGCAGCCAGTCTTCGTGTAGCAGCCTGGCCCGGCGCGACGACACTGGAAACATGACTGTCAAGGCACTCCTCGAGGGCGGGCCGGAGGACCTCGCGGGCACCGTCGTACCGGTGGTCCCTCCGGGACAGGAACTGAAGATCCCGCACCTCGGGGGATACGAGCACTACAAGGTCACCTCGCGCCACGAGAACACCGAGGAGGGACGGGCCACCGTCTACCAGTGGTGGGAACGCACCGAAGTCGCCGAGTGAACGGCCGGCCGCCCCGGCCGGAGAGAGACACGGGGCCCGCCCCGGGCCCCGGGGGGCGGGTCCTTCTGCGTCCTCGCGGTGGCACCGCCATGCAGCACCGCGAGGGGCCGGGAAACCAGCCGCGGATCAGCCGAAACGGCCCGAGATGTAGTCCTCGGTGGCCTGCACGGACGGGTTGGAGAAGATCCGCTCGGTGTCGTCGATCTCGATCAGCCGGCCCGGCTTGCCCACCGCGGCCAGGTTGAAGAACGCCGTACGGTCCGAGACACGTGCCGCCTGCTGCATGTTGTGCGTCACGATGACGATCGTGAACCGCTGCTTCAGCCGGCCTATCAGGTCCTCGATGGCGAGGGTCGAGATCGGGTCCAGGGCGGAGCAGGGCTCGTCCATGAGCAGCACCTCCGGCTCGACCGCGATGGCGCGGGCGATGCACAGCCGCTGCTGCTGACCGCCGGACAGACCGGCCCCCGGCTTGTGCAGCCGGTCCTTGACCTCGTTCCAGAGGTTGGCGTCCCGAAGCGACTTCTCGACGATGTCGGCAAGCTCGCTCTTCTTGTATTTGCCGTTCAGCCGCAGGCCCGCCGCCACATTGTCGAAGACCGACATGGTGGGGAAAGGATTCGGCCGCTGGAAGACCATCCCCACCTCGCGGCGCACCGCCACCGGGTCCACCCCGGCGCCGTACAGGTCCTCGGAGTCCAGCAGCACCTTGCCCTCGACCCGGCCGCCCGGAGTGACCTCGTGCATGCGGTTGAGGGTGCGCAGGAACGTCGACTTGCCGCAGCCGGAGGGGCCGATGAACGCCGTCACCGAGCGCGGCTCGATCGTCATCGAGATGTCCTCGATCGCCTTGTGGCTGCCGTAGTAGGCGGTGAGCCCGCTGACGTCGATGCGCTTGGCCATGACTGCTTCACTTCCCGTCTTCGATCGCTGGTGGCCGCGTCAGCGACCGGTCTTGGGCGCCTTCCAGCGGGCGATGCCGCGGGCCCCCAGGCTGAGGACCATCACGAAGGCGATCAGGGTGAGCGAGGCCGCCCAGGCACGGTCGTACGCCGCGCCGGAGCCCGCGCTGTTGGCGTACTGCTGGTAGATGTACAGCGGCAGCGAGGCCTGAGCCCCCTCGAAGGGGTTGTTGTTGATGAAGGGGTTGCCGAACACCAGCAGCAGCACGGGGGCGGTCTCCCCGGCGATCCGGGCGACGGCCAGCACGATGCCGGTGGCGATGCCGCCGACCGAGGCCGGCAGGACCACCTTCAGGATCGTCCGCCACTTCGGCACGCCCAGGGCGAGGGACGCCTCACGCAGCTCGTTCGGCACGAGCTTGAGCATCTCCTCCGTGGAGCGGACCACGACCGGCATCATCAGGATGGCCAGGGCCAGCGAGCCGGCGAAGCCGAAGGGCTGCATCTTCAGGATCAGCATCAGGCTGAGGATGAACAGGCCCGCGACGATCGACGGGATACCGGTCATCACGTCGACGAAGAAGGTGACGGCCCGGGCCAGTCCGCCGCGCCCGTACTCCACCAGGTAGATCGCGGTGAGCACGCCGATCGGCGCGCCGATCAGGGTGGCGAGGCCGACCTGCTGGAGGCTGCCGACGATGGCGTGGTGGATGCCGCCGCCCGGCTCGGTGTCGGCGACCACGCCCATGGAGTGGGTCAGGAAGTGGACGTCCAGGACCTTCACGCCGCGCGTGAGGGTCGTCCAGATCAGGGAGACCAGCGGCACCACGGCGAGCAGGAAGGCGGCCCAGACAAGGCTGGTGGCGAGCCGGTCCTTGGCCCGGCGCGGGCCCTCGACACGCGCGGAGGCGCCGTACAGGCCGAGGACGAAGAGCGCCGCCGCGATCAGCCCCCACTGGATGCGGCTGTGGAGGTCGCCGAGCGTGCCGACGAGGACCGCCAGGGCCAGCGCCCCGAGGGCGATGGCGTACGGGGACCACCGGGGCAGTCCGGCCCCGTGCAGACTGCCCGGGCTCCTGTCGGCGACGGTGTCGGCGATGGCTGCGTGGCTCATGCGGCGGCCCCCGCGTACTCCTCGCGGCGAGCGATGATCATGCGAGCCGCGCCATTGACCAGCAGCGTGATGACGAACAGGACCAGCCCGGAGGCGATCAGCGCGTCACGGCCGAACTCCGTCGCCTCGCTGAACTTGCTCGCGATGTTCTGGGCGAAGGTGCCGCCGCCCGGATCGAGCAGGCTGGCCCTGATGTCGAAGGCCGGCGAGAGCACGGTGGCGACGGCCATCGTCTCGCCGAGCGCACGGCCCAGACCGAGCATCGAGGCGGAGATCACCCCGGAGCGGCCGAAGGGCAGCACCGCCATGCGGATGACCTCCCAGCGCGTGGCGCCAAGGGCCAGGGCCGCCTCCTCGTGCGTGCGCGGGACCTGGCGGAAGACCTCACGGCTGACGTTGGTCACGATCGGCAGGATCATGATCGCCAGCAGGATGCCGACGGTGAGCATCGAGCGGGGAGCGCCGCCCTCCCAGGAGAAGATCCCGGTCCAGCCGAGGTGGTCGTCGAGCCAGCCGAACAGGCCGTTCAGGTGGGGAACGAGGATCAGCGCGCCCCACAGGCCGTACACGATGGACGGCACGGCGGCGAGCAGGTCGACCACATGGGCGATGGGGCCGCGCAGCCGGCGCGGTGCGTAGTGCGTGAGGAAGAGCGCGACGGCGACCGCGACGGGAACCGCGAGGACCATGGCGATGACCGAGGAGACCACCGTGCCGTAGGCCAGCACGGCGATGCCGAAGACCGGCGGGTCCTGGTGGGTGTTCCACTCGAAGGTGGTCAGGAAGTTGCCGTGGTCCCGGCCGATGGCCAGGGACGCACGGTAGGTGAGGAAGACCGCGATCGCGGCCATGATCAGCAGCAGGAGGATGCCGGAGCCGCGGGAGAGGCCGAGGAAGATCCGGTCCCCGGGGTGGGCGGCACCGCGGGCGGCGCTGCGGGCGGCACGCTTCCGCTCGGCCGCACTCGGCGGTGGAGGGGGCACCAGGGTGCCCGCCTGGGGCTGGTGGGTGACTGTGTCCATCGAGTTCTCCGGTCTGCGGGGCCGTACGCGTCGTACGGCGCCTGGCGGCGGTGCACCGGACGGTGCGGCCCGGCCCCTGGCGCGGGGACCGGGCCGCACGGGTCAGCTCAGGCCCTCGATGGTGGTGCGGACCTTGCCGATGATCTCTTCGGGGATCGGGGCGTAGTCGTTCCGGGCGAGCAGGCTCTGGCCCTCCTCGCCGGCGATGTAGCGCAGGAACGCCTTGGTGGCCGGCAGGGTGTCGCTCTTGTTGCCCTTGTCGCAGACGACCTCGTAGGTGACCAGGACCACCGGGTAGGCGTTCTCGGCCTTGGTCGTGTAGTTCAGCTCCAGCGACAGGTCCTTGCCGGTGCCGACGATCTTGGCGTCCGCGATGGCCCGGGAGGCGTTCTCGACCGTGGCCTTGACCGGGGCGGAGGCACCCGTGTCGATGGCGACCGTGGACATGCCCTTGGCGTACGACAGCTCGAAGTAGCCGATGGCGCCGTTGGTCTGCCTCACCTGCTGGGCCAGGCCGGAGGACTGCGGAGCGGCCTGACCGCCCTGGGCCTGCCAGGCCTTGCCGCCGGAGTACTTCCAGTCGTCCGGCGCGGCGGCCTTCAGGTACTTGGTGAAGTTGTCGGTGGTGCCGGACTCGTCCGAGCGGTGGAACGCCTGGATCTTGAGGTCGGGCAGGTCGGCGTCGGGGTTCAGCCTCTTGATCGCCGGGTCGTTCCAGTTCGTGATCCTGCTGTCGAAGATCTTGGCCAGGGTCGGGGCGTCCAGAATCAGGTCGTCGACCCCGGGAAGGTTGTAGCCGACCGCGATCGGGCCGCCGAGCATCGGCAGGCCGATGCCCCGGCCGTCGGTGCAGACCTTCTGGGAGGCGGCGACCTCCTCGGGCTTCAGCGGGGAGTCGGTGCCGGCGAAGGCGACCTGCCCCTGGGTGAACGCCGTGACACCGGCGCCGGAGCCGCCGCCCTTGTAGTTGATCTGCACGCCGCAGGCCCGGCTGAACTGCTTCACCCAGGCGTCGATCGCGTTCTTCTGCGCCGAGGAGCCGTCCGCGAGCAGCTGCCCCTTGGCGTCGTCGCACGTGATGGAGCCGGTGGAGGCGATGGTGCTGTCGCCGCCGGCGCCGTTGGTGCCGCCGGTGTCGTCAGAACCGCACGCCGTGAGGGCCAGGGCGCCGGAGACGGCGAGAGCGCCGAGAGCGAGTGCTCGCCGGTTCTTGCGCTGAAGCTTCACTTGAGTTCCTTCCAGGAGCCGCCGTCCTGATCGGCGGCGTGCGAAGTGTGGGCGACGCCAATGCGCCGGAAGGCACATCGGCACCGGGCAAGGCCGACATTAGGCAGAACAAGTGAAGCCGCTCATGGCCGTAAGTGAACGAGGAGTGAACCTCCGCCGAAAGTGCGGTGAGATCACGGAATGCCCATGGGAAGAACACGTGGAGATCCCAGCGGGGGCACGCGGAGGTTCCAGCGGTTCCCGCGGCGGGTTCGGCAGCGGGCCCGGCAGCGAGTCCGGCGCAGCTCCGGCAACGGGTCCGGCATAGGTCCGGCAGCGGGTCCAGCACGGGTCCAACAGCGGGTCCGGCGTAGGTCCGGCGCAGGTCCGGCGCGGGTTTCGGTCCAGGGCTCCGGCAGCCTGCCCAGGGCCGCCAGGGTGCCGGGGCGGCCTACGCCGCCAGGTCCCGCTCCTCCGCCTACGCCGCCAGGTCCCGCTCCTCCGCCGACGCCGGCTCCCGCGCACCGTCGCGGTCGGCCTCCGCCTCGTCCCGCCGCACCCGGGAACTCCGCGCGGACACCAGCCACCCGCCCCACGCCGTTGCCTCGACCGCTCTCAGCAGCGGTGTGAGCAGCGCCATGGCCAACGGGGACAGCAGCAGCGCGACGGCCGTGCCCAGCGCGAACCCGCCCACGACGTCCGTCGGATAGTGCACGCCCATGTAGACCCGGCAGAAGCCCTCGAGCAGCGCCAGCCCCATGCCCACCAGCCCGAACCGCCGGTTGGCGACGAAGAGCGCGACCCCCATCGCCATGGTGACCGCCGCGTGATCGCTCACGAACGAGTAGTCGGTCTTCCCGGTGACCAGGACCTCCAGCCCCTGGTGGTCCAGGAACGGCCGGGGCCGCTTCACAAACTCCCGTATCGGTACGTTCACCAGCACCGCGATGCCCGCCGCGAGCGGCGCCCACATCAGCGCGGCGACGGTCGCCGCCGCCTCCGTACCGCCCCGGCGCCGCACGGACCACCAGCACCCCAGCACAAGCAGCACCATGGCGAGCAGCAGCCCGTACTCACCGACGTACTCCATGACACGGTCGAACCAGCGCGGCGCGTCCTTGGCCAGCCCGTTGATGTCGTAGAGCAGGTTGACGTCGGGGTTCGACCCGGAATCAGCGAGTCCAGCCATGACGCTGCGGCCCCTTCGTCGTGTCGTTCGTCGTGTCGTTCCTGGCGCACCCCGCGTGCGCCGCTCCTGCCCACCCCCGTAGTTGTAGATCCACTACGCCAACAGCAACGCACGACACCGTTGGATACGTTCCGTACTCCACCGAATGATCACGCAGACGTTATCGAAGAGAGATTCATCACCGCAGCTCAGGGACTGGATTCACGCGGAGGTGGGTAGAGCTTTCGCTCCCTCTGCGGTGACTCTGGTGGCCCCGAAGTAGTCCGGTGTGTCGATGGGATCGAACCGGATCACCGCCCCCGGTCTCGGCGCATTGATCATGTACCCGCCGCCGACGTAGATGCCCACGTGCCGGATGGCCCGGGGATCGGTCGGATCGTCGGAGAAGAACACCAGATCGCCCGGCAGCAACTCGCTCCGCTTGGGATGAGGACCGGCGTTGTACTGATCGTTGGCGACCCGCGGCAGAGTGATCCCCACGCTCGCGTACGCCGCCTTGGTCAGCCCCGAGCAGTCGAACCGCCCGCCCTGCTCGGCCGTGCCGTTCCCACCCCATAGATAAGGAGTGCCGAGCTTGCTCTGCGCATAGGCGATGGCCCCGGCGGCCTGCTTGGCGGGAGCGACCCGCCCGACGGGCGCGGCGAAGCTCTTCGCCAGAGCCGTGATGCGCTTGACGTAGTTCCGGGTCTCCGCGTACGGCGGCACACCCTGGTGGCTGATGACGGCGTCCGGGCCCGCGTTGTAGGCCGCGAGCATGTTGTGGGTCGGGTTCCCCGGCACGCTCTTGACGTACCGGGCGAGCGTGCAGTCGTAGGCCGCGGCCGAGGGAATCGCGTCGTCCGGGTCCCAGACGTCGCGCTTGCCGTCGCCGTCGCCGTCGATGCCGTGCCTGGCCCAGGTGCCCGGGATGAACTGGGCGATCCCCTGCGCCGAGGCGGGGCTCTGGGCCCTCGGGTTGAATCCGCTCTCCTGGTACAGCTGGGCGGCCAGCAGCGCGGGATTGATGGCGGGACAGAGATTGCCCCACTTCTGCACAAGATGCCGGTACGCGGCCGGCACCGCACCTTTGGCGAGTCCCACGGATCCGCCGCCCACCCCGCCCGCGATGTTCCCGGCGGCGACGTACACCCCCACGACGAGCAGGGCGAGGAAGCTGAACACGGTGCCGACGGCGGCGATCGCGACGATCCATGCCCTACGCACCGTCAACCTCCCCTCACCGCCCAGGAGTACGCCGCCGACAGTCTAGAGGCGCCCCCTGTGCTTTTGGAGTGATCACACACAGGGCGCAAGGCAGCACGACGGCCGCCCCCGTGCGACCCCGCCCGCACCGGCCGGGCAGCGGGACCTCGGCCCTCTCCCGTGCGCCCCGCCTGCACCGGCCGGGCGACGGGACCGCGGCCCGCGGGCGTGAGACCCGTGAGACCATCGAAGCGGTCACACACCCGACTGGCCGTCAAAAACCGTGACGGACGGTGAAAAAACATCAACGACGGGACCACACAACAGGTTCCGCTCGGACTTCATTGCCCGGCGTGACCTGCCGTGATACACAGAGTGACGATGCATACCAAACGCATAAGGCAATAGCGCCAAGTCGACATCGCCGGCGTGATTGTCGGCGAGAATAGCCCTGACCTCTGCACAAGGACAGGGAACGTGAACTACCCAACAGGGGCGGTGAGTTACATGCTCTTTGCGGCCGACAAGGGAGACATCAACACCATCATCGGCGGGATCGCTCCGAACTGGGGCCCCTTCGGCAGCCTGGGCAACGAGGCCAAGGTGATGATCGAGGTGGTGATGGCCGTCGCCATCCTGATGTGCCTCGGCATCGCCATCTGGGGTGCGGCCAAGCAGCGCATCGGCGCCACGGCCCTGCGTGACACGTTCAGCGCCGAACAGGGCAAGGGGCTGATCATCGCCGGCCTGACAGGGGTGTTCATCATCGGCTCGCTCGGCACGCTCTTCACCATCGTGTACGGCATGGCCGTATAAGTCGTCCAACCGGCGCACACCCGCGCATGCCGCGCACGGTGCTCCGCCCGCGCCGCAGGCCAGACCCCTCCGGGCGCGCCTGGTGCCCCCACTACCCCCACCCACCCACCGTGCCCACCGGCTGAGGTTGCGTTTCCCTGATGTCGAGTCACCACACCGCGTTCACGCGGGAACCAGCGCGGCTACCGTCGTACTTCCACGCGTTCCGGTACGAGGTCGGGTACGAGGTCGAGGGGGCGTACGGGGCATGAGCCACGGAGACGAGCACAGGTACGGCGGTCCACGGCGCGCCGACGACGGACCGTACGAGGGCGGACAGACCCGCACCCGGCTCCCGGACCGGCCCGGCGATCCCTACGGCGGCGCCCGGCGCGGCAGCCGCTCCTCCTCCCACGGCCTGATCACGGCCGTCGCCGTGATCGTCCTCCTCATCGCCGCGATCGCCTTCGCGAACCGCTCGGACGGCTCGTCGTCCTCCGCCTCCGACCGCGGCGACAGCGACCGGCCGAAGGCCGCCGCGACCGCGGCGAGCGGGACACGGCCGGTGGAGACGAAGAAGGACGGCATCCCCTCCGGGTTCGCCCGCAACGAGCAAGGGGCGCAGAGCGCTGCCGCGAACTACTCGGTGGTCCTCGGCTCGACCGACATGTTCGACACCGACCGGCGGCGCCGGATCGTGAACGCCCTCTACACCCCCGAAGTCGCCGCCCGCCGCCAGGCGGACCTGGACCGCGCGTACGCGAGCGAGGACTTCCTCAAGAACATCGGGCTCGACAAGGACGGCAAAGCACCGGCCGGTCAGACCTTCATCTCCCGGGTCATCCCGGTAGGCACCAAGATCACATCATTGCGTGACGACCAGGCGACCGTCTCGGTCTGGTACACCTCGCTCTTCGGCCTGTCCGGCAAGACGTCGACCAACCCTGTCACCGAGAGCTGGTACACCACCACCTACCAGCTGAAGTGGGTCGACAACGACTGGAAGATCATCGACTTCCAGCAGAAGGACGGCCCCGTGCCGATCGGGCGCGACCAGAGAGCCTCCACCGCCGACGACATGACGAAGGCCGTCGAGGAATACGGAGGGTTCACATATGCGCGCTAACCACCCCGTCCTCAAGGTGACGGCTGCCGTCGCCGCCGTACAGGCCGGCGCCGTGCTGCTGGCCACCCGTGCCTTCGCCGCGCCCACGCCCGATCCGAGCCCCTCGCCGACGGACAGCGACAACACGTGCGACCTGATCCGCGGCCCCGCCAGGGAGTACTGCGAACGAGGCAACAGCGGAAGCGGCGACACCTCGGTGTACGAGGACCCCTCCGCCACCCTCGACCCCCTCTCCTCCCTCGCCAAGGGCTGCGCCGACGCCGCCTCCTGGACCGTCACCAAGCTCAGCAAGGCCGTGCAGGAGACGGCGAACGTCGACTTCACCAACCAGAAGTTCCTCCAGCAGTACGCGGTCGTGTTCGCCGCGTCGACGATCCTCACGCTCCTGCTCTGGCTGCTGGCCGTGGCCAAGCGGGCCGTGCGCGGCGTGCCGCTGCCCACCGCGATCTCGGAGGCGGTCGGCTTCCTCTGGCTGACCGTCCTCGCCTCCGCCTTCACCCCGCTGATCCTCCACACGGTCGTCTCGGCCGCGGACGGCGTCTCCGACGTGCTCGCGAAGGCGACCGGCAACCAGGCGGACATCTTCTTCGGCACGTTCGCCGCCGCGCTCGACAAGGGAGAGAACATCGGCGGCGGCCCGATCATGCTGATCGTCGTCTCCCTCGTCACCATCCTCGCCGCCGGCGTGCTCTGGCTGGAGCTGGTCATCCGCGCCGCCCTGCTCTACGTCGGCGCCCTGCTCGGCACCGTCGTCTACGCCGGACTGGTCGACAAGAATCTGTGGGGGCACGTACGCCGCTGGGCCGGAATCATGATCGCCGTGATCCTGGTCAAACCGATCATTGTGATCGTGCTCGGACTCGCCGGTGCCCTGTCCTCCAGCGACGAAGGCCCGGGCGCCTTCTCCGCGGTCGTCTCCGGCCTCGCCATCATCCTGCTCGCCATCTTCGCCAGCGCGATGATCTACCGCTTCGTCCCCGGCTTCGGCGACGAGATCGCGGCCGGCCGCAACAACCGCATCATGCGGAGCGCCGAGAGCAAGGCCGCGGCCGTCATCAGCTCCCCGGCGACCCTGGTCGCGCAGGGCATCAAGACCCACAGCACCCGCACCGACCACAGCGGCGGCGGCCCCTCGTCCACCGCCCCGCGCCCGGCCAACCCCGCCTCCGGCGGCGTCGCCGCACACAGCACACGCGTCCCGGACGGCGGCAGCGCACCCGCGCCCTCCGCACCCACACCCGCTGCCGCACCCGCTCCCCGGGCACCCAGCCCGGTGACCAGTCCGCATGCCGGCAGGACCCGCAACAGCAGTACCCACCGCACGGGAGGTGAAGGGCGTTGACGACCGAGTCCCCTATGTCCCCCACGATCACGCCCCGCCGTACCTATCTGATCGGCCGCGCACGGCCGAACGCGTTCATCGGCCGCAACCGCGAGAACGGCGAGATCGCCCTGATCATCGCGGGCGCGTTCCTGGGCATGGTGTGCGGACTCGTCGTCCCCATGCTGTCCCTGCGCATCGTGCTGCTGGTCGGCTTCCCGCTGCTGGCCCTGGCCGCGGTCTACGTGCCGTACCGGCACCGCACGTTCTACAAGTGGTTCGAGATCAACCGCTCCTACAGACGCACCCTCAAACGCGGCGCCGTCTACCGCTCGGACGCGATGGAGGCCGGCACACGCCTGGACGGACAGGAGGTCGAGATCGGACCGCCGCCCGGCATCGGCCGGATCACCTGGCTCTCCGCACCGTTCGGGCCGGACGAGATCGCCGTCCTGCTGCACGCCGACCGCAGGACGGTGACCGCCGCCATCGAGATCGAGGGCCCCGGCGTCGGCCTGCGTGACTCCGAGGACCAGGAAGCCCTCGTCGACCGCTTCGGCACCCTGCTCAAGCACGTGGCCAACGGCGACGGCTTCGTCACCCGCCTGCAGATGCTCGCCCGCACGCTGCCCGCCGACCCCGACGCCCACGCCAAGGACGTCGCCCTGCGCGGGGACGACCGCGCACCGGCCTGGCTGCGGGAGTCGTACGACCAGCTGCAGTCCATGGTCTCCACCAGCAGCGAGCAGCACCGCGCCTATCTCGTCGCCTGCATGCACTACACCCGCGAGCTCGCCGCCGAGGCCCAGGCCATCGCCCGCGCCGCCCGGCCCCGGACAGGCCGCAAGCTGGACCGGGACGCCGGTCTCGCGGTCATCATGGCCCGCGAGCTGACCGACATCTGCTCCCGGCTCCAGGAGGCCGACATCCGCGTACGGCAGCCGCTCGGCCAGGGACGGCTGGCCTCGCTGATCCACTCCATGTACGACCCGGACCACCCCATCGACCACATCCAGGCGATGACCAAGCGCAACGCCTGGCCGGCCGAGCTGGACGCCAGGGAGCCGACGTACCTCCAGGCCAAGACCCGCGAGTCCGCCACCCGCGAACCCTGGTGCCACGCCACCGCCTGGATCAAGGAGTGGCCCATGACCCCGGTCGGCGTGAACTTCCTCGCGCCCCTGCTCGTCCACACCCCCGACGTCATCCGCACGGTCGCCGTCACGATGGACCTCGAACCCACCGAGGTCGCCATCGAGCGCATGCTGACCGAGAAGACCAACGACATCGCCGAGGCCAGCCGTGCCGCCAAGATGAACCGCACCGTCGACCCGCGCGACATCGCCGCCCACCACCGCCTCGACCAGCGAGGCGAGGACCTCGCCAGCGGCGCCGCCGGCGTCAACCTCGTCGGTTACATCACCGTCTCCGCCCGCTCCCCGGAGGCCCTGGCCCGCGACAAGCGGACCATCAGGGCCGCGGCCGGAAAGTCCTACCTGAAGCTGGAGTGGTGCGACCGCGAGCACCACCGTGCCTTCGTGAACACTCTCCCGTTCGCCACCGGAATCCGAAGGTAGGGGCTGATGCTCTGATGCGGGACCCGCTGACCGCTCTCACGGACGCCTTCACGTCCTTCCTGTTCGGAAAGGTCGAGACGACCCGGCTGCCGGTGAGAACATCCACGGGCCAGGCCCAGGCGGTCTATCTGCCCACCGCCGCCCCCGGCCTCGGCGACTCGGGCGTCATCATCGGGCGCGAGGTGTACTCCGGCAAGGGCTACATCTACGACCCCTTCCAGCTGTACGGCCAGCAGCTCCCCGCCCCGCACTGGCTGGTCCTCGGCGAGTCCGGCAACGGCAAGTCGGCCCTGGAGAAGACCTACGTCCTGCGCCAGCTGCGCTTCCGCGACCGCCAGGTCGTCGTGCTGGACGCCCAGGGCGAGGACGGCGTCGGCGAGTGGAACCTGATCGCGGAGAAGATGGGGATAACTCCCATCCGGCTCGACCCGATGGCTGCCCTGGACCACGGCATCCGCCTCAACCCGCTGGACCCGGCGATCACCACGACCGGGCAGCTCGCCCTGCTGAGGACCATCATCGAGGTCGCGATGGGCCACGGCCTGGACGAGCGCTCCGGCTTCGCGCTGAAGGTCGCGCACTCCTACGTCAACGAGACGATCGTCGAACGCCAGCCGGTGCTCTCCGACATCGTCGAACAGCTGCGGCACCCGGAGCCGGAGTCGGCCGAGGCGATGAACGTCGCCATAGAGGACGTACGCGCCTGGGGCCTGGACGTGGCCCTGGTCCTGGACCGCCTGGTCGACGGCGACCTGCGCGGCATGTTCGACGGGCCGACGACCGTCGGCATCGACCTGGACGCCCCGCTGATCGTCTTCGACCTGTCCCACATCGACCGCAACTCCATCGCCATGCCCATCCTCATGGCGATCGTCGGCGTATGGCTGGAGCACACCTGGATCCGCCCCGACCGGAAGAAGCGCATCTTCCTGGTCGAGGAGGCCTGGCACATCATCAACAGCCCGTTCGTGGCACAGCTGTTCCAGCGACTGCTGAAGTTCGGACGACGGCTCGGCCTGTCCTTCGTGGCGGTGGTGCACCATCTGTCGGACGTCATCGACGGAGCGGCGGCCAAGGAGGCGGCAGCCATCCTGAAGATGGCGTCGACCAGGACGATCTACGCCCAGAAGGCCGACGAGGCGCGGGCGACCGGCCGGGCGCTCGGCCTGCCCAGGTGGGCGGTCGAGATCATCCCGACCCTGACCCCCGGTATCGCGGTGTGGGACGTCAACGGCAACGTCCAGGTGGTCAAACACCTGGTCACCGAGACCGAACGCCCCCTGGTCTTCACCGACCGCGCCATGACGGAGTCCTCCAGCGACCTCCTCTCCCACGACGCGCTGCGCGCCGCCGAACGGGAGGCGGAGGAGCGGGCGGCGGCCTTCATGGAACAGCACATCGCCGACCTGGACGGCTCCTCCGAGTCGACGGTCGCCTAAGGGGTGCCGTTTGGACCGGGCCGGCTCCGGTAAGCGGTGCCTTGTGACGGCGTCGAGCGGGGCTCGGCACGCACGGCCGCAAGGCGGAGAGAGGGATGAGGACGGAAGAAGCCGACGCGGCGGAGCGCCGGCGAGCGACGACAACGCGGCAGCCGTGCGGTGCCGACCCCCGCGGCCCACGGCACGATTCGAATGACACCCCCCAGGGGAGACGCACGCGTGAGACCGGACAACCGTGACCACCGGCAGGGACGGCAAAACGGCCAGGGCGGCCAGGGCGGCATTCCCGACGGTCTGCTGGTCGGCATCCTCGCCTTCCTGCTCGGCATGACCCTGCTGGTGTGGACGGCCACCGGACTCTCCGGCCTGTTCGCCCACGGCTCCTGGCCATCTCACCTCGCCTTCACCCGCACACCGCTGGCGATGCGCCACCTCATGGCCGACCCGCACGACATCCGCGGCGCCTGGCCGGACACGCCGCCGGAGCAGCTGTCGGGGTACGGACTGTTCTGGGGGCTGTTCATCGGACAGCTGATGGTGCTGTTCGTGCTGGCCGTGTTCGTGATCGGCACGGTGGCCCGGTGGAAGGCCAGAAGACTGCGCAGACGGATGAAGGCGACGGCACCGGCACCGGGCCCCCGGGAGACGCCGGCGCCGGTGCCGCGGGAGATCCCCGGCCAGCGGAAGGCCACGGAGCCCGAACAACCGTTCATGGACACGCGGCTGACGGAGCAACCGCCCGCGGAGACACCGTCAGCGGAGACATCGCCGGTGGAGACATCGCCGGTGGCACCGCCTCTCACGAAGACGCCGCTGATGAGGACACCGCTGGTGGCACCCCAGGGCCCGGCGGAGGCAGAATCCGTCAGCGGGTGGGAGAAGATCCTCGTCGCACCGAAGGAGAGCCGCCGGGCGACAGCCACCCAGGTCATCCGGGACACGGCAGGCCCGGCCCTGGTCATCACCTCCAACCCCGCCCTCTGGCAGGACACCAAGGACCTCCGGGCCAAACTGGGCCCGGTTCTCCTCTACGACCCCGCCCACCTGTGCGACACCCCGGCCCGTCTCCACTGGTCCCCCATCGCGGGCTGCGAGGACAAGAAAACGGCGGCGGCGAGAGCCATGACCCTCCTCGCCCCGATCCGCCCCACCGCCAAAATCGACCAGGCGATAGCGGACACCGCGGAAACCCTCCTGCGCAGCTTCCTCCACGCCGCCGCCGTGGACGGCCGCACCGTCCGCCACGTCCACCGCTGGGCCCAGGGAACCCAGGTTCAGGAGGCGGTGCGCATCCTGCGCACGAACCCCAGGGCCGCCTCCGGATCGGCCGGCGAACTCGAGGCGGCGCTCACCTCGCACCCCGAACGCCGCGACATCGCCCAGGAACTGACCAGCCGTGCACTGTCCTCACTGTTCACGGTGAACGTCCGCAACGCCTGCACTCCGCACCGAACTGATGCGCTCGCCTTGGATTCCTTCATCAACGAAGGGGGAACGCTTTATCTGGTGGGGGAATCCATCGAGGATCCCCGCACCAACCCTGGTGCGATGCCTCTTCTGACGGCACTCGCCTCAAGCGTGGTCGAGCGCGGCCGGCGCATGGCCGAACGGTCATCCTCCGGTCGGCTCGACCCACCACTCACCCTCGTCCTGGACGACGTGGCCGCCGTCGCCCCGCTCCCCCAGCTCCCCGAGCTGCTGGCCACGGGAGCCGACCACGGGCTGCCGACCCTGGCCCTGCTCCGCTCCCTCGAACAGGCCCGCGCCCGCTGGCCCCACGACGACCTCCCGGCGTGACGTCTCAGGGGCGCTCGAGGACGTACTCCAGCTCGGACTCGTCCAAGTGCCCCTCCAGTGGCACGGTGACCCCGCTCGGCCGGAAGCCGATCCTCTGGTAGAAGCGCAGGGCCCGCCCGTTGTTCTCGTGCACGATCAACCGCACCCGCTCCACCCCGACGTCCCAGGCCCACTGGAGGGCCTCGTCGAAGAGCACCTCGGTCAGCCCGCACCCACGGTGCTCGGGACGGACGTACACGCCGACGATGTGCCCCTGCCGCCGCTCGACCGGAAAGCCGGCCCAGTCCGTGGTACCGGCCTCCTCCACGAACACGGTCAGACTGCCGACCCACTCACCGTCCGGACCCTCCGCGATGAACTGCTGCGCATCGGTCGCCCCCACGGCGGCTTGAGCCGTCCGCTCCTGCCAGTAGGAGTCAGGTTTGGCGACGGCGTCCTCGTACGTCTCCAGAAAGGCGAGATGCGCGATGGGGTCCTGGAGCGCGCGCAGCCGCAGCGCTTTGACAGCAGGCCACTCCTCGGTGCGTACCGGTCGAATCACATAGTGTCCGGGGGCCGTGGTAGTCATGCCGGCCACCGTAATACCCGGGTGCCGTCCTCCTCACCCGAAATACCGCCCCGGCCCGAGGCCCGACGCCCCTGCCACCGCGCGGGCAAACAGGCGGAAAATGCAGAAGGGCCCCGCACCACACGGGTGCGGGGCCCTCCCCTTTTTCAAATCTTGTCCGGCGGCGTCCTACTCTCCCACAGGGTCCCCCCTGCAGTACCATCGGCGCTGTAAGGCTTAGCTTCCGGGTTCGGAATGTAACCGGG
>NZ_BAAAHG010000032.1:0-73939 GCF_039525155.1 Streptomyces thermoalcalitolerans | reverse complement strand
TCCAGCTCCGCGACGACCGTCTCGTCCGGCCGGTCGGTGGCGGCGGCCAGGTGCCAGGCGCGCCGGTCGGGGTCGAGGTCCGGCACGTCGGCCAGCGCCCGGTGCGCGGCCCGCCGCTGGGCGCTGGTCGCCGCCCGGTAGACCGCGGAGCGCACCAACGGGTGATGGACGTCGACGGTGTCGCCGTCGACGCGCAGCAGCCCGGCCCGTTCGACCGCGTCGAGGGCGTCGGCCCCGGCGTCGAGCCGGGCGGCGGCGTCGCGGACGACGGTCAGCCGGCCGGTGTCGTCCGTGGCGGCCACCAGCAGGAACCGCTGCGCCGGCTCGGGCAGGCGCCGGCAGCGGTCCAGGAAGGCGCGCTCCACCCCGCCGGTCAGCGGCAGCGGGGCCGGCAACGGCGCCCGGCCGGCCAGCTGTTCGGCGGTGAGCACCCCGGCCAGTTCGGCCAGGGCCAGCAGGGTGCCGCCGGTACCGGCGACCAGCTCGTCGCGCACCGCCGGGTCGACGGTGCCGCCGGCGTGGGCCGACAGCAGGGTGTCGGCGGCCTCGCCGGTCACGCCCCCGAGGACGACGTCGGGCAGATCGTCGGCGTCGAAGCGGCGCGCGTCGCCGTCACGGGCGGCGAACACCAGCGCGACCCGTTCGGCCTGCAGCCGGCGGGCGACGAACAGCAGCGCGGCCGCCGAGGCGTCGTCCAGCCAGTGCGCGTCGTCGACGACCGCCAGGACCGGAAACTCCTCGGCGGCATCGGCCAGCAGGCTCAGCGTGCCCAGGAACGCCAGGAACCGGTCGCCCGCGCCCTCGGCCTCGCCCAGTGCGGCGCGCAACGCCGCCCGCTGCGGTGCCGGAAGGCGGTCGAGCCCGGCGCGCAGCGGCCACAGCAGCCGCTGCAGCGCGGCGAAGGCCAGCGGGGACTCCGACTCCACACCACAGGTGCGCAGCACCCTCATGTCCGAGGCCGTGGCGACGGCGTCGGCCAGCAGCGTCGACTTGCCGGCCCCGGCCACACCCCGCACGACCAGCGCCCCCCCATTGCCCCCACGGGCCGCGTCGAGCAGATCGGCGATCGCTGCGCGTTCGGTGTCACGTCCGGCCAGCACGCAACCGATGGTATCGATGCGGACGGGCATGCTCCGGACGGGCCCGGGGACGGAACCCGGCGGAATTCCTGGTACGAGTGACCGGGCCGGCGGCACGCGTGGAGGCCGCACCCGGCACCCGCCCTCCCTCCGGAAGAGAAAGCCCGAGTCGTCCCGCCGCCCCAACCGTCACCCCGCCGACGGCAGCCGTGTCCCCTTCCACCGCCGGCCGGGACGCGGGACCGCGCTCCGGCCGGCAGCCCGTGGCCGCGTCGGCCCGGCACCGGTCACCGCCCGGCCGCGCCCTGTGGCCCCGGCGAAAAACCCGGCGATTTCCCCGGTGAGACGCACCCCCCTGCGCACCGACTCTTGTCACCGACCACACCGCCACTCACCGAAGCACCGGAGGAATTCCATGCTGCCCAGCACTCCCCGCACCTTCATCGGCTCGACCACCTTCACCGTGACCGGCATGACCTGCGAGCACTGCCGGCGCGCGGTCACCGAGGAGATCGCGGGCGTCGCCGGCGTCGAGTCGGTCACCGTCGACCTGGCCACCGGCACGGTCACCGTCACCGCCTCCCAGCCGGTCGACCGCGCCGACATCGCCGCCGCGGTCGACGAGGCCGGCTACACCCTCGTCCCCTGACCCCGCCCCCACCGACCACTGGAGAACTGGAGATCTGCCGTGCACAGTGCGACCCCGGCCTCGAGCACGCCCACCCACACCCCGGCGCACCCCCAGCACCGCCTGAGCGCCAAGAAGTTCGTCCGGCACTTCCTCGAGATGGTCGTGGTGATGGCCGTCGGCATGGTGGCCCTGCACCCCGTGTGGAGGGTCGTCCTCGACTCCGTCGGCGCCTCCGGGCTGATGCGCAACCCGTACACAGGCGCGCTGATCATGGCGACGAACATGACCGCCGCCATGTCCGCGTGGATGAGGTTCCGCGGCCACCGCTGGCGGCCCATCGCGGAGATGGGCGCGGCGATGTACGTGCCCTTCCTGGTGCTGTTCGTGCCGATGGCGCTCGGACTCATCGACGAGGCCGCGCTGATGCTCTGGGGGCACGTGCTCATGCTCCCGGCGATGGCCGCGGCGATGCTGCTGCGCCCGTACGAGTACGCCCACTGCTGAGGCCGCCGGAATCCCGCCCCGCGGCATCGGTGACGACCGCGGCGGCGGGGGCCGGCCCGGCCGCTCCCGCCGCCGCGGTGGCACATCCGGCCCCGGGCGGCGGTCCCTTTCACCGTCCCGGGCACACCCGCCGCCGCGGTGGCACATCCGGCCCCGGGCGGCGGTCCCTTTCACCGTCCCGGGCACACCCGCCGCCCACCGGGGAAGGTACGCACCCTCACCCCTGCGAACCGCTCACCGGGACCAGCCGGACCCGGCGAAACCGCCGGTCCGGGTCCACCCGCCGGCCCGGACCCTCAGTCGTGGCCGGAACACCCCGTTCCCACAGAAGACGTCCCCTCAGGAGACCGAAATGACGACCACCGCACCGACCGCCGCCTCGGCGACCGGGGCGAGCGCCGGCTGCACCCTCGACATCGGCGGCATGACCTGTGCCTCCTGCGTCGGCCGGGTGGAGAGGGCGCTGAACCGGGTCGACGGCGTCATCGCCGCCGAGGTCAACCTGGCCACCGAGGTCGCCACCGTCCGCTTCGACCCGGCCCGGGTCGGCCTGGAGGAGCTGACCGCCGCGGTGACGCGCGCGGGGTACACCGCCACCCCGCGCCACGAGACCCAGCCCGCCGCCGAGCGCCCCGGTACCGCCGCAAACGCCCCGGGCGAGGACGGCGACGAGGCGCGCCTGACCACGCTCAAGCGCACATGGCAGATCACTCTCGCCGCCGGCCTGGGCCTGATGGTGCTGATGTACGTGCCGCTCCCCCTCGACGCGATGGACTGGCTGATGCCGGCCGTCCTCGTGGTGGCCACCGTGGTGCAGTTCTGGGCCGGCCGTGACATCTACCGCGCCGCGTGGGCCGCGGCCCGGCACCGGTCGACCACCATGAACACGCTCGTCGCCCTGGGCACCGGTGTCGCCTACGCCTACAGCGCCTTCGTCGTCCTCTGGCCCGCAACCGCCGAGCGGTGGGGGCTGCCGCTGCACATCTACTTCGAGACCTCGCTGGTCATCCTGGCCCTGGTCCTGGCCGGCCGGTGGATGGAGGCGAAGGCGAAGAAGCGGACCGCCGCGGCGATCACCGCCCTGGTCGGCCTCGCGCCGAAGACCGCCCGGGTGCTGCGCGACGGCACCGAGTGCGACATCCCCGTCGAGCAGGTCGTCGTCGGCGATCTCGTGCGGGTGCGGCCCGGTGAGAAGGTGCCGGTGGACGGGGTCGTCACCGACGGCACGACCGCGGTGGACGAGAGCATGCTGACCGGCGAGAGCCTGCCGGTGGACAAGACCGTCGGTGACACCGTCATCGGCGCCACGCTCAACCACACCGGCACCGTCGTCATCCGGGCCACCGCGGTCGGCGCGGACACCGCGCTGGCGCAGATCGTCCGGCTGGTCGAGGACGCCCAGGGAGCGAAGGTGCCGCTGCAGCGTCTCGCCGACCGGGTCTCCGCGTGGTTCGTGCCGGTCGTGCTGGCGCTGGCCGCGGTCACGTTCGTCGCGTGGACGCTGTTCGGGCCGGACACCGACCGGCTGACGATGGCGATCAGCACCACGATCGCCGTGCTGATCATCGCCTGCCCGTGCGCGCTCGGCCTGGCCACGCCGACCGCGGTCATGGTCGGTACCGGGCGCGCCGCGGAACTGGGGGTCCTCATCGGCAACGGCGACGCGCTGGAGACCGCCCGCCGGGTCACCGCCGTCGTACTGGACAAGACCGGCACCCTCACCCGCGGCAAGCCGGCCCTCGTCTCGGTCACCACGGTGGACGGCCGGTCCGAGGACGGCGTCCTGGCCCTGGCCGCCGCCGCCGAGACCGGCAGCGAGCACCCCGTCGGCGAGGCGATCGTCAACGCCGCCACGGCCCGTGGGCTGAGCCTGCCGGTGCTGCGCTCCTTCGAGGCCGTCCCCGGCCACGGCATCGACGCCGTCGTCGCCGGGAAGGCCGCGGAGAAGGTCGCCGAGAAGCGCGTACTGGTCGGCAACGCCGCGCTGATGACCGCCCGCGGCGTGGACGTCACCGCGCTCGCCGGCGCCGCCGGCCGCGAGGCCGCGGCCGGCCGCACCCCGATGTTCGTCGCGGTCGACGGGGTCCTGGCCGCGGTGCTGGCGGTCGCCGACACCGTCCGGCCCGAATCCGACGAGGCCGTCGCCCAGTTGAAGGCGCTGGGTCTGCAGGTGTGGATGCTCACCGGCGACAACGCGGCCACCGCGCACGCGGTCGCCGAGCAGGTCGGCATCGAGCACGTGCTCGCCGAGGTGCTGCCCGCGGACAAGGCGGCGAAGGTCCGCGAGCTGCGGGAACAGGGGCACGTCGTCGCCTTCGCGGGTGACGGCGTCAACGACGCCGCCGCCCTCAGCGCCGCCGACGTCGGCATCGCCATCGGCACCGGCGCGGACGTCGCCATCGCCGCCTCCGACATCACCCTCGTCGGCGGCGACCTGCGCGGCATCGTCTCCGCCATCGCCCTGTCCCGGCGCACCGTCACCACCATGAAGCAGGGCCTGACGTGGGCGTTCGGCTACAACCTGCTGCTCATCCCGGTCGCCGCCGGGGCCCTGTACTGGTACGGCGGCCTGCTGCTGGACCCCGTGCTGGCGTCCGCGGCGATGGCGATGAGCTCGGTCAGCGTGCTCGCCAACGCGCTGCGGCTGCGCCGCTTCCGCCGCCCGGCCGGCGCCGCGGAGATCCTGCACCCCTCGCTGCGCGCCCGGGTCGGCCAGTACGCCTTCCTGACCGCCGTCGCCGCCGGCGCCCTCACCCTCGGCGCCGGCCTGACCGCGGTCAGCCGGATGGACTTCGCCGAGCGCGGCATGAACGGCCAGCTGGCCTGGGTGCAGGGCACCGGCATGCCGATGCGCCCGGCGATGAGCGTGATGATGACCGCGGAGGTGCCGGCGACCGACGCCGCCGACGCCGGCGTCGACGTCCGCCTCGACCTGCCCGCCGGCGTGCGCCCCGGGAAGCCGGCCCGGCTGGTGGCCACCGTCGTGAACGCCTCCACCGGCGAGCCGGTGGAGGACCTGACCCGCAGTCACGAGGCGTGGATGCACCTCATCGTCACCCGCGCCGACCTCGGCAGCTTCGCCCACGTCCACCCGCGGCCGACAGGCCGTCCCGGCCAACTCGCCGTGGACGTCACCTTCCCCACCGCCGGGCGGTACATCATCAACACCGAGTTCCGCCGGCAGGGGCAGATGGCCGGCGTGCACTCCCGGCAGGTGCTCACCGTCCCCGGCACCGCACCCGCGCCGGTGCCCCTGGTGGCCGGGCCGCGCAGCGTGGTCGTCGGCGGCGTCCGCGTCGAACTGCACGGCGACGCGAAGGCCGGAGGCCGCAGCGATCTTCGCTACGTCCTCACCGACGCCGCCACCGGCGAACCGGTCGACGATCTGCGGCCCTACCTCGCCGCCGCCGGCCACGTCGTGGTCATGCGCGCCGACGGGACGACCTTCGCCCATGAGCACGCCGAGGCCACCGACTCCGACGGCCGCCCGGTCCTCGCCCTGCCGGGCACGACGTTCGGCCCGGAACTCGACGTCCATGCCGAGTTCCCGACCGCCGGGACCTACCGCCTGTGGGCACAGTTCCGCCTCGCCGACGGCGATGTCCTCACCGTCCCGTTCACCGTCCAGGCCCGCTGACGCCGGAAGTTGCACGAGTCAAGCCGCTTGCGCGACCGGCGGGGCGGGGACGCGGACCCGGTTGCCGCGCAGGAGAGCACGGCACGCTCGCTCACGCCGTCGGCGTGGGCGGCGCTGCCCGGCTTCGCCGTCGCCGGGCTCAAACTGGCCGATCTCTTCCCCGTGGCCGTGGAACGCGCCGGTGCGCCGGCCGGTCCGAGCGGCGTCGCGACCGCCTCCGCCCTCGGCCACGGCGGCATGCCGCTCGGTCCGCCCGTGACCGGCTCCATGGCCGGCGGGGTCTCCCTGCCGGCCGCGCGCACCGGCGTCGCCGTACCGGCCGCCGTCGCCGCCACGATCGCCTTCGCGCCCCGGCGGCCGGTGGGGGTGACAGCCGGCGCCGTGGCCTCGGTCAGGCGGCCGAGGCGGCCTTCGGGTGTTCGACCCGGCAGACCAGGGCGTCCTTGTCGACGTCCGCCACGATCGTGTCACCGGGGGAGGCCGAGTCGCTCAGCAGCAGGGAGGCGATGCGGTTGTCCAGCTCGGTCTGGACGGTGCGGCGCAGCGGGCGGGCACCGAACTCCGGCTGGTGGCCGTGGGCGATCAGCAGTTTCTTCGCGGCGTCGGTGACCTCCAGCTCCAGGCCCTGGGCGCGCACCCGGCGGCGGCTGCCCTCCAGCAGCATGTCCAGGATCCGGCCGAGGTCCTCCTCGCTCAGGCGGTGGAAGATGATGATGTCGTCGATGCGGTTGAGGAACTCCGGCAGGAACCTCGCGCGCAGATCCTCCATCAGCTGGTCCTTGATGGCGGAGACGTCGCCCTGGTGGGCCAGGATCCGCTGGGCGCCGATGTTGGAGGTCATGATGACCACGGTGTTGCGGAAGTCGACGGTGCGGCCCTGCGCGTCGGTGAGCCGTCCGTCGTCGAGGACCTGGAGCAGGGTGTTGAAGACGTCCGGATGGGCCTTCTCCACCTCGTCGAACAGCAGCACGCTGTAGGGCTGCCGGCGCACCTTCTCGGTGAGCTGGCCGGCCTCCTCGTGCCCGACGTAGCCGGGCGGGGCGCCGACGAGCCGGGAGACGGTGTGCCTCTCCTGGAACTCGCTCATGTCGAAGCGGACCATGCGCTCCTCGTCGCCGAACAGCAACTCGGCGAGCGTCTTGGCCAGTTCCGTCTTGCCGACGCCGGTGGGGCCGAGGAAGAGGAAGGAGCCCACGGGCCGGTTCGGGTCGCTCATGCCGGCCCGGCTGCGGCGCACCGCCTGTGCGATCGCGGCGACCGCCTCGTCCTGGCCGACGACCCGGTCGTGGAGGGCCTCCTCCAGTTTCAGCAGCCGTTCCTTCTCGCTCTCGGTCAGCTGGGCGACGGGGATGCCAGTGCGCCGGGACAGCACCTCGGCGATGTCGGCGGCGGTCACCTCGAGGACCCCCTCGCGGCGCTCGGCCAGCCCCGCCAGTTCCGTCTCCACCTCGGTGATCCGTTCCTTGAGCTCGGCGGCCCGCTCGAAGTCCTCGGCGGCAACGGCCTGGTCCTTCTCCCGGCGCAGTTTGGCCAGCCGGTCCTCGCGCTCCGCGACCTCGGTGGACCGGTTCAGGGAGCGCAGGCGCACCCGTGCCCCGGCCTGGTCGAGCAGGTCGATGGCCTTGTCGGGCAGGAAGCGGTCGGTGACGTACCGGTCCGAGAGCTCGGCCGCGGCGACCAGGGCGTCGTCGCTGTAGCGGACCTGGTGGTGGGCCTCGTAGGAGTCGCGCAGGCCCTCCAGGATCTGCACGGTCTCCTCGACGCCGGGCTCGGGCACCATGACCGGCTGGAAGCGGCGCTCCAGGGCGGCGTCCTTCTCCACGTGCCGGCGGTACTCGTCGAGCGTGGTGGCCCCGACGACATGGAGCTCGCCGCGGGCGAGGGCCGGCTTGAGGATGTTGCCCGCGTCCATGGAACCCTCGCCGGTGGCACCGGCTCCGACGACGTTGTGCAATTCGTCCAGGAACAGGATCGTCGACTCGGAGGCCGCCTTGACCTCGTCGATGAGGTTCTTCAGCCGTTCCTCGAACTGGCCCCGGTACTGGGTGCCCGCCACCAGTCCGGTGAGATCCAGGGCGATCACCCGCTTGTTCCTCAGGGGTTTGGGGACGTCCCCGTTGACGATCCGCTGGGCGAGCCCCTCCACGATCGCGGTCTTGCCGACCCCCGGCTCGCCGATCAGGACGGGGTTGTTCTTCGCACGGCGGGAGAGGATCTCGACGGTCTGCTCGATCTCCGCGGCACGCCCCACCACCGGGTCCAGCTTTCCGGCCCGGGCCTCCTCGGTCAGGTCACGGCCGTACTGGTCCAGGGTCGGGGTGGCGCTCGGCGCCTCCTCCCCGCCCGGCGCGGTGTCGGGACGGGACGCCGTGTCGGCGCTGCGGCGCACCTGGTCGACCTCGATGCCGTGGGCGGCCAGGATGCGCGCCGCCGGGGCGCCCGGTGTGTCCACCAGGGCGCCGAGGATGTGCTCGGGGCCGATGTACGACACTCCGGCCGCCCGGGAGTGCTCGTAGGCGCGCAGCAGCACCCGCTTGGCCGCCGGGGTCAGGCCGGGCTGCGCGGAGGGCAGGGCGCTCTCGCCGGGCAGGGCCTCGGCGATGTCCGCGCCGAGGCGGTCCGGGTCGGCCCCGGCCTGGGCGAGCAGTCCGCGGGCCGGCTCCACCTGGGTGCACGCCCACAGCAGGTGCTCGGTGTCCAGGTCGGAGCTGCCGTCCTCGGCCGCCCGTTTGGTGGCCTGGTTGATCAACTCGCGCGCGGACTCGGTCAGCAGCCGTCCGATCGGCACGCGCTGCACCCGCGGGGGTGAGGCGGCGGGCGTCATGCCGAAGAAGCGGTTGAGGATCTCGGAGAACGGGTCCGAGCCGCCGAAGGCGGCGCCGAAGGGGGACATCGTCATAATCGCCGTCCGGGGCTGGGGAAAGCGTCTCTCCCCTCTACCCCAGCGCACCGCACGGCCCGCCGCAACGCGATCTACGCCGACCGGTGCGTACGGGCGCGCTCTCCTCGCCGGCACGACGCCGCCGCGGGGCCCGTACCGGCCTCCCGGCCGGGAGGCGTCGGCCGGGAGGCGCCAGTCAGGAGAAGGGGTCACGCCTTTTCTTCGGAGTCCTCGGAAAGCCCGGATCCCTCGGGAGGCGCCGGCCGCAGGCCCACCCCGTGGGCGAGCCGGACCACCGCGTGCCGGAAGAACGGCTCACGGTCCTCCACCACCCGGTTGAACTGCCCGAACAGCTCGAATCCGACCAGCCCGAACAGCTGCGCCCAGGTGGCGACGAGCGCGGCCCCCGCCTCGGGCGGCAGGCCGGGCGCGAGGTCGGCGGTCATCCGCTCGGACTCGCCGCGCAGTTCGGCCGGCAGCGGAGGGATGATCAGCTCGCCCCGCTCGTGGGCGTCGCGCACGATGCCGATGAGAACCAGGCCGACGCGGGCCGCGGCCGGGACGGTCGTCCGCGGTGCGGTGTAGCCGGGCACGGGCGAGCCGTAGATGAGGGCGTACTCGTGCGGGTGCGCCAGCGCCCAGCCGCGGACCGCCTCGCACACGGCGGTCCAGCGTGCGAGGGGCTCGGCGCCGGCCACCGCCGCGTGCGCGGACTCGGCGGCCTCGCCCAGGGAGTCGTAGGCGTCGATGATGAGCGCGGTCAGCAGGTCGTCGCGGCTGGGGAAGTACCGGTACAGCGCGGAGGAGACCATGCCGAGTTCACGGGCCACGGCGCGCAGCGAGAGCTTCGCGGCGCCCTCCTTCGCGAGCTGCCGGCGCGCCTCGTCCTTGATCGCCGCGGTGATCTCCGTCCTGGCCCGGGCACGGGCGCCTTTCACAGTGCTCATGGAGAGAAGTGTTCCACAGTTGCGGAGCAGTGCACACGAAACAGAGCGGTGCACCAGAAAGAGAGCACTGCTCTTGAAATGGACCGCCGATCCGTGCACACTGTTCTCGAACGAGAGCACTGCTCTCTCAAGGTCACCGAGGAAGGGGACACCGTGTCGTCGTCACCGCAGCCGTACTACCTCAAGAGCAGCCGGTGGAACACCCGTCTCAACAGCATCGTCGGCCGTCTCGCCCGGTACGGGATCAGCCTCGCCGGCTCCGCCGAGCTGACCGTGCGGGGCCGCACCAGCGGCCGGCCGCAGCGCATCCCGGTCAACCCGCACACCTACCGGGGCGAGCAGTACCTCGTCTCGGCCCGCGGCCACTCCCAGTGGGTCCGCAACATGCGCGCGGCGGGCGGCGGGGAGCTGCGCGTCGGGCGGAAGGTGCGGAGGTTCACCGCGCAGGAGCTGCCCGACGCCGAGAAGCCGCCGGTCCTGCGGGCCTATCTGGAGCGGTGGGGCTGGCAGGTCGGCCGGTTCTTCCAGGGCGTCACGGCGAAGTCCTCCGACGAGGAGATCGCCGCGATCGCCCCCGACCACCCGGTCTTCCGGATCACGGTCGTGGACTGACCGGGTCCTTCGCGCCGGATGCGGCGGACTCGGCCATCTGGCGGTCCAGCACGGTCAGAGCGCGCTGGGCCACGGGGTGGGTGCGGACGATCTCGCCGAGCGAGGTCGCCCCCTGCGTGATCTCCTTGAACGCCCGCCAGGCGGGCCGGAAACCGGTCAGGGCCGCGTGGAACAGTCCGGGCCGACGTGCGAACACCGCCAGCATCCGCTTGCCGACGGCCATCTCGACCCCGAGCCCCGACTTGATCGCGAACGCGTAGTTCAGGGCCTGGCGCCGGGTCTCCACCGCGTCACGCGCCTCGGCGATGCGCACCGCCCACTCCCCGGCGAGTCGCCCGGACCTGAGCGCGTAGGAAATGCCCTCGCGCGTCCACGGCTCCAGCAGCCCCGCCGCGTCCCCGCACACCAGCACCCGTCCGCGCGAGAGCGGCGAGTCGTCTGCCCGACAGCGCGTCAGATGCCCGGAGGAGACGGCCGGTTCGAAGCCGGCCAGACCCAGCCGGCCGATGAATTCCTCCAAGTACCGCTTGGTGGCGGCGCCTTCACCACGCGCCGAGATCACACCGACGGTCAGGGTGTCCCCCTTGGGGAACACCCAGCCGTAACTGCCGGGCATCGGCCCCCAGTCGATGAACACCCGTCCCCGCCAGTCCTCGGCGACGGTGTCCGGCACCGGGATCTCCGCCTCCAGGCCCAGGTCCACCTGATCCAGCTTCACCCCGACGTGGGCCCCTATGCGGCTGGCGCTGCCGTCCGCGCCGACCACCGCACGCGCGAGCAGCGTCTCGCCGCCCTGGAGCACCACGGCGACCGTACGCCGGTCCGGCACCGCCGCGCCGTGCTGCTCGACCCGCAGGACGGTGGTGCCCGTACGCAGCTCGGCGCCGGCCTTCTGCGCGTGCTCGACGAGCTGCTGGTCGAACTCGGGCCGGTCGACCAGGCCGAACAGCATCTGCTTGGAGCGGCGGGTGCGGGTGAAACGGCCGCCCAGCGAGAAGGTCACGGCGTGCACCCGGTCCTTCAGCGGGAGTTCGAAACCGGGCGGCAGCGCGTCACGCGAGGGGCCGATGATCCCTCCGCCGCAGGTCTTGTACCGGGGCAGCTCCGCCTTCTCCAGCAGCAGCACGCGTCGTCCCGCGACCGCCGCCGCGTAGGCGGCCGAGGCACCCGCGGGTCCCGCGCCCACCACGACGACGTCCCACACCTGCCGCTCGCCGCCCCGCACGTCGTCCGCCGAAGAGTTCCCGCTGCTCACGATGGTCTACCGCTCCCGATCAAGCCGGCTGCCGCTGCTGTCTGTCGCATCCTACGGCGGCCTTCGCCGTGGATCGTTGTGGGAGGATCGGCAGCGCGCACGCCCCGTACGCCGGGGCGCGCCTGCTCTGACACGATCATCCACAGGACAGAAGCGCTCGGAAGTACCACCCCGGTACCCACGAGTGCGACATCGCACCCACAAGGAGCGTGCCCATGCCGTCGCATCCGGTCGCCGACACCGTCGCCTCCCTGATGCCCAGGGCGCGGACGGAACTCGCCGAACTGGTGGCCTTCACGTCGGTGGCGGACTTCGACCAGTACCCGCGGAGCGAGAGCGAGGCGGCCGCGCGCTGGATCGCCGACGCACTGCGCGCCGAGGGCTTCACGGACGTGGCCCTGCTCGACACCCCGGACGGCACCCAGTCGGTGTACGGCCGTCTGCCCGGCCCCGAGGGTGCGAAGACGGTTCTGCTCTACGCCCACTACGACGTGCAGCCGCCGCTGGACGAGGCCGGCTGGACCAGCCCGCCCTTCGAGCTGACCGAGCGCGACGGCCGCTGGTACGGACGCGGCGCCGCCGACTGCAAGGGCGGCGTCATCATGCACCTGCTCGCGCTGCGCGCGCTGAAGGCGAACGGCGGCGTACCGGTGAACGTCAAGGTGATCGTCGAGGGCTCGGAGGAGCAGGGCACCGGCGGTCTGGAGCGCTACGCCGAGGAGCACCCGGAGCTGCTGGAGGCCGACGCCATCGTGATCGGCGACAGCGGCAACTTCCGCCTCGGCCTGCCCACCGCCACCACCGTCCTGCGTGGCATGACCCTGGTCCGCGTCCAGGTCGACACCCTCGAGGGCAATCTGCACTCCGGCCAGTTCGGCGGCGCCGCCCCCGATGCGCTCGCCGCGCTGATCCGCGTCCTGGACTCGCTGCGCTCCGAGGACGGCTCGACGACCGTGGACGGTCTGGACGGCGGCTCCGTGTGGGAGGGCCTGCGGTACGACGAGGAGCAGTTCCGCAAGGACGCCAAGGTGCTCGACGGCGTGGAGCTGATCGGCTCCGGCACGGTCGCCGACCGTCTGTGGGCCCGCCCTGCCGTCACCGTCCTCGGCATCGACTGCCCGCCGGTCGTCGGTGCCACCCCGTCCGTGCAGGCGAGCGCCCGTGCCCTGGTCAGCCTGCGGGTGCCGCCGGGCGTCGACGCGGCCGGGGCGACCGAGCTGCTCGAGGCCCACCTGCGGGCGCACACACCGTGGGGCGCCCGGGTGCGCACCGAGCGGATCGGCCAGGGCCAGGCCTTCCGCGCCGACACCACCGGCCCGGCCTACCGGGCGATGGCCGACGCGATGGCAGCCGCCTACCCGGGCCAGGAGATGCAGTACGCCGGCCAGGGCGGTTCCATCCCCCTGTGCAGCACCCTCGCCTCGCTCTACCCGAAGGCCGAGATCCTCCTCATCGGCCTGAGCGAGCCGGAGGCGCGGATCCACGCCGTGGACGAGAGCGTCTCCCCCGAGGAGCTGGAGCGCCTGTCGGTCGCGGAGGCGCTCTTCCTGCGCAACTACGCGGCGGGCTGAGCCCTCCGCGCCCGCCCTTCCCCGGCCTCGGTCCCTCTGACCTCCTCCGGTCTCCGTCGGCTTTCCGGCTTTTCCGGCGGCGGAACGTCCCCGGATCCGGCCGATGCCGCGGAGCGGACCGGGGCACGGGGTGCCGGGCGTCAGCCGACCGGGACGCCCGCCTCCAGGTACACCGCCGCTCCGCGTTCGCGCGCCCGCAGGGCGCGGCGGAGCCGTTCGTAGCGGACGGGCGGGAGGAGGGAGGCGGCCTCCTGCTCGGTGACGAAGCGGCAGTCGCGCAGCTCGGGGCCGGGCAGGAGCAGGCGTTCGGCCGCCGCGGAGCCCAGGCGGCCGCCGTCGAAGAGGAAGCGCAGACCGCCGTAGCCGGGGGGCGTGGGCGGCTCCCAGTCGACGACGAGCAGACGGGGTACGTCGTTCAGCCGCACCCCGGTCTCCTCGGCGACCTCCCGCATCCCCGCGCGGGCCGGGGCCTCCCCGGGTTCGACGACACCGCCGGGGAACTCCCAGCCGGGCTTGTAGGTGGGGTCGACGAGCAGCACCCGGTCCTGCTCGTCGAAGAGGAGCACCCCCGAGGCGACCGTCTCGCCGGTGGGCTCCGGGGTCTGCACGATGTCGCAGACGGGCACGGCACCGTTGCTGACGGCCTCGACGATCCGGACGGCCGTCTCGTACGGGGTGAGGGAGCTGGTGTCGACGGGATGGGCGTCGGCGGTGAGCCAGGAGGCGAGGGCGGCCCGGTAGGGCTCGATGTGGTCGTAGGACCACTGCCGTATGCGCGCCTCGCCGTCGGGGAGTCCGGGCGGGATCTCACGGCCGGCTATCCGCTCCCGCAGGATCGTTTCGGCCGGGATGAGGAGGACATGCCGGACGGCGATGCGGCGGGCGGCGAGGCCGCCGAAGATCTCGTCACGGTACTCCTGACGCAGCAGTGTCATGGGGACCACGAGGACTCCGCCCAGCTCGGCGAGCATCGCGGCGGCCGTGTCGATCACCAGGCGCCGCCAGATCGGCAGATCCTGGTAGTCGTTGACCTCGGCAAGGTGTTTGGGCGGCAGCAGATGCGTGAGCGCACCGTCGATGACCTCGGGGTCGAAGAGCGTGCTGTTCGGAATCAGCTCGACCAGTTCCCGTGCGGTGGTGGTCTTGCCCGCACCGAAAGCGCCGTTGATCCAAACGATCACGAGTCCCCCTCTTGTGTTGCCCCCTGTGGCTTGCCCGCTTCACCCTGCCACGGAAACCAGCCCCCCGTGGAGGACCCGCCCACAGAATGGCGCCGGTGCCCCCCTCTCGGGGCACCGGCGCCGTTCCCGGCCGGCCTCAGCGGCGGTGCTGCGGGGCCTTGTCGGCCATGGGGAGGCTGTCCTGTTCGAGGATCTGGCCGATGGTGCCCACGGCGTCCTTCACCGCCGGATCGCCGAGCCGGCCGTGCTCGGCGGCGTGCGACGGAGTGACGGCGGCCACGACGAATCCGGTGGCCAGGGAGGCGAGGGCGAGCATGCTGCGCTTCTTCATGCCCTTTCAACTGCCGTGACCGCCCAGAGGTCACGCCACAGGCCGCCATGAGGTCCTTCGTCCGGGATGCGCCGGTCCCGCGGACCCGGCCCGCCCCGGACAAAAGCCCCTTGGGCCGCCCCTTCGTCGGCCCAGGGCCGGCCCCGCGACGAAATGCCGCTGCGGAAGCAGGAAGACCAGGACCGCCGGAAGGGCCACCCGCGCCGGGCCGTTCCAGGGTGCCGCACAAGGCCCGCCGCAACGGGGGGACTTGCGCGGCGGGCCCGGCAGCGGTGCGGCACGGAGTCAGGCGGCGGAGGCGTCCTCCCACGGCCAGCGCGCGTCCCGCCCGGCCTCCAGCAGCGGGATCATCCGGAAAGCCTGGTCGGTGAGCCCGCCGAACGTGTGCCGCTGTCCGCTCCCCGACGGGGCGTGCCCGGCCCGGTAGCCCGCGAGGTTCCAGGTGTACATCGGCACCGGCTCCGGTACGGACCGGGTCACCTCCTGGTGGTCGTGCCCGGCCTGCTCGTCGGTGACGATGACGACCCGGTCGTGTCCGCGGAACTCCTCGCGCAGCGCGAGAGCGGTGTCGGTGCCGCCGCCCAGGAACCAGCCCCCGTCCTTCCACCGGCCGACCGCGCGCAGCAGGGACTCGCCGCGCTGCAGCGGGAACACCTTCGTCTTCGCGCCGGGAGCGTCGCCCCAGGAGCAGCGGGCGGACGAGAAGGACACGACGTCCGCGTTCGCGCAGCGCTGCCCCAGCGCGATCCCGAACAGGGCTGCGGCGTCCCACCGCATCAGCGTCCCGTCCCGGGAGAACCTCTCCTCCATCGAGGAGGACGTGTCGACGAGGACCAGCGTCCTTCCCGGCAGGACGGGGATGTTGGCGAGGGAGGTGTCGAGCGCCTTCTCCAGGGCGTGGCCCCAGCGCAGCGACGGCGCCGCCCGGTACGCGGAGTAGAACCGCATCGGCAGCTGACGGGACCGGGCGACCTGCTCCGGGTCCGCGAGGCGGCGGGCCACCGTCTCGGCGACCTCGTCACGGACACCGGCCTCGTCGAAGTTCCGCAGGTTCCGCAGCAGCGCCATGTAGCCCATCGACGGGATGACGGCCTCCCACGCCGCGGCGTCCATCGGCCCCTGCAGCCAGCCCGCGAGGGCTTCCCAGGTCATGCCGGCGTGCTGCAGGAAGCCGGCGGCGTCCGGGCGCTTCAGCACAGCGCGCCGCCTCTCCACCGGCCACTTGGCGATCTCGTCGCGGGTGCGGAGCAGCCGCAGGGACTCGGGGACGGGCCTGTCGCGGTGGTGGCGGCGGTCGATGGCGTGCTCGAACAGGTCGCCCTGCCACGGCGCGGCCGGGGCCGGGTGGACGAGTTCGATGACGTCGCCGAAGCGGAAACCCTTGGAGGCGGTGTCGTACTTCAGCAGGGACCGCTCGGTGTACAGCCGGCCGAGGGCGTCTTCGATGCCGCGCTTGACGGGCTTGGGGATGCGGCGGCCGTACTTCGACGTCCAGTAGGCGAGGAGTTCGCCGGGCTCGTCGGCACGCTGGAGCACGGAGCCGACGACGCGGCGGTTCCAGCCACCGCCCGCGGCGTTCTCCGCCCGCGCATCGGGGGTGAGGTCTCCCGCCCTCACGGCGTCCAGGCGGCCCTTGACGAACTCGGCGGCACCCACGAGGGATGCGGTGCGCATGTTCGCGTCGCCGCGGAGCCAGCGGAGGAAGCCGGCGCACCACGCCGGGTCGGTGACGGCGAGCGTGCGCACGAGCTGCGTGTACCGGTCGTCGCGGTCGCCGCCCTTCTCGTAGAAGGTGTCGGTGCCGACGAAGTGGGAGACGGCGAGCAGGAACAGCTCGGACCTGGTGTCGCGGAGGTAGCCGGTGCCGCCTTCGTGGGTGCGGGTCGTCTCCCCGGTCGACGCCACGGGCGAGGAGACGGACGTGCGGGTGCCGCGGGTGTTGAATCTGGTCATGAAAAAGCCCCTCACTGCGGAGGGGAGACCCAGCAGTGGGGTGCCCGAGATCAAGTCGGTGACGGGAACGCAGGAGCTCTGCCGATTGAGCTACGGAGGCCCTGAGCCCCCCGGCGGGAATCGAACCCGCAACCACCCCGTTGACAGCGGAAGTACCCGTCGCCTGCGCACCGGGCACCCCCCGATGCCGTGCCTCCCGAGATCAAGGACGGCTGCGGCACGTTCACCGGAAGAAGTAGCCGCGGCCTGCGCACCGGGAGGTGCATGACGTTGTGCGATCACCATACCCATGGCAGCTGACACCCCGTCCAGCGAATTTAAGGGCCCCGCCACCGGACGCCACGACGCCCGCCGCGGCCGGAGGATCACGCGGTCGAGCCGGCGGCGCCGGTCACCGCGGGGTGGTGCGCCGGCCGAGGGCCGGCACCCGCATGTGTGCCGGTCACGGTCATCCCTTGGTCGACCCCAGGGTCAGCCCCGCGATGAAATGCCGCTGCAGGAGCAGGAAGACCAGGACCGTCGGAAGGGCCACCAGGACCGAACCGGCCGCCAGCAGGTTGTAGTCGGTGAAGAACTGGCCGCGCAGGTTGTTCAGGGAGGAGGTGATCGGGAGCTTGTCGGGGTCGGAGATGAAGATCAGGGCCCAGAGGAAGTCGTTGTAGATCCAGGTGAACTCCAAGGTGGCCAGGGCCGCGAGGGCCGGACGGCACAGCGGCAGGGTGACACACCAGAACTGCGTCCACACGCCGGCGCCGTCGACGACCGCCGCCTCCAGGATCTCCTGGGGCAGCGTGCGCATGAAGTTGGCCAGGACGAAGACGCAGAAACCCAGCTGGAAGCCGATGTTGACGACGATGACGGCCCAGTAGGAGTCGTACATCGTCAGCGAGTCGGACATCCACCACGGCAGGGGGATCCTGTTGAACAGCACGTACAGGGGAGTGGCGATCACCTGCTGCGGCAGCAGATTGCCCGCCGTGAAGAACACCAGCAGGACCAGGCCGCCGCGCAGCCGCAGACGCGAGACCGCGAACGCCACGAACGCCGCCAGGAACAGGGTGACGATCACCGCGGGCACCGTGATGATCAGCGTGTTGACGAAGTACTTGCCCATGCCGGACTCGGTGAAGGCACGGCGGTAGTACTCGAAGGACAGTTCCCTGGGCCAGGAGAAGTATCCGTACTGGGCCGTCTCCTGGTACGGGCGCAGCGAGGCGTAGACGGCGAGCAGCAGCGGGGCGAGGAACGCCAGCGAGACCGCCGTGAGGAAGATCTGCGCGCCCCAGCGGCCGCGGCGCCGGCGGGGCCGCGGCGGCTGAAGAAGGGCGGGCGCCGGGCGGCGCACGGGCAGGGGGGTGCGGATGTCGGTCGTCATGTCTGGCGGGCACCTCGCAGCTCTTGGACCAGGAAGGTCACGATGGACCCCAGGGACACGACGAGCAGCACCACGGCGATGGCGGAGCCGAAGCCGATGCGGCTGGCCTCGCCGATGATGTTGTCGGTGATGAGCACCGACAGCAGCTCCAGGCCGTTGCGGCCCTTGTTGACCGCGTAGACGATGTCGAAGGCGCGCAGGGCCTCGATGACCGTGATGACGCCGACGATGACGTTCACCGGGCGCAGCGTCGGCAGGACCACGCGGAAGAACGTCTGGCGCTCGCCCGCGCCGTCGATCGCCGCCGCCTCCTTCAGGGCCGGGTCGACGGATTTGAGGCCGGCCAGGTACAGGATCATGACGTAGCCGACGTGCCGCCAGCTCGCGGCGATCATCATCATCCAGATGTTGAGGCGGGAGTCGCCGAGCCAGTCGATCGGGTCGTCGCGGTTGCCGATGATGGTGTTGAGCGCGCCCTGGTCGGTGCCCAGCACCAGCTGGGCGATGAAACCGACCACGGCCAGCGAGAGCACCACCGGCATGTAGAACACGGACTGGTAGAAGCGGCTGAAGCGGATGCCCCGGTCGATGAGGACGGCCAGGAACAGTCCGAACGGGGTCGCGATCAGGCCCAGGAAGAGCAGCCACAGGACGTTGTTGCGGACCGCCGGCCAGAACGGCGGGTAATTGTCCGCGAGATTCGCGTAGTTGTCCCCGCCGACCCAGTGGATGTCCCCGATGCCGTCCCAGGCGGTGAAGGACAGCCCGATGGAGGCCAGGGTCGGGCCCCAGACGACGGCGATGTCGAGCAGGACCGGAATGCCGAGGAGCACGCCCAGGACGACGAGGTCACGGCGGGTGAACCGCCGCCGTCCGGCGCGCCGCGGAAAGGTGAGCGCCACGGAAGGTCTCCCCCGGTGATCAGTCGACGGGCTGGGAGAAGATGGTCTTCTTCTGCCGTTCGATGCGGTTGCACAGCCCGTCCACGTCCTTCGGGTTCCGGATGAAGTCCTGGAGCGCCTGGATCATCACGGTCGAGGCGAAGTCGGGACGGGTGTCGCGGTCCAGGAACTGCGAGATCTGCTTGGCGCCGGCGACGAGTTCGACGGACTTCTTCTGCAGGGCGCTGTAACCGGAGGTGTCGGCACCGGAGTTGACGGCCACGTTGCTGGGGTCGTGCCGCAGATAGACGTCCTCGGCCTTCGGTGTGCCGAGCCACTTGAGCAGCTCCTTGGCACCGTCGGTGTTCTTGGCCTTCCTCGCGGCCAGGAAGCCGTCGATGGGCGCCTCGACCGCGTCCTGACCGTGGCTCGGGTCGATCTCGGGGAAGGCGAAGAAGTCGATGTCGTCGCGCTCGTTCTCCGGGAACTGGGTGCCGGGGTGCTGCATGCCCAGGACGACCATGCCCGTCTTGCGCTGCTGCAGGCTCTGTCCGGCCTCCTCCCAGGTCCGGCCGAGGGCGCCCTTCTGGTAGTACGGCATCAGTTCGCGCCAGGTGTCGAAGACCTTCTTCACCCGGTTGTCGTTCCAGGCCTCCTCGCCCGCCATCAGGGCCTTGTGGAAGTCGTAGCCGTTGAGACGCAGATTGATGTAGTCGAAGGTGCCCATGGCCGGCCAGCCGTCCTTGTCGCAGAAGGCGACCGGGGTGCCGTCCTTGTGCATCTGCTTGGCCAGCGCGATGAACTGGTCCCAGGTCCTGGGCTGTTGGTAGCCCCTCTGCTGGAACAGGCTCTTCCGGTGGAAGACCGCCCACGGGTAGTAGTAGTACGGCACGAAGTACTGCTTGCCGTCGTACGACGACTGCTCCTTGATGGCGTCGGAGAACCCGGAGAAGGACGCCCACACGTCGCTGATCTCGGTCAGCAGCCCCTTCTGGGCGAAGTACTGCATGCGGTATCCCGCGAACCACATGAAGACGTCGTCGGGCGTGCCCTGCAGATAGCGGTTGATGTTCTCCTGGAAGTCGTTGTGGTCCTTGGTGTTGACCTTCACCTTCTTGCCGGACTGCTTCTGGTAGGCCTCGAAGGCCGCCGCGTACGCCTTCCTCGGGACGGCGTCCGAGGCGTTCGACCCGACGGTGACCGTGTTCTTGTTCCCACCGGGCCCGGAACCGCAGGCGGACAGCAGGGCGGGGAGCGTGACCATGCAGGCTCCGGCGGCCGCACCCCGTAAGAGACTGCGCCGGGACATCGGATGTCCTGCCGTTTCCCCCGGCAGGGCGAGCCGTGCGAACGATGACTGCGCCATGTCCCCCTCCTCGGGGTGCCATCCAACACAAACGAACGCGGGAGTTGGATCTCACCGCCTTTTCACCCGGTCGTCAAGGGGTCTGACGGGATATCGAACAAATGTTATCTACTTCTTCCAACGGAATCCGACATCTCCAACCGCAAACGCACAGCGACACAACGGACATGATCCCCTCCTGCCGCTGCTCCTCCGCCTCTCCTGTCGCTCAGTGATCGGGGCTTTGACCGCAGGGCCGCTGCCCGCGGCGGCCCTGCCGCACCCGCTGCCCCGGCATCCGCCGCCGCGGCTCCCTCAGACCCCCGCCGTCGCGTCCATCCGTGCCGTGAGGACGGCCGCCGCCGCTCCCACCAGGCCGGCGTCCGTGCCCGTCCGGGCCGGGACGACCGTCAGGTGCCGGGCGAAGGAGAGCGTGGCGTAGTCGGCCAGGGCCTTGCGGAGGGGAGCGAGAAGAATGTCGCCCGCCTTGCCCACCCCTCCGCCGATCACCGCGATGTCGATCTCGACCAGGGCCGCGGTGGCGGCGATGCCCGCGGCCAGGGCGCGGGCCGCACGTTCGAAGGAGGCCAGGGCGGCCGGGTCGCCGGCCCGGGCGGCAGCGGCCACCGCGGCGGCCGAGGTGTCGCCGTCGGGGCCCGGCCGCCAGCCGTCCGCCAGCGCACGGCGGGCGATGCTCGGGCCGCTCGCGATGCGCTCCACGCAGCCGCGCGAGCCGCACGGGCACGGATCGCCGTCGAGATCCACGCTGATGTGGCCGATGTGGCCGGCGTTGCCGGTCGGGCCGGGGTGCAGTCGCCCGCCCAGGATCAGGCCGCCGCCCACACCGGTGGAGACCACCATGCACAGCGCGTTGTCGTGGCCGCGGGCGGCGCCCTGCCAGTGCTCGGCCGCCGCGATGGCCACCCCGTCGCCGATCAGCCGCACGGGCAGACCGCCGACGACGGCACGGGCCCGCTCGACCAGCGGATAGCCGCGCCAGCCGGGCACATTCACGGGACTGACGGTGCCCGTGGAGGCGTCCACCGGGCCCGCGCTGCCGATGCCCAGCGCCGTGACCCGCCCCCACAGCGGCGACGCGATCAGTTCGCCGAGCACCTCCTCCACGGCGCGCATGACGGTGTCGCCGTCCTTCTGCGCGGGCGTCGCGCGCTGTGCGCGCACCAGGATGCTGCCGTGACCGTCCACCAGCGCTCCGGCGATCTTGGTGCCGCCGATGTCCAGCGCAGCCACGAGGTCCGTGTGCATCAGAGTCGAATCTCCCCGTCAACCATGAACAAGCCAAGAGAGGGGCGCAGCCCGGTCTCGCGGTGGGGGACGCCGCCGGAGTGTGCGCCGAACAGTCTCTCGCGCCTATGACAACGTTGTCCAGGCTCTATGCTCGACGATGCCACATCCTCATACGGCTGCATGACCCCAGAACCCCAGGGACCACCGCACCCTTCGTGGACGACAGGACAGGACGCCGCATCGTGCCAGAGACCACTCGCCGCGCCGACCGCTCCGCCCCCCGTTACGGCAGCCGTCCGACGATGAAGGACGTGGCGGCACGTGCCGGGGTCGGTCTGAAGACCGTCTCCCGTGTGGTCAACGGCGAGCCCGGGGTCACCCCGGAGACCGAACGGCGCGTCCAGGAGGCCATCGAGGCCCTCGGTTTCCGGCGCAACGACAGCGCGCGGGTGCTGCGCAAGGGCCGTACGTCGACCATCGGGCTGGTCCTGGAGGACCTCGCCGACCCGTTCTACGGCCCGCTCAGCCGCGCGGTGGAGGAGGTCGCCCGCGCGCACGGCGCCCTGCTCATCAACGGCTCCAGCGCGGAGGACCCGGAGCGCGAGCAGGAGCTGGCGCTGGCGCTGTGCGCCCGGCGGGTGGACGGGCTGGTCGTCATCCCGGCCGGCGACGACCACCGGTATCTGGAGCCGGAGATCAAGGCGGGCGTCGCCACCGTCTTCGTGGACCGTCCGGCCGGACGCATCGCCGCCGACGTGGTCCTGTCGGACAACTTCGGCGGCGCCCGCGACGGTGTCGCCCATCTGATCGCCCACGGCCACCGCCGGATCGGCTTCATCGGCGACATGCCGCGCATCCACACGGCCGCCGAGCGCCTGCGCGGCTACCGGGCGGCGATGGAGGACGCGGGGATGGCGGTCGAGGACTCCTGGATGTCCCTGGGCGCCACCGACCCCGAGCGGGTGCGCCGGGCCGCCGAGGCGATGCTGTCCGGCCCCGCCCCGGTCACCGCGATCTTCTCGGCCAACAACCGGGTGACCGTCACCGTGCTCCGGGTCCTGGCCGAGCAGCCGCGCCGGGTCGCCCTCGTCGGCTTCGACGACATCGAACTGGCCGATCTGCTCCAGCCGGGCATCACCGTCGTCGCCCAGGACGCCGCCGCCCTCGGCCGCACGGCCGCCGAACGCCTCTTCCGCCAGCTGGACGGCACCCTCGTCGCCCCGGAGCGCATCGAGCTCCCGACCCGGCTGATCACCCGCGGCTCGGGCGAGCTGCCGCCGGAGGAGTGACCGCCGCGGGGCGGAGGCGGTGCGGTTTCCGCCGGACGGCTTCTCTTCGTCGCCCAGGCGCACCGCCCAGGCGCACCGCCCGAGGCCGTCCGCCCGGAACAGGCCGAGGCCCCGTGCCGCACGGGGTCACGGGGCCTCGGATGATGCCGGAAGGTCAGCCCTTGCGGGCCTTGATCTCCTCGGTGAGCTGCGGAACGACCTCGAACAGGTCACCGACCACGCCGTAGTCGACCAGGTCGAAGATCGGGGCCTCGGGGTCCTTGTTGATGGCCACGATGGTCTTCGAGGTCTGCATACCGGCGCGGTGCTGGATCGCGCCGGAGATACCGGCGGCGATGTACAGCTGCGGCGAGACGGTCTTGCCGGTCTGGCCGACCTGCTGGGTGTGCGGGTACCAGCCGGCGTCCACCGCGGCCCGCGAGGCGCCCACGGCCGCGCCGAGGGAGTCGGCCAGCGCCTCGATCAGCGCGAAGTTCTCCGCGCCGCCCACACCGCGGCCGCCGGAGACCACGATCGCGGCCTCGGTCAGCTCCGGACGGCCCGTCGACTCACGCGGCGTACGGCTGGTGATCTTCGTGCCGGTGGCCTGCTCGGAGAACGTGACGTTCAGCGTCTCGACCGCACCGGCGGCCGGGGCCTGCTCCACGGCCGCGCTGTTGGGCTTGACGGTGATGACCGGGATGCCCTTGGTGACCCGGGAGGTGGTGGTGTAGGACGCGGCGAACACCGACTGGGTGGCCACCGGGCCCTCGTCGGACGCCTGCAGGTCGACGGCGTCGGTGATGATGCCGGAGCCGATGCGCAGCGCCAGACGGGCGGCGATCTCCTTGCCCTCCGCGGAGGAGGAGACCAGCACCGCGGCCGGGGAGACCTGCTCCACCGCGGCCTGCAGGGCGTCCACCTTCGGCACCACCAGGTACTCGGCGTACTCGGCGGCGTCATGGGTGAGGATCTTGACCGCGCCGTGCTCGGCGAGCGTGCCGGCGGTGTCGGCGGCCCCCTCGCCGAGGGCGACGGCGACCGGGTCGCCGATGCGGCGGGCCAGGGTCAGCAGCTCCAGGGCGGGCTTGCGGACGACGCCGCCGACGTGGTCGACGTAGACGAGGACTTCAGCCATGGGACTTCTTCTCTCCTGCGTGCGAAGGTGTGCGGGGCGGGAAGCGAGCTCGAACCGTTGAGGCTCAGATGAACTTCTGGCTCGCGAGGAACTCGGCGAGCTGCTTGCCGCCCTCGCCCTCGTCCTTGACGATCGTGCCCGCGGTACGGGCCGGACGCTCCGCGGCGCTCTCGACCTTGGTGGAGGCGTTCTCCAGGCCGACCTCGTCCGCGTCGATGTCCAGGTCGGACAGGTCCCAGGAGGTGACCGGCTTCTTCTTGGCCGCCATGATGCCCTTGAAGGACGGGTAGCGGGCCTCCCCCGACTGGTCGGTCACCGACACCACCGCCGGCAGCGAGGCCTGAAGCTGCTCGGAGGCGGTGTCCCCGTCGCGGCGGCCCTTGACGACGCCGTCCTCCACCGACACCTCGGACAGCAGCGTCACCTGCGGCACGCCCAGACGCTCGGCCAGCAGGGCCGGCACCACACCCATGGAGCCGTCGGTGGAGGCCATGCCGGAGATCACCAGGTCGTAGCCGGCCTTCTCGATCGCCTTGGCCAGCACCAGCGAGGTGCCGATGGCGTCGGTGCCGTGCAGGTCCTCGTCCTCGACGTGAATGGCCTTGTCCGCACCCATGGACAGCGCCTTGCGCAGCGCGTCCTTGGCGTCCTCCGGGCCCACCGTCAGCACCGTGACCTCGACGTCGTCGTCGGAGTTCTCGGCGATCCGCAGGGCCTGCTCGACCGCGTACTCGTCCAGCTCGGAGAGCAGACCGTCCACGTCGTCCCGGTCGACGGTCAGGTCATCGGCGAAGTGCCGGTCGCCAGTGGCGTCGGGCACGTACTTCACAGTGACAACGATCCTCAAGCTCACGCCGGCTCTCCTACTGCATCGTCATGTGGGCTGCCTTCCTGCAGGCAGCATAGGCGCCTGAAGCGGCCGATCACGGGCGGGGGCGACCGCACGCTCCGGGCCGCATATTACTCGTCAGTACACTCAGTCCATGCCCGCTAAGCAAGCGCTTTGAACTGTGACCTTCGCAACGCAGCGTAATCGGAATCCGACAAGTCCGCAGGAGAGCGGAGCCGTGATCAATCACGCAGTGCGGTGAAGCGCCCCTGGTGGTACAGGAGCGGACGTCCGGTGCCCGTGGGGTCGCCGTGCACGACCTCGGCCAGCACGATGCGGTGGTCCCCGGCGGGTATCCGCGCGACGACGCGGCACACCAGCCAGGCGAGCACGCCGTCGAGGACGGGGACGCCCTCGGGGCCCTCGCGCCAGGAGGTCGGTGCTCCGAAGCGGTCGGCCCCGCGGCGCGCGAAGGTGGCGGCCAGCTCCTCCTGGTGCTCGCCGAGTATGTGGACGCCGACGTGACCGGTCGTGGCGATCACCGGCCAGCTGGACCCGCCGGTGGCGATGCCGAAGGAGAGCAGCGGGGGCTCGGCGGAGACGGAGGTGAGGGAGGTGGCGGTGAAGCCGACCGGACCGGCCTCGCCGCGGGCGGTGATCACCGCGACCCCCGCCGCGTGCCGCCGGAAGACGGAGCGCAGCAGATCGGCGGAGGCGGGCCGGGGAGTGCCGGAAGCGGTCGGGTCGGTGGTGGCCGTCGGGGGGCAGGCCGTCATGGAGTGGTCCTTCTGCTGGGAGACGAGCGGGAGCCGTGGCTGCTAGCAGTCCGGACAGCGTGCGCTCGTACAGCGGACGAGACCGGTGCGGCGGGCTCGTCCGGAAGGAAGGAGTTCCATGGGCATGCAGTCAGGCTGACGATGGTTGGCAGGCGCAGTCAAGCATCTTCTCTCCTGTGGGAGATGTCTCACCCCTCAGGGGCGCGGGCCCAGCACCGCCTCTCCCAGGGCCGCGATGACGTCCGCCTTGCGCGGCTGTCCGGCGGCGTGCCGCACGATGCGGCCGTCGGCGTCGAGGACGAGCACGGTGGGTGTCCTCAGAATCCCGAGCCGGCGTACGAGTTCCAGATCGGCCTCGGCGTCGATCTCGATGTGCGTGACCCCGGGAACCATGCCGGCCACCTCGCCGAGGATACGGCGGGTCGCCCGGCAGGGGGCGCAGAAGGCACTGGAGAACTGCACGAGCGTGGCGCGTGCGCCGAGATCCCCGCCCAGTTCGGCCGGCCCGAGCCGCCTGCTTTCGTCGTCCTGTCCGCCCACCCGTGCTCTCCGTTCCACCGCCGCGCACCACCGGCCCGGTCGTTCTTCTCTTCCGTTCTTCTCTCCGGCTTTTCGGCCTTCTCTTCAGCGCCGCCGGGGGCACGGGGATTCCCGTTCGGTGGGCCGAAAGGGTCAATCACAGGGCCGACGTGACGAGGATCTCGCCGAGGACGGGCACGTGGGCTGGCTCCGCGGCCGTTCTTGGGGCACGATCTGCGGCAGGCCGTAAACCTACGGCAGCGTAACTTCCGCCGGGATTCCCTTCCCTGGCAGAGAGAAGGGTCCGCCGCGTTCATGGCAGAACTCGTCTACCGTCCCGTCATCGGTCTCGCCCGCACGATGCTCAAGGTGTGGGACCTCAGGATCGACTGCCGGGGATCGGAGTACATCCCGCGCTCGGGCGGCGCCGTGCTGGTGAGCAATCACATCAGCTATCTGGACTTCGTCTTCAACGGGCTCGCCGCGCTTCCGCAGAAGCGCCTGGTGCGCTTCATGGCGAAGGAGTCGGTCTTCCGGCACTGGCTCTCCGGGCCGCTGATGCGCGGCATGAAGCACATCCCGGTGGACCGCTCCCGGGGCGAGACGGCGTATGCGCACGCGCTGGACTCGCTGAGGTCCGGTGAGGTGGTCGGGGTGTTCCCGGAGGCCACGATCTCCCAGTCGTTCACCCTGAAGAGCTTCAAGTCGGGTGCGGCACGGCTGGCCCAGGAGGCGGGCGTCCCCCTGATCCCGATGGCGGTCTGGGGCACGCAGCGCCTGTGGACCAAGGGGCATCCGCGCAACCTCAGACGCAGCCACACCCCCATCACGATCCGGGTGGGCGAGGCCGTGGACGCCCCTCGCGACCAGTACGCGGGCGCCATCACCCGCCGTCTGCGCGAGCGGGTCCAGGAACTGCTGGAAGCCGCCCAGCGCGCCTATCCCCTCCGCCCCGGGGAGCAGCACAACGCCTGGTGGCTGCCGGCCCACCTCGGCGGCACCGCCCCGACCCCGGAGCAGCTGCGCACGGCCGAGGCGCTCTGACGCGTGACGCACTGCCACGTAAGCGCGACGCACCGCCGGGTAAGCTGACGGAAAGTCAGTTCCCGTACCGCGAGCGGGGGGTGCCCGTGGTCACGTTCGGTCTCATGTTCGGTGCGTTCGCGATGCCCGCCCTGCTGCTGATCGTCGTGATCCCGCGGCGCGGCAACCGCGCGACGGAGAACGCCGACGGGCTTCTCATCGAGCAGGCCCGCCGGCTCCAGGCGCACCAGGACCGCGTGTCGTTCGACGCCTCGACGGTGCTCAGTGCCGGCCCGGTCATGAGCGACCTGCACCACCGCCGTCGGTGAGGCGGCCGGGCGGGTCAGGACACGGACTGCGGCTCCCCCACGGTGACACGCGCCCCGGGGCTGAACTTCTCCAGCAGTTCGGCGAGTTCACCGGCCGCCGCCCGTACCTCGGCGGCCGGCATCGGGGGCAGGCTCTCCAGGAGGAAGAGGGCCGAGGTGGTCCGTTCGGTGAGGCGGGTGCGGGGGCCCTGGCGCCAGTTCCAGCGGCGGCAGGTCACCCCGGCCTCGTCGCGCCACACCACCTCGCCCGCGTCCGGGTGCTCGACGGTCTCCTCGCCGTCGGCCATGGTCACGAAGTCCTCCTCCCCGCCGGCGCGCACCAGGCTCATGGCGCCCTGGATCAGGTCGAGGTCCTCGCCGCCGACGGGAACGAGGTGGGCGACGCTGACGGCGTTGTAGAGGTCCACGAGCACATTGATGCGGGGCAGCCCGGCGTCCGACAGTGCCCGCCGGGCCAGCGCCTCGGCCGAGTTGCGGGTGCGGGAGGGCTTGGAGCCGAACGCGGAGTACACCGCGCGCCAGGCGGCCATGTGCGGGTCCTCCTGCGGGGCGCGCCCGTCGAGACGTACGGCCAGACGGCGGGCCGCATCGTCCAGGAGTGCCGAACTGGCCTCGGTGCTCGGGCCGTTGACCAGGCCATGGGCCTCGATGGCCACATAGGTGAAGCCGGGTGCGAGCGCGCGCACCTCGTCGGACACGGTGAGGGACAGCGTCATCTTCTTCCGCCTCGGACTCGGAGTGCGTCCGGCAGCGACTTCCACAGCCGCGGCCGGTCGGGAGCAGCCTTGAGGGCGGCCAGTACGGCCGGATGCGGTTCAGCGTACAGTACCGGATAGTCCACTTCACTCGACTTCGGGTCCGGTACGAAGGCCAGGCGCTCACCGGTCAGGGAGAACTGCGCGTCGACGCCCGGCTTGTTGCCGCGCGGGTCCTGCCGGTGCCAGGTTCCGTCGAACCATACGGCGACCAGACCGTGCGCCACGTGCCCGCCGCCCGCGTCCCGCGTCAGACGCTGGCAGCACAGCGCGGCCGGGATGCCCTCGGCCCGCAGCAGGGCGGCCAGGGCATGGGCCCTGGCGTGGCAGATACCGGTGCGCTGCCGCAGGACGTCCGAGGCCCGCCAGGTGACCCGCGGGTCGCCCGAGTCCTGCGCGTGCGGAATGGCGTCGCGGACGAACTCGTATGCGGCTCGCGCATAATCATGCGAATCCACCACCCCCTTCGCGAGATGCGCGGCCGTCTCCCGGACCACCGGATGCCCGTGGTCGATCGCCTCGCCGGCGGCCAGACAGGCGGACAGGTCGGGGGTGCCCTGGATCAGCTCCATGCCCGCGGAGCACAGGAATGCGGCCACCCGGAAGCCAATGATTTTCCAGGTGACCGCATATCCATGCGGGCTACCGGCGGGCCATCTCCTCCTTCACGGCCGCCACGAACGTGTCCACGTCGTCCTCCGTGGTGTCGAAGGAGCACATCCAGCGCACCACGCCCTCGGCCTCGTCCCAGAAGTAGAAGCGGAAGCGCTTCTGCAGGCGCTCGCTCACCTCGTGCGGGAGCCTGGCGAAGACGCCGTTGGACTGGACGGGGTGGACGATCTCCACGCCGTCGACGGCCCGTACGCCCTCCGCGAGCCGCTGCGCCATCTCGTTGGCGTGGCGGGCGTTGCGCAGCCACAGGTCCTTGGCGAGCAGCGCCTCCAGCTGCACCGACACAAAGCGCATCTTGGAGGCGAGCTGCATGCTCATCTTGCGGATGTGCTTCATCCGGCGCACGGCGTCCTGGTTGATGACGACGACCGCCTCGCCGAACATCGCGCCGTTCTTCGTCCCGCCCAGGGAGAGGATGTCGACGCCGACCGCGTTGGTGAAGGTCCGCATGGGGACGTCCAGGAAGGCCGCCGCGTTGGCGATGCGGGAGCCGTCCAGGTGCACCTTCATCCCGCGGGCGTGGGCGTGCTCGCAGATCGCCCGGATCTCCCCGGGCGTGTAGACGGTGCCCAGCTCCGTGCTCTGGGTGATCGAGACGACCTGCGGCATCGCGCGGTGCTCGTCCTCCCAGCCGTACGCCTGCCGGTCGATCAGCTCGGGCGTGAGCTTGCCGTCGGGGGTGGGCACGGTGAGCAGCTTCAGACCGCCCATGCGCTCGGGCGCACCGCCCTCGTCGACGTTGATGTGCGCGCTCTCGGCGCAGATCACCGCGCCCCAGCGGTCGGTGACCGCCTGGAGGGCGACCACATTCGCACCGGTGCCGTTGAACACCGGGAACGCCTCGGCCGTGGCGCCGAAGTGGCTGCGGACGACCCGCTGGAGGTTCTCGGTGTAGTCGTCCTCTCCGTACGCCACCTGGTGCCCGCCGTTGGCCACGGCCAGGGCGGCGAGCACCTCGGGATGGACTCCGGCGTAGTTGTCACTGGCGAAACCGCGGACCTCGGGGTCGTGACGGCGACGTGCGTCGGTCTTGGGAGGGTTCACGGCTTCTCGGTCAGCCACAGACGGTTTCCGTTCACTTCCGCGGCGGGCTTGTTCCACACGTCGACGATGGCGTCGGCCAGGTCCTTGACGTCCGTGAAGCCCGCGAACTTCGCGTGGGGGCGCTCGGCGCGCATAGCGTCGTGCACCAATGCCTTCACCACCAGGATCGTAGCCGCCGACGTCGGCCCGTCGGGGCCCCCCGCCTTGCGGAAGTAGTCGGCCATGGCCAGCGTCCACGCCTCGGCGGCGGCCTTGGCGGCGGCGTACGCGGCGTTGCCCGCGGTCGGTTTGCTGGCGCCCGCGGCGCTGATGAGCACATACCGGCCGCGGCTGCTGCGCTGCAGCGCCTCGTGGAAGGCGAGGGAGGTGTGCTGCACGGTGCGGATCAGCAGCAGTTCCAGGAAGTCCCAGTCGTCCAGGCTGGTCCTGGTGAACGTCTCGCTGCCGCGCCAGCCGCCGACGAGATGGACCAGCCCGTCGACCCGGCCGAAGTTCCTCTCGATGCTCGCGGCCCACTCATGGGTGGCCTTGAGGTCGAGCAGATCGACCGTGTCCCCGGTGACGGTGGCGCCGCCGGCGGCATACCTCGCCGCGTCCACGGCTTCCGAGAGCCGCTGCGCGTCGTTGTCCGCGCCGACGACGGTCGCGCCCGCCTCGGCGAGCCGGAGCAGCGTCGCCCGGCCGGCCGGTCCGCCCGCGCCGGCCACCGCGATCACCGCGCCGCCGAGCGCTCCGTTCCCCGCCATGTTCCTCGCCTCCTGAGCAGCGTTCCCGGTCTCGCGGTCCTTCACGCGGCGACCTGTTCGGGGCTGTTCCTCGTGATGCCCCGCGTCGAGGCGATCACCTTCTTCAGTTTCCTGGACAGCGCCTCGTAGAACATGCTCAGCGGAAACTCGTCCGGAAGCACGTCGTCGACGAGCTTGCGCGGCGGCTGGGTCAGGTCCAGGGCGTCGGGACCCTTGGCCCACTTGGAGGCGGGGTGCGGGGCGAGGTAGGTCGAGACCAGCTTGTAGCCGGCGAACCAGTGCACCAGCTTCGGCCGGTCGATGCCGTCGCGGTAGAGCTTCTCGATCTCGGCGCACAGCTGGTTGGTGACCTGCGGGACGCGCTCCCAGTCGATGGAGAGCTTGTTGTCCTTCCAGCGCACCACGTCGTGCTGGTGCAGGTAGGCGAAGAGCAGCTGGCCGCCCAGTCCGTCGTAGTTGCGCACGCGCTCACCGGTGACCGGGAAGCGGAACATGCGGTCGAACAGCACGGCGTACTGCACGTCGCGGGCCTGGGCGACGCCCTCCGCCTCGAGCTTCACGGCCTCCTTGAAGGCGGTGAGGTCGCAGCGCAGCTCCTCCAGGCCGTACATCCAGAACGGCTGGCGCTGCTTGATCATGAACGGGTCGAAGGGCAGCTCGCCGTGGCTGTGGGTGCGGTCGTGGATCATGTCCCACAGCACGTAGGCGTCCTCGCAGCGCTTCTGGTCGTGGATCAGCCCGGCGATGTCCTCGGGCAGCTCGAGGCCGAGGAGGTCGACGGCGGCGGCGGTCACCCGGCGGAAGCGGGCCGCCTCGCGGTCGCAGAAGATGGCGCCCCAGGAGAACTGCCCCGGCACCTCGCGCACGGCGACGGTCTCGGGGAAGAGCACGGCGGAGTTGGTGTCGTAGCCGGCCGTGAAGTCCTCGAAGGTGATGGCGCAGAACAGCGGGTTGTCGTAGCGGGTGCGCTCGAGCTCGGCCAGCCAGTCCGGCCAGACCATGCGCAGGACGACCGCCTCCAGGTTGCGGTTCGGATTGCCGTTCTGCGTGTACATCGGGAAGACGACCAGGTGCTGCCGGTCGTGCTCGCGGTGCGCGGCGGGCTGGAAGGCCATCAGGGAGTCGAGGAAGTCGGGCACCTCGAAGCCGCCCTCGGCCCAGCGCTGCAGATCCTTCACGAGCGCCTCGTGGTAGGCGGCGTCATGCGGCAGCAGCGGGGACAGCTCCTCCACGGCGCCGATCACACGGCGTACGGCGGCCTCGGCGTCCGCGCGGTCGGGGGCGCCCTCGGCGGTGAAGTCGATCGAGCCGTCCTTGGACTGCCATGGCCGGATGCGCTCCACGGCATCCTTGAGCACGGGCCACGCCGGGTGATCAATCACCCTGCTCACCGAAGGAACCTGCCCCTCCGCACCCGGCTGCACAAGAATTTCCGTCATGACCCATCCTCCACGGGAGAACCTTGCGTGAGAAGACCGTATACATATGAGGTTTCTCCCAGCAAGGGGATCTTCGGGAAGATATCCCGTGCACACCCGCTGTAACCGCTTATTTTCCTGTTGAGCACCCGGATGACGCGAGTTCCGTCGGTTCGATCAGCGCCGCGCTCTTCTCGCGGTCTCCTCGCAGTCCTCTCCGTACCGGGCGCGGTTCCCCGCTGCGGGCGATCACGCGCGGGCCGCGGCTTCAGCGGTCAACACGCGCGACGACTCGCCCACACCGGGGTGATCTCTCCGGCCGGTGTGCCCCCGTGCCACCCCGGCTGTCACTCCACTGCCCCATGTACGCGGGGTTCCAACGCGGCGCCGGGCCACTAGGCTGCGGCACTGCCGCGCGGACAGGGTCTGTCCGCTCCGCGCCGCTCCGAGCCGCCGTCGACGGAAGCGAGTTGAATCTTGTACTTCCTTACCATCGGTCACCGCGGAGTCATGGGTGTCGAGCCCGAGAACACCCTTCGTTCCTTCGTCGCCGCCCAGCAGGCCGGCCTGGATGTCATCGAACTCGATCTGCACCTGAGCAAGGACGGCGCGCTCGTCGTCATGCACGACGCCGAAGTGGACCGTACGACCGACGGCAGCGGCGCGATCGCCGACAAGACCCTCGCCGAGCTGCGCTCGCTGGACGCGGGGCGCGGCGAGCGGATCCCCACCTTCGAGGAGGTCCTCGACGCCGTGCGCACTCCGCTCCAGGCGGAGATCAAGGACGTGGCCGCGGCCCGTGCGCTGGGCGAGGTCATGCGGCAGCGGGACCTGACCTCCCGGGTGGAGGTGTCCTCGTTCCACGACGAGGCGATCATCGAGATCGCCCGCCTGGTGCCGGGCGTCCGCACGGCGCTCGTGGCCCAGTACTACGGCACCGATGTCGTCGAACGCGCCGTCGCGGCCGGTGCCGCGACGCTCTGCCTCGACCTCCGCCGGCTCACCCTGGAGGTCGTCGAGCACGCGCGCAGAGCGGACCTGCGGGTCATCGGCTGGGTCGTGAACACCCCGGAGCATCTGCGGCTGGCCCGCGCGTTCGAGCTGAACGGGGTGACCACCGACTACCCGGAGATCAAGCGCACGGGCCGCTTCACGGCGTAGCCGGTCCGGGCCGGCCCGCCCGTCCCGGTTGTCCCGGTTATCCCGGTTATCCAAGTTCCTTGACCAGCAGCTCGAACTCCAGGTCGTCGCGCTGCGGAATGCCGAAGCGTTCGTCGCCGTACGGGAAGGGGCTGGTCTTTCCCGTACGGCGGTAGCCGCGGCGCTCGTACCAGGCGATCAGCTCCTCGCGCACCGTGATCACGGTCATGTGCATCTCCTCGGCGCCCCACTCCTCCCGGACCAGTCGCTCCGCCTCGGCGAGGACCGCCTTGCCCAGGCCGGCGCCCTGCAGCCCGGGGCTGACGGCGAACATCCCGAAGTAGGCGTGGTCACCACGGCGCTCGAGCTGGCAGCAGGCGACCACACGGCCGTCCCGCTCGGCCATCAGCATCCGGCTGTCGGGGGACTTGATCACCTCCAGTACACCGTCCGGGTCCGTCCGCTGCCCCTCGAGGATGTCCGCCTCGGTGGTCCATCCGGCCCGGCTGGCGTCCCCGCGGTACGCCGACTGGATCAGGTGCACCAGCGTGTCGACATCGGCGTCCGAGGCGTCGCGGAAGGTCAGTGGTCCGGTGACGGCTGTCTCCATGGGGGTGCCTTTCGAACTGGGGGCGCGGCTGTGCGGCGAATGGGGCAATCCTGCCACTAGGCTCCCGGTGCATGGTGCATGTGCTCAGCAGTCGGACACTGCTCCGGCCCACCGACCCCGAACGCTCCCGTGCCTTCTACGGGGAACAGCTGGGACTCGCCGTGTACCGGGAGTTCGGGACGGGGCCCGAGCGGGGCACCGTCTACTTCCTCGGCGGCGGCTTCCTGGAGCTCTCGGGGCGCTCCGACACCCCGCCGTCCCCCGCCGTGCGGCTCTGGCTCCAGGTCGAGGACGTGGCCGCCGCCCACGAGGAGCTGCGGGCCAAGGGCGTACGGATCACACGTCCGCCGGTGCGCGAACCGTGGGGTCTGATCGAGATGTGGATCGCCGATCCGGACGGCACGCCCATCGTCCTCGTCGAGGTGCCGGCGGACCATCCGCTGCGGTTCCGGCCCGGGATCTGACCCGAGGCGCGTCACCGGCCCGTCCGGGCGGCGCGTCCGGCACCGAGTACCGGCCGGACCGTTCCCGCTGGCCCGTGTCGGCGGGCGGGGCTAGCGTGCTGGTGGGTGGGGACGAGCCTTCCCGGAGGGTGCCATGGAGTTCGACAAGCCGGTGGTCGGCGGACCCTGCTGGGCGGAACTGGGGACCAGCGATCCGGAGGCGGCCACACGGTTCTACGGCGAGATCTTCGGCTGGCGCATGCGGCGCGACCCCCGGCTGGTCTCGGGCGACTACACCATCGCACATCTGGGTGACGCGGCGGTCGCCGCGATCACCCCCCTGTACCAGGAGTCCCAGCCGGTCTCGTGGAACGTCTCGTTCTGCGTCGCCGACGCCGACGAGGCGGCGAACAAGGTCGTGGAGGCCGGCGGAACGGTGATCCACGGGCCGGTGGACATCTACGACGAGGGCCGCTTCACGGTGGCGCTCGACCCGTCCGGCGCGGCCTTCCAGATGTGGCAGCCCCGGGACTTCCACGGTGCCGACGTGTTCAACCGGCCCGGGTCCCTGGGCTGGGTGGAGCTCGCCACCCGGAACGTCGAGAGGGCCCGGGACTTCTACACGAGCGTGTTCGGCTGGAGCGTCAACGCCTCGGAGTGGTACACGCAGTGGGGCCTGCACGGCGAGGACTTCGGCGGGGTGACCGCGATGCACGGCCGGTTCCCGGCCGACATACCGCCGCACTGGATGCCGTACTTCGCGGTGGAGGACGTCGACGCGACCACGGACGTCGCGGTACGGGCCGGTGCCAAGGCCCTGCTGGAGCCCACCGTCGTCCCGGAGGGCCCCCGTATCGCGGTGCTGCGCGATCCGCAGGGCGCGACGTTCGGCGTCTACCGGTCCGCACAGGAGCCCCTGGCGGGGCAGGAGGAGCAGACGGGGCAGGAGGGTCCGGAAGACCGGTGACGGAGTGACCGGGGCGATCGAGGTGATCGGGTGATCGGGTGATCGGGTGATCGGGCCGGGAAGGCCGAGGCCCGCGCCGCAGCACCGCAGTCCCCGCCGCGCTCAGGCCCGCAGCGTTCCGGGCGGCCCTCCGGCCGTCTCAGCAGCTCGCCGAGGAGCGCGGCCGGCTCTCCCCGCGCCGTCCTGTCCGGACCGGACAGGACGGCGCTTTCGTGGGCGGGCTGCTCCGGCAGGACGCCGTCGATGAGGGCGCGCCCGGTCTCCGTGGTCACGTCCGCGCCGGTCACCGGGGCGTGCGGGCCCTGGCGTCGTATCGCCGCAGCGGGCGTACGGTGCGCGGACCGCTCGGCGAGCACCATCCGCTCCTGGGCAGGGCGCGCTGCTCATGACGAACAGACCCCAGAGATATTTTAATAGTAAAATATATGCGTGACCTGGCGCTGACCTGCTGCGCTTCGCTGAATGCTCCCGTGCACCCCTTTGCGCCCGTATGCACACCCCGGGCCGCGGGCATCGCTTGACCGACGGTCTGCCGTCCGGCGGCGGCCCGGATCCGTCGAGCGGGTCGAACGGGGAGGTGGGGGGTGCACGGACCGGTTGCGGCCGCCTGGCTGCTGGTGACGCTGTGCACGGTGACCGGGGCGTACTGCCTGCTGCGCATGCGCAGCACCACCGGGGAACAGCGCCGGACCGCGGGCGGTGAGGCGCTGATGGGCTTCGGCATGGCCGCCATGGCCGTACCGGCGGCGGTGTTCACGCCTCCCGCGTGGGTGTGGTCGGCCTACGCGGTGGTCTTCGGAGCGGCGGCGCTGCACGCGCTGTGGTCGGCCCGGCGCGGTCCGCGCCATCTGCACCACGCGGTGGGCGCGTCGGCCATGGTCTACATGTCGGCGGCGATGGCCGTCTCGCCCGGCTCCCACCACATGCCCGGCGGGACGGGGATACCCCTGGTGACGGGCGCGCTGCTGCTGTACTTCGCGGGTTACGTCCTGCTGTCCGGCATCCGGCTGGCCCCTGCCGGGGCGGTGGCCGGGAGCACGGCGGGCGAAGGCACGGGCTGGGGCGGCCGGCCGGAACTGGAGCGGGCGTGCCGCCTCTCGATGGGGATGGCCATGGTGGCCATGCTGCTGGCCATGTGAGAACGGCGCGAAACTGTACGAAACAGCACGAAACGGCACGGGACGGCATGGGACACGCGTGAGACGGCATCGGCCGTCGGCGGACGCAAGGGTGCGGCACCGTGGTCTGTGTCACTTTGCCCTGCGGAGCCGTACCTATGGGCAGCCGCCCGCTCATAGGCTGCATGCATGGTGGTCCCCGCAGTCCTGTTGCTGCTCGGCGCGCTCATCGCCATCGTTGCCCCCCGACTGCTCGCCCGGGCCGACTGGCCGGACCGGGAACCGGTGCTGGCGTTGTGGGTGTGGCAGTGCGTGGTGGTCGCGGTCCTGCTGTGCTGCGCGCTGTCGATGACGCTCAGCGCCGCGGCCGCCTGGCAGGAGGTGCGCGGCCATGTGTTCGCCATGGCCCCGCGCGGGGTGGTGGAGGCGTATGCGTTCGGCGCGGCCGGGGTCTGGGCACCGGCCGCCGCGGTGGCCCTCGCCTGCGGCGGGGTGTGGAGCGCGGTGATGCTGGTCCGCGAGGTCCTGCGGGCCCGGGCGCGGCGGCGCCGCCGACGGGCCGAACTCCTCGCCCGTGTTCCGCTGTTGCCCGGTGAGGAACCCGGCAACGACCGGCTCGTCGTCCTGGAGGACGAGCGGCCGAACGTCTGGTGGCTGCCCGGTCCCTCGCCCCGGCTGGTCATCACCACGGCCGCGTTGCAGCGGCTGAAGGGGCGGCAGCTGGACGCCGTCCTCGCGCACGAGCAGGGCCATGCGCGAGCCCGGCACGACTGGCTGCTGCACTGCTCCTCCGCGCTGGCGAACGGCTTTCCCCAGGTGCCGGTGTTCGCCGCGTTCCGCGACGAGATGCACCGGCTGGTCGAACTCGCCGCCGACGACGTGGCCTCGCGCCGCTTCGGCCGTCTGACGACCGCCCTCGCCCTGGTCGAACTCAACGAGCACCGTGGCGTGTTCGGTCCCTACTCCCCTTCCGGGGCCCAGGTCCCCGAGCGGGTGCACCGCCTCCTCACTCCCCCGGCCCGGATGACGGCGGCCCGCAGACTGCGCCTGACGGCACTCGCGTCGCTCGTACCGGTGATCCCGATCCTGGTGGCGTTCGTCCCGGGGCTGAGGGCGCTGGGCTGACCGGCGGCTCCGGCCGCGGGGACCACCGACGCCCTTCCGCAACCAGGTGGCCGGGGTGTCCGGGATGCGCGACGTTCCCCCATGGCCGCCGTGCTCTTCGGCTTCTCCGGGACTCTCTTCCGCGTCGAGCCCACCGAGTCCTGGCTGCGTGCCGTGCCCGACGAGGCGGGCATCACGCTGGAGGAACGGGAGTCGACCGAGACGGCGCGGGCGCTGGAGGAGGCGGGACGCTGCCGGGCGACGCGTCCCCGTGCGGCTGCTCGAGGAGCCGGCCGGGCTGTGGGAGGTCCGGGACCGCGGCACCGAACAGCGCCGGGCCGCGTGCACCGGCCTCTCCCGCCAAGTGCCGCTGCCGGACCCCGTGTTGCACGACGCGCTGTACGACCGGCGCATGACTCCGGCGGCCTGGACGCCCTACCCTGACGCGGCCGAGGTGCTGTGCACCCCGCATGAGCGCGGGATCGGCGTGGGGGTGGTGAGCAGCATCGGCCGGGACCTGCGCCCGGTGTTCCGCGTCCACGGCCTCGCCCCGTACGTCGGCACCCATGTGCTGTCGTACGAGCGCGGCATCCAGAAGCCGGACCCGCGTCTGTTCGCACCCGCCTGCACGGCACTCGGCGCCGGCGTGGGGGACGTGCTGATGGCCGGCGACAGCCGCCATGCGGACGGCGGCGCGGCGGCCCTGGGCTGTGCCGTGCACTTCGTGGACCATTTGCCGGTCGCGGACCGGCCGTTCTCCTCATCCGTTCGGTGAACCCGCAGCGGGCGATCGCCTCCTCGCCCCACCAGCCGTGAGCCACCGGCCGGCCATCAGCAGCGAGGACGAGGTGGAAACGGTCGAGCCGCACATGGTCCAGGTTCACAGGCGCGAGCGTCTGCTCCGGCGGAACGGGCGCCCGGAATGCGGCGATCGCCCGTGGCTGCGGGCCATCACCTCTGAGCGCCAGCCACGGTGACGCGTCAACAGGCCCGCCCGACTGGGGTCAGTGCGCATCCGCTCCTGACGGAGAGAGCCGAGGCCCCGGTTTCCCGGAGCAGACGAGCGACACCCCTCCAGCGTGCCGGAACCACGTCGCCGAATCGTCACAAATCAATGACTGTGCCCCTAGAGGCACGCAAGTCGCCCCGAAAGTCGCTAAGTTCATCGCTTCCACGATCAACCCCCGGGGGTAACCATGACGAACCCATACACCGCACCGGCCCGGCCCGCGCCGAAGTGGGCGCGCAAGCGTTTCGTCCTGCCCGCGCTCGGGTTTGCCTTCTTCCTCGGCACCGGCGTCGGCACCGGTGACTCCCAGCCCAAAGACGATGCGAAGCCTGCCATGACCAAACCCCAGCCCACGGTGACGGTCACCGCGACGACGACCGCCGGCCCCGAGCCGGCGCCCACCGTCACCAAAATCGTCGAAGTGGAGGTGAAGGAGACCGTCACCGTGCAGCCCGCCAGCCGCACCGGCGGAAGCGGAGGAAGCAGCGGGGGCAGCGGAGGCAGCAGTAGCAGTGGAGGCGGAGGCAGCAGCGACAACAGCGGCGGTGGCAGCACCTACTACCCGAACTGCGCTGCCGCCCGCGCCGCCGGCGCCGCGCCCGTTTACCGCGGTGAGCCCGGCTACGGCCGGCACCTCGACCGGGACGGCGACGGTGTCGGCTGCGACCGCGGCTGACGGACAATGGCCCGCTGCGACGGGGGACGTGTGCGGCGGGCGCTGCAGTCCGTGGTGCCGCACGGCCAGTGACAGGGCGGCAGGACCCCGCACACCGTCACCGACGTGACCGGCGCACCGGGAAAGAGGCCCTGAGCGACAACACCACCTGGGGCTGAACCCCCGACAGCACAACGCCCTCACAGCCAGGAGCTGCGAGGGCGTCATCGTGGCCGGGCGTCGCGCCGGCGGGACGGCTTCTTTCCCTGGATCGAGGCTTGATGCTGTCGGCCCGCAGAGCCGGCGCGGCGAGCGAGAACGCGGAGAAGGAACCGTCGGTGCGGTCACCGAGGTGAGCGAGGAGCGCACCGCGGCCTCGTCGGAAGGCACCTGCCGGAGAGGTGATCTCCCAGAAATCTCCCAAGGCCGGGACGCAGGACGCGCAGGAAGAGGTCGCCGCCTGGTCGATCCGGGATGACCTGCGGACTCTCCCGGGATGCCGGTTCGGCGGGAAGCACCGCGGGTCCGTCTCGGGCGATCCCCCGCGTCGCCCGAGACGGACGGCAGTCCGGCCCCTCGCTCCGCCGGGGCCGGCGCTCTGGGACGAGTATAGTTGGCTGGCGGCCAGTCAACCTAGGAGTTTTCGCATGTCTCCGCGCAGCGCCTCGGCCAATGAAGAGTTGCGGCGGCGTTCCCGGGAGCGGCTTCTGCAGGCTGCGGTCGAGCTGGTCGGTGAACGCGGGTACGAGGCGACGACGCTCAGCGCCATCGCCGACCGCGCGGGGGCGGCCCGTGGTCTGGTCTCCTACTACTTCCCCGGCAAGCGCCGGCTGGTGCAGTCCGCCGTGCACCGGCTGATGCACCGCACGCTCCAGGAGGCGCTGGAACGCGAACCGCGCACCGAGGACGGCCGGGAACGGCTGGCGCGGGCCATCGACGCGATCCTGGGGCTGGCCCGGGACCGGCCGGTGCTGATGCGGGAGCACATGGCGGGGATCCTCCAGGAGGAGGGCTTCGTGCAGTGCCCGGAGCAGCAGCGGCTCGCCCAGCTCCTGCGGGACACCATCGCCCGGCACGGTTCGACGGACGTCGACACCGACTACCCGATGCTGCGGGCCCTGCTGATGGGCGCCGTCTACGCGGCGCTGGTGCCCGGGGCACCGATGCCGGTGCCGGTGCTGCGGGCGGAGCTGTTCAAGCGCTACCGGCTCGACTGGGACATGGGCCTGCCGCCCGAGAAGCAGCCCGGCGGATCCTGCGACACCGATCTGTCCCGCTTCTTCGCCACCGGCCGGGACCCGGAGCCTCCACCGGAGCAGTAGGTCCGGGCGGAGGGGCCGGCGGCCCCGAAGCCCCGGTCCGGCGCGGCCGGCGGTACGGCTCGTCGGGCGACACGCGGGCGGTCCCGTGGCGCCGGTCTGCTCCGGCGGGCCTGTTGGTGCGATGCTGGAGCCATCAGCGATCTCCTCCGATCCCCCGGGGTAAGGAGTTCCGCCGTGCTGCGTGTCGCCGTCGTCGGCTCGGGGCCGAGCGGGTGCTACACCGCTCAGGGCCTCGTCCAGCAGGACTCCTCGGTGCGTGTCGACGTGCTCGACCGGCTGCCGTGCCCGTACGGGCTGGTGCGCTACGGCGTGGCGCCGGACCACGAGAAGATCAAGTCCCTGCAGAACAACCTGCGCACGATCCTGGAGCACGAGCGGGTCCGGTTCCTGGGCGGCGTGCACGTCGGCGGCTCCGGCGGGCTGTCCGTCGCCCGGCTGCGGGAGCTGTACCACGCGGTGGTGTACTGCGTGGGCGCCGCCGCCGACCGGCGTCTGGGGATCCCGGGCGAGGATCTGCCGGGCAGCTGGTCGGCGACCGAGTTCGTCTCCTGGTACAGCGCCCATCCGGATGCCGTGGACGACGGTTTCGTACGGGGTGTGCGGTCGGCCGTCGTCATCGGCGTGGGCAACGTCGCCGTGGACGTCACCCGTATGCTGGCCCGCGGCGCGGCCGAGCTGAGGCGCACCGACATGCCCGAGGGCGCGCTGACCGCTCTCGCGGCGAGCCGGGTGACCGAGATCCACATGGTGGGCCGGCGTGGCCCCTCACAGGCCCGCTTCACGACCAAGGAGCTGCGCGAGCTGGGTCTGCTGCCGGACACCGACGTCGTCGTCGATCCGCAGGAGCTGGCGCTGGACCCGGCGTACACGGACCCCTCGGCGCTGCCCACCGCCCAGCGCCGCAACATCGAGGTCCTGCGCGGCTGGGCCGAGGCGCCCGCGAGGGGCGGCTCCCGCCGGATCCGGCTGCGTTTCTTCCTGCGGCCCGCCGAACTGCTCGCCGTGGACGGCAGGGTGGGAGCGGTACGGCTGGAACGCACGGTGCCGGACGGGCACGGCGGCGTGACCGGGACGGGGCGGTACGAGGACATCGCGGCCCAGCTGGTGCTGCGCTCCGTGGGCTACCGCGGGGTGCCGCTGGAGGGGCTGCCCTTCGACACCGGTACCGGCACGGTGCCGCACCGGGCCGGGCGTGTCCTGCGCGACGGCGCCGTCGCGCCGGGCGAGTACGTGGCCGGGTGGATCAAGCGGGGCCCCACGGGGGTCATCGGCACCAACCGGCCCTGTGCGAAGGAGACGGTCGCCTCGCTGCTGGCGGACGTGCCCGCGCTCGTCCGCAGGCAGGTCCCGGACGACGCCGTCCCCGTTCTGCGCGCCGAGGGCGTCGAGCCCGTGGAGTGGGCGGGCTGGCGGGCGATCGAGCGCGCCGAGGCGGCTCTCGGCGCCTCCCTGGGCCGCGACGTGGTCAAGCTCCCGGACTGGGAGTCCCTGCGCGCGGCGGCACGCAGCGGGGTCTCGTAGAAACCTCTCGTCGAATCGGCCGCGAGCCGGCCGCCGTCCCCAGCGCCCGCCCGGTGGGAACGAGTCCCCCGGCGTCAGGGGGCCGCCGGCCGTCAGGACCGCGCCGGTTCCGGGGACTCGTCCTCGGGAAGGAGGCGGACGACCGCCTCCTCCAGGCGGGGCAGGGCTCGCTGGCCTGCCAGGGCCAGGGCGATCGCCACGGCGACGCCGGTCCAGGCGAGGGGGCCGAGCGGGGTGCAGCCCAGGACACGGCTGACGCCGGGCGTCTGGATCAGCGCGACGAGGGCGACCGCGGAGCCCAGGGACGTCCCCCGGACCAGCCTGCTGTCACGGCGGTCGAGCAGGGTCTGGGCGAGCTGGGTGCCGACCACCCCGCACAGGGCCATCGTGCTGGAGCGGCGGTGGGTGCCGGGCGTGAAGCGGCCGATCAGCCAGGCCGTGAGCGCGCCCAGGCATGTGGTCAGGGCGCGATGGCGGATCTGCTGGATCAGCGCATCGCCCAGGACTCCGCCGGCCGCGTCCTCCGGCGTCGCCGACTGTGCCTGTTCGCCGCCCTTCTTCGGGGTCACCGCGACCGCCATCGCCGGGAACAGGTCCGTGAACAGGTTCACCAGGAGCATCTGGCGCGTGGACAGCGGCGCGGTGCCCGACAGCAGCGTACCGAGGAGGCCGAAGCCGACCTCGCCGGCGTTGCCGCCGATCAGGATGGCGATGGCGTCGGCGACGCTGTGCCACAGGGCGCGGCCCTCGCCGATCGCGTCGATCAGAACGGTCAGGTCGTCGTCGGTGAGGACGATGTCGGCGGCGTTGCGCGCGGCCGCCGAGCCGCGGGCGCTGATGCCGACGCCGATGTCGGCGGCGCGGATCGCCGCGGCGTCGTTGGCGCCGTCGCCGACCATGCCGACCACCCGTCCCGCGTCCCGCAGTGCCTCGACGACCTGCAGCTTCTGCTCGGGCGCGACCCGGGCCACGACCCCGGCGTCCCGCAGCATCCGGGCCCGGACCCTGCGGGTCGCGGCGGCGAGTTCGTCGCCGGTGACCACGACGGTGTCCTCGGGCCAGCCCAGTTCGGTGGCGATCGCCCGGGCGGTCTGCGGGTGGTCCCCGGTGAGCATGACCGGTCGTACGCCCTCTTCGTACAGACCGCGCACCAGGGCCGTGGACGTCTCGCGGGGCACGTCCGACAGCCCCAGCAGACCGATGAACTCCAGCTCCCGCAGGTCGTGTTCGAGCGCGTCGCCGACGTCCTCGTGCTCGTCGAGCCGCCGCTGTGCCACCGCCAGCACCCTCAGTCCGCGCCCGGCCAGCTCCTGCGAGGTGCCGGGGGCGTGGGCCGGGAGGCCGGCGCAGGCGGGCAGGACGGTCTCGGGGGCGCCCTTGACCACGAGCACCCGGGGGCCGTCCTGGGTGTGTCCGACGGCGGCGGCGTATCCGCGGGCGGCCTCGAAGCCGAGTTCCTCGAGCTGCACCCAGTCCGGGTCGGGGCCGGCCGCCTCCAGGACGGCCTCGTCGGTGGCGTGCACCGGCCGGTCGGAGCCGCCGTTCAGCCGCGGGCAGGCCCGCGCGGCGGCCCGCAGCGTCGGTGCGGCCTCCTCGTCGCCGGCCGCGTGGATCGTCCCGGCGGTGTCGGAGACCCGCACCACCCGCAGCCGGTTCTCCGTGAGGGTGCCGGTCTTGTCGAAGCAGAGGGTGTCCATCCGGCCCAGCGCCTCCAGCGTCCGCGGGGTCCGTACGAGGACGCCCCCGCGGCTGAGCCGCCGTGCCGCCGCCAGCTGCGCCACCGTGGCCACCAGCGGCAGCCCCTCGGGGACGGCGGCCACGCCGACCGCCACGCCGCCGCTGACCGCCTCGCGGATCGGGGTGCCGCGCAGCAGCGCCAGAGCGGTCACCCCGGCTCCGCCCGCCAGGGTCAGCGGCAGGGCCTTGCGGGTGAGTTCCTGGAGCCGGGCCTGCACCCCGGCGGCCGGGGGCGTGCGGGCGGCCAGGTGCACGGCGCGGGCGGCCTCGGTGTGCTCCCCGATGTCGACCACGACGGCCCGGGCCTGTCCGGCCACCACGGTCGTGCCCTCGAAGACCATGCAGAGCCGGTCGGCGACCGCGGCGTGCGGGGTCGGGGCGACCTGCTTCTGCACCGGCAGCGACTCCCCGGTCAGCGCGGACTCGTCGACCTCCAGGCCCTCCTCCCACAGCAGCCGGGCGTCGGCGGGCACCACGTCGTCGCCCTTCAGCTCGATCACATCGCCGGGCCGCAGCTTTCCGGCGTCGACCGTACGGGGCTCGCCGGCCGGGGCCCCGTTCCCGGAGGGCGCGATGCGCGCCTTCCGCTTCTGTTCGGCGAGCAGCCCGGACAGCGCCCGCTCGGCGCGCAGCCGCTGAACGCCGCCGACCAGGGCGTTCAGGTCGAGGGCGCCGACGACGAGCAGGGCGTCCGTCACGGAGCCGAGGATCGCGGAGGCCGCCGAACCGACGGCCAGGACGGGGGTGAGGGGGTCGCGCAGTTCGCCGCGCACGGCCCGGCCGAGGTCGTAGGTCCAGCGGACCGGGGTGAGGGCGGGGTGCCGGAGAAGACGGCCGGCGGTCCTGCCGATCCGTTCGGTGACCTGCTCCAGCGGGCTCGGTACGGCGTCGTCCGGCTGGTGCTCCAGCCGCTCCAGGGTCTCGTCCGGGTCCAGTTCGTGCCAGTGCACGCGCGGGTGCGGGTGCGGGGCGGGGGCCGACACCACGCCGAGGGCCGCTCGCGTCCCGGACAGCAGGGCGATCGCCGCGGCGATGTCGACCGGTGCGTGCCGCAGTCCCGGCAGCAGGGCACGGCGCACGGCTCCGACGCCGCCCTTGGCCTTGACCTTGGACCGTGCCTCGCCGATGGCCACGAGCAGTCCGGACAGCGCGGCGCCGGACCTGGCGAGGGTCTGGGCCCGGTGACCCACCGTCCGGGCGGCCGGGACGGCGGTCAGCACCCGCCACACGTCGGGCAGTCCGTGCAGGGCCATGATGTCCGCGTCCCACATCACGGCGGCGTCACGGTCCGTCAGGGCGATGGCGATGTCGCTGCCGCGCAGCCCGGCCAGGATGTCGCGGTCGTCGGCGGTCCGCACCCGGGCGACGGTGATGACCGCCCCCTCTCCGCCGCGCAGCCCGTACACCACGTCGTCCAGGGGACGCCGGGCGTCCACGACCTGGTCGGCGAGGGCGGTGAAGTCCTCCAGGGCCGGGTCCTCCACCACGACGACCCTGAGACCGGCCCGGCGGGCCGCGTCCAGGACCGGCTCGACCCACGGGTCCGCCTCGCCGCCGCCGGTGCGCAGCGCGCTCGGATGCAGGACGACGGTGCCGGCCATCTCCAGCTGCCGCAGCCGCTCCGGGGCGCGGACCAGGACACCGGTCCGGGCGAGCGCCGTGCCGAGGACGCACTGGAAGGCGGCGGGTCCGTAGCGCGCGGCCTTGGGCGACCCCGCGAGCACCGCCTCGGCCGCCTCGGACAGCTGCTGCTTGACCAGCAGGGTCGCCACCGCGCCCACCAGACTGCCGGCGGACGCGTGGTTGGCGTACTCCTGGGCCGGCGAGATGCGCAGCGGCGGGCGGGCGGAGACGTCCGTGGCCACGCTGGTGCGACGAGGGGCGCACAGCTCGTCGTGGACCGCGTCGAAGGCGGCCGAGCGGGCCATCGTGTCGGCCAGCTGGCCGGCACGCAGCGCCCCGTCCAGGATCAGCGAGGCGGGGGTCTGGCCGGCGCCGTGCGCGGCCGCGTTCGCCCAGGCCAGCAGGAGTTCCATGCGGGACCTGCCCAGCCGGGCGCGCAGCCGGTCGCGGAATCCGGGGTTCTCCCGCAGCAGCGTCACCACGGCGGTCACCATGCGGGGCGAGGGCGGCAGGCGCAGGAAGTAGGCGCCGAGGGCCGCGAAGATGCCCACCAGGTCGGCGGCGAACGCGACCGCGGCGTCCCGCACTCCGGCCGGGTCGGCGGGATGCGTCATCTCCTCCGGGTCGTCGCCCGCCAGGACCAGCCCGTGCCGGACGGCGAGTTCACAGGCGTGGTCCACGACCCGGTCGGCGGCCTCCTCCTCCGCCACGGTCACGACCAGACGCGCGAGCCCCTGGTCCCAGTAGGCGAAGAGCACGTCCGGACGCTCGGCCAGCGCCGCGGCCAGGTGCCGGGTCAGGTGTTCCATTCCGCCCGCGCGTCGCACCCGGTCCGGGTCCGCGGGCCGCAGCGCGAGGTGCGCCCGTGTGCCGGACCGCCAGTGGGGGCTTGTGCCGGGCAGCGCGTTCCCGGCGACGCGCACGACCCGTACGGCGGCGTCCACGCCGCGCACACCGGCCCGCGCGGTTCCGGCCACCGCGCCGGCGGCCGCTCCCACCACGGGGGCCGCCGCCCGTGCGAGCAGGCCGGCGGCGGCCGACGGTGCCGTCAGCAGACCGAGCACCATGACGCCCCCCTCAGAGGATGGTGCGGCCGGGCCGCGCCGTCGGGCCGAGAGGGCCGGTGGACGCGTTCTCCCGGGGCGTCCTGCCCGACGTTCCGGTGTCCGGCGGGGCGGCCCGCCTCCCGGAACCGGTTCCTTCCTCGGGCCTCGGCGCCGCCGCGCCGGTGAGCGCGACGGGCCGCTCCACCCCACCGGCGGCACCGAGCACTCCGGCCCCGGTGCGGACCGCGCTCCCCCGCCCGCGCGGCGACACGGCGCCGGCCTTGTCCGGCGTTTCGTGCGCGGCCCGGCCCACCACCCCGGCGCCCGGCACCCTTCGCAGCGCCGCGGCCGCGCCGTGGAACGGCGCCGCAAGGGCCGATGACGACTTCTGCCCAGCCATGACTCTCCTCGCGAGGTGAGACCGTCCTGCGTGCCGCCCGGGTGCCCACGGCCGTGCCGGTCACCCCCTCCCTCTCGGGCCCACTCCCAGGGAACGTCACCGGTCACGCCCCCGCCACCGGACACTCCTCCCGCCGGGTGCTCCCTCCGTTGCCGTACGGCGCGGGACGGCGAGCAGGACGACGCCGCGGACGCGGGCGCCCCGGACATGGGCGTGGTGTGCTCCGGGCGTGGACGCGGACGCCCTCGGACGGGGACGCGGGCGGCGAGCCGCCGGTGGGCGGCGACCGGTTCACCGCCCCGTGCGGCCGAGCATCTCCTCGGTCAGTTCCCGCCGGTGGTCGGTGTACGCGGCGCGCAGCCCGGGGCCGGGCCAGCCGGCGGGGAGCAGCGGTGCGGGCAGGACGGGGTCGGCCAGCAGGTGCCGTACGACGGCCGCGAGGACGGTGAAGCGGTCGGCCGGCCGCTCCGCGCGCGCCAGGTGGGCGAGCAGCGCCTGGGCGGTGGCCGCCCACTCCTCGAGCGGCCACAGGCTCGCGGCCAGGTCCGGTGCGGAGAGCCCGGGGCGGCCGGTGAAGCGCCGGGTCACCCGGTCCAGGTCGTCGGGCCAGGGGCGGCACAGGTTGGCGGGGCGCAGCCAGACGCCCTCGCGGAGTTCGGCGAGTCTCAGGGCGGTCAACCGGGCGCGCAGATCGGCGCGTTCGGCGGGCCCGCGGCCGGTCGCCGTCACCACGGCCATCTCCCACTCCCCGTCCCAGGGCCGTGTGGCGGGGTGCACGGCCGCGTCCTGGCGCCGCTGGCGCTCCAGCAGCCGGTCGCTGAGGCCGTAGACGGTGTCCGAGCGCCGCAGGTCCCCGGCGGCCACCATCCGGCTGAGCGCCGCCCGCAGGGTGGATCCGCTCACCCCGAGGGGTTCGACGGCCCGCACAAGGTCCCTCACCGGCAGTTCGGGCGGGTGCGTGCCCAGCAGCAGGCTCAGGACCACCGACCGTGCGGACAGCGGGCGCAGCTCGATTCCGGAGGGCTCCTGGGAGGCGTTCACGGGCACGTACTGTACGTCCCCGATGTTGCACTATTGATGCGACCGCAGAGACAGTGCAACATGAGCCGCATGGCCTCGATACTCGCGCACGCACCGTCGTCCTCCACCCACACCGTCACCAACCAGCCCCCTCCCCTGACCCCGTACGACGCGTCCGACGACGCGGCGCTGCTGGAGGGCCTGCGCCGGGAGGGCGCGGGCTGGGCCGAGCCGGACCTGCGGCGGCTCGGGGCGCTGGCGGGCGGTGAGGAGGCGCAGGAGTGGGCCGAGCAGGCCAACCGGTACGAGCCCGAGCTGCGCACCCACGACCGGTACGGCAACCGGATCGACGAGGTCGAGTTCCACCCCAGCTGGCACCACTTGATGCGGACCGCGGTCGCCGAGGGGCTGGCCGGCGCACCCTGGGCGGACGACCGGCCCGGCGCCCATGTGGCCCGTATCGCGGGCGCACTGGTGTGGGGACACACCGACGCCGGGCACGGGTGTCCGACGTCGATGACGTACGCCGCCGTGCCCGCCCTGCGCGCACAGCCCGAACTCGCCGCCGTCTACGAGCCGTTGCTGACCAGCCGGGTGTACGAGCCCGGACTGCGGACGCCGACCGGGAAGCGGGGCCTGCTCGCGGGCATGGGGATGACCGAGAAGCAGGGCGGCTCCGACGTACGGACGAACACGACGACCGCCACGCCGACCGCCGAGCCGGGCGTCTACACCCTGCGCGGGCACAAGTGGTTCACCTCGGCGCCCATGTGCGACGTCTTCCTGGTCCTCGCGCAGGCCCCGGGCGGCCTGTCCTGCTTCCTGGTGCCGCGCGTGCTGCCCGACGGCAGCCGCAACACCTTCCGCATCCAGCGGCTCAAGGACAAGCTGGGCAACCGGTCCAACGCCTCCTCCGAGCCGGAGTTCGACAACACCGTGGCCTGGCTGGTCGGGCCCGAGGGGCGGGGCGTCAAGACCATCATCGAGATGGTCAACTGCACCCGTCTGGACTGCGTGATGATGTCGGCGGCGCTGATGCGCAAGACGCTCGTGGAGGCCGGCCACCATGTACGGCACCGTGTCGCCTTCGGTGCGCCGCTGATCGACCAGCCGCTGATGCGCAACGTACTGGCCGACCTGGCGCTGGAGTCGGAGGCCGCCACGACGCTCACGCTGCGGCTGGCCGGTGCGGCCGACCGGGCGGTGCGCGCGGACGGCGACCGGGAGGGCGAGGCGGCGTTCCGGCGGATCGCGACCGCCGTGGGCAAGTTCTGGGTCACCAAGCGGGGCCCGGCCTTCACCGCGGAGGCCCTGGAGTGCCTGGGCGGCAACGGCTATGTCGAGGAGTCGGGCATGCCCCGGCACTACCGCGAGGCGCCCCTGCTGTCGATCTGGGAGGGCTCGGGGAACGTCAACGCCCTGGACGTGCTGCGTGCGCTGAGCCGGGAGCCGGCCACCGCGGAGGCCCTGTTCGCCGAACTCGGCGCGGCCCAGGGGGCCGACGCCCGTCTGGACGCGGCGGTGACCCGGCTGAAGGCCGGTCTGGGCGAGGCCTCACCGGTGGGCGCACGCCGCCTGGTGGAGCTGATGGCGCTGACGCTCCAGGCGTCCCTGCTCGTCCGGTACGCTCCGCCCGCCGTCGCCGACGCCTTCTGCGCGACCCGGCTCGGCGGCGACTGGGGCCACTCCTTCGGCACCCTGCCGGCCGGCGCGGACCTCGACGCCATCCTGGAGCGGTCCCTGCCGGGGTAGGACCTCCGGGCGCACGCACCGGGCCTCACCGGATGGTGCGGCTCCACAGCGGGCCGAAGCGGGCCCACTCGGCGTCCCACCGGGCCATGCGGCGGCGCTCCAGGCGGGTGCGCAGGACGCGGCCCGCGGCAAGGGGGACGGCGGCGGCACCCGCACCCACCAGAGTGCCGGTCGCCCCGGCCCGGGCGCGGGCCACGGCAGGCGTGGCCGGTTCGGCCACCAGGCGGCCCCGGTAGTCGGTCCACACCGTGACGGGAGTGCCGGCCGCGCTGCCGGGCCGTACCCGGGCATGCCCGGTGCGCTCGGTGCCGTCCCCGGCGGTCCAGCGCACCTTTCCCCACACCCGGACCTGGCTGCTCCCTGCGGGCAGGCCGGGTGCCCGCTCGGTCACCAGCGCGGTCGTGGGCCGCCGCTGAAGGCGCTCCTGGGCCAGCCCGCGCTCCACTTCCCGGGCCGCCGTCCAGCCGGCGAGCACCCCGGTGAGAACGGTGAGGACCCAGGTGCCGAGCAGAACCCAGGCCTCCACGGTGTCGACGCGGCGTCTGAGCGGACTGCGGCGCCACCGCCACAGCCACGCCCTCGGAACACGGAACGCCATCGACGGCATCCTCCTCACGGGCCGATGGACCTTGACGGACCGATGACCTGACGGGCCGCCCTCCCGTACGAAGGGCGGCTCCCCGGTGCTCAACGACGAGTCCCCCGCCCCGGCGTCCGTAGGGGGCTCCCAGCGTCCGTATGGGGGCTTCCGGGATCCGTACGGGGGCTCCCGGGACGCGCACAAGACCGGGCGGAGCCCCGGCCATGCCGTGGTGACCTGCGACGACGCCGCCCTGGCGTGACTGTCAGTGGCGAGGTGCACACTGACCGGTGTCCAGGACGAAGAGGTCCGGACGAAGACCTCGCGGAGGTGACCGGCATGACCGAGGTACTGCTCGCCGTGGGCACACGCAAGGGCCTGTTCATCGGGCGGCGGCGCGGCGGCGTCTGGGAGTTCGACGACAGCCCGTACTTCACCGCGCAGGCCGTGTACTCGGTCGCCGTCGACACCCGCGGCACCGTTCCGCGGCTGCTGGCCGGCGGTGACAGCGCGCACTGGGGGCCGTCGGTGTTCCACTCCGACGACCTGGGCCGCACATGGACCGAACCGGCCCGGCCGGCGGTGAAGTTCCCCCAGGACACGGGCGCCTCACTGGAGCGGGTGTGGCAGCTGCACCCGGCGGCCGCGGAGCCGGACGTGGTGTACGCGGGTACGGAACCGGCCGCGCTGTACCGCTCCGGGGACCGGGGCGAGAGCTTCGCGCTGGTCCGTCCGCTGTGGGAGCACCCCACCCGGTCGAAGTGGACGCCGGGCGGCGGTGGTGAGGGCCTGCACACCGTGGTGACGGACCCGCGCGACGCGAAGGCGGTCACGGTCGCCGTCTCCGCCGCGGGCGTGTTCCGCACGTCCGACGGCGGGACGAGCTGGACGCCGTCCAACTCCGGTGTGTCCGCGGTGTTCCTGCCGGATCCGAACCCGGAGTTCGGCCAGTGCGTCCACAAGATCGCACAGGATGCGCGGAACCCGGACCGGCTGTACCTGCAGAACCACTGGGGGGTGTACCGCAGCGACGACGGGGGCGGGCACTGGACGGACATCGGCGAGGGCCTGCCGTCGACGTTCGGCTTCGCCATGGCCGCCCACCCGCACCGCGGGGACACGGCGTACGTCTTCCCCGTCAACGCGGACATGGACCGGGTGCCCGCCGGCCGCCGGTGCCAGGTGTTCCGTACCGCGGACGCGGGCAGGAGCTGGGAGCCGCTCACGGCGGGCCTGCCGGACGAGGACCACTACGGCACGGTGCTGCGCGACGCGCTGTGCACCGACGACGCGGACCCGGCGGGCGTGTACTTCGGCAACCGCAACGGCGAGGTGTACGCGTCGGCGGACGACGGCGACAGCTGGCAGCTGCTTGCCTCGCATCTGCCGGACGTGCTCTGTGTGCGCGCGGCGGTGATCGGTTGACGGCCGCGGCACGGCCCGGGGGCGAGCCCGCCGGAGAAGGAACTTGTCGGAGAAGGCCGGAGAACGAGGAGAAGGAGAGAAGAAGGAAGAAAAAAAGGAACGGAGAGGCTGGGAAGCCGCGCCCACCGCCGTCGCGTCGGACCGCCCGGCAGGTCCTCACCGTCCGTCCCCGGCGGGACCGCCGGCTCCGGTCACGGTGGTGCGGGCGGACTCGTCCACCCGGAGGGTGAAGATGTCCGGGCGGGCGTAGTGACCGGTCGGGTCGAAGTCGAAGCGGGCACGGGCCAGGTCGTCGAGGTCGAGTTCGGCGGTCAGGATGCCCTCGCCGTCGCGCAGCGGCCCGGCCAGGACCTCGCCGAGCGGTGAGACGATCACGGAGCCGCCGCCGATCAGCACGGTGCCGGGTGCGTCGCCCTGTACGGGGTGAAGGTCGGCGGGCAGGGCGTCGCGGCGCAGGTACTGGTTGGCGCTGAGGACGAAGCAGCGGCCCTCCAGCGCGATGTGCCGCATGGTGGCCTGCCAGGCGTCGCGGTCGTCGACGGTCGGGGCGCACCACAGGTCGACGCCCTTGGCGTACATCGCCGTGCGGAACAGGGGCATGTAGTTCTCCCAGCATATGGCCGCGCCGAGGCGGGCCGTGCCGGTGTCGACGACCGGCAGGGTGGAGCCGTCGCCCTGCCCCCACAGGTAGCGTTCGGCAGCGGTCGGCATCAGCTTGCGGTGCAGGCCCAGGTAGCCGTCCGGCCCGAAGAAGAGCGCCACGCAGTACAGGGTGCCGCCCTGCCGTTCGACCGCACCGACCACGGCGTGGCAGCCCAGTTCCCGGGTGAGGCCGGCCAGGGCGTCGGCCTCGGGGCCGGGGACGTCGACGGCGGCGGCGTGGTAGCGCCTGAACAGCTCCCGGCCGGCCGGGGTGCGGCTGCCGACGGTGATGCCGAAGTCCAGGCCCTTGGGGTAGCCGCCGAGGAACGCCTCGGGCAGGACGACGACCTCGGCCCGGTGGGTCGTGACGGCCTCACGGATCAGCTCCTCGGCGCGGACCAGCGCGGCGGGCGTGTCGAACAGCGGGGCGGCGGCCTGGACGACGGCGGCGGTCAGAGTGGTCATGCCGCCGAGAGTAGAGAGTGCTGACCGCTTTGGCTCCGTCCGCCGCGGCATCGGACGCCGGCCGCGAGGCCGGCACGTGCACGGCGGCCTACGGCAGACGCCAGTCCACCGGCTCGGCCCCCTGCTGCACCAGGAGCTCATTGGCCCGGCTGAACGGCCGCGAGCCGAAGAAACCCCGGTCCGCCGACATCGGCGAGGGGTGCGCCGACTCGATCGCCGGATACTGCCCGAGCAGCGGACGCAGACTGCGCGCGTCCCGCCCCCACAGGATCGACACCAGCGGCCGCCCCCGTGCGACAAGGGCACGGATGGCCTGGTCGGTCACCTCTTCCCAGCCCTTGCCCCGGTGGGCGCCCGGCCTGCGCGGAGCCGTGGTCAGCGCCCTGTTCAGCAGCAGCACGCCCTGCCGGGTCCAGGGGGTCAGATCACCGTTGGACGGCCGGGGCAGACCCAGATCCGAGGTCAGCTCCCGGTAGATGTTCTCCAGACTGCCCGGCAGCGACCGCACCTCCGGCGAGACCGCGAAGCTCAGGCCGATCGCCATACCCGGTGTCGGGTAGGGGTCCTGACCGACGATCAGCACCTTCACCTCGTCAAAAGGCTGCTGGAACGCCCGCAGGACATGGTGCCCCGCCGGGAGGTACGTCCTCCCCGCCGCCACCTCGGCGCGCAGGAAGTCCCCCATCGCCGCGATGCGTCCGGCCACCGGTTCCAGAGCCTTCGCCCAGCCGGCCTCAACAAGTTCATGCAACGGTCGTCGTGCCACGCCACGCCACTCTAGTGGCCCACACCGACATTCCGTACCTGCGGACCAACCCCTACGAGAAGGGCCTCCCCGGGCGCTAGTCTTCCTCCTCCCCGAGGCCGTCGAGCCGATCGAGCCGATCGAACCGCTCGAACCGCTCGAGCGGATCACGTGGATCGCGCAGCCGGCCGCAGGGAGGGAAGGGAGGAGGGAAGTCCGTTGCACTCAGTGACCGCACCGCTCCGCCACCGCCGCCACGGCCGTCACGCCCGGCCGGCCCTTCGTCCCGGACACAGATCCCCCGCATCGTTCGTTCCCGCGGTGGAACTGTCGTTATCCGCCGTGCCCGGGGTGCGGCCGCCGGCCGGCCGGTTCCCGTCGGCCCGCCCCGCCTGTTCCCTCCCCTCGCCGTCCGGCCGCGCCGCCGGCCCGTCGTCCGGCCGGCGGGGACAGCCGGTGGACCGGCGTCCGTCATGACGGCCGGAACCTGCACCACCGGTTTCCTCGCCGTGGACTCGGGCGGCTCCGGGGTCCGGGTCGTGGTCGGCGTGCCCGGCCGCGGACCGCTGGCGCGGCACGAGTCCATGGAGCCGGTGCGCACCGGGACCCGGGGCATCGACCCGGAGCACCTGATGGAGCAACTGGTGCCCATGGCACGGGCGTTGGCCGCCGAGGCGGGCGTGGAGCACCTGGAGACGGCCGTGCTGGGCGCCGCCGGGTTCGCCACCCTGGGCGACGCGCTGCGCGCCGAACTGCCCGGCGCGCTGGCGCAGCACCTCGGCGTGCGCAGGGTCGCGCTGGTCGCCGACGCGGTCTCCGCGTACACCGGCGCCCTGGGGCCGCGGCCGGGTGCGGTGATCGCCGCCGGGACCGGTCTGATCGCGATCGGCACCGATCTGACGGGCTGGCACCGCGCGGACGGCTGGGGCCACCTGCTCGGCGACTGCGGCAGCGGCGCGTGGATCGGCCGGGCGGGCCTGGAGGCGGCGCTGCGCGCCCACGACGGACGGGACGGCGGCTCGGTGCACCTGCTGGCCCGCGCGGAGGAGGCGTTCGGGCCGGTGCAGGAACTGCCCGGCAGGCTCTATCCGCGTTCCGACCGCGCCGCCTTCCTGGCCTCCTTCGCTCCCCAGGTGGCGCTCTGCGCTGCGGACGACCCGGTCGCGGCGGACATTCTGCGTGCGGCGGCCCGGCACATGGCCGAGGCGGCCGCGGCGGTCTGCCCTTCCTCGGGGGAGCCTCTCCTCGCCCTGACCGGCGGCCTGTTCAGGCTGGGCAGCCCTCTCCTCATGCCGCTGGAACACGAGTTGGCCGACAGGCTGCCGCATGCGCGGCTGGTGCGCGCCGAGGGCGATCCCCTGCACGGCTGCGTGCGGATCGCCATCGATCTGGCCAGGGACGTCCTCGCACTGCCGAGCGACGAGAAGCTGCTGTACGTACCGCCTCCACCGGGAAACTGATCCCGTCCACAAGCCGCTCGGCTCGAATCCGCGCACAACTCAACAGACAAAACCGGACGGATAACGCTCACCCGCCCCCTCCCCGAACAGAGAAACCCGCAAAGCCAGTAACATGCGGCGCCATGAGCTCCCCCACTGGGCCCGCGTCCGGCCTGCCAGTACGAATGCCGCGCCCCCGTCAGCCCGGACGGCACCGCCGGCCCGAACCGCTGACGGTTCCCGAGGGCGCGCCCGCGCTCGTCCTCGCGGTACCGGGCACCGCCGGCACCGCCACGCGCAGCCTCGCCGAGGAGATCGTGAGCATCGCCCGCTCCGAGCTTCCCGGCCTTGAGGCCCGTATCGGGTACCTCGAAGGGGACGACGCGGAGTACCCGACCCTGCAGTCTGTGCTCACTCACGCGGCCGAGGAGCGGACCGCCCGCTACGAACAGGCCATTGCCGCCGGTGTGGAGGCCAAGGAGCCCGAGGGTCCCGTCGGGATCGTCGTGCCGCTGCTGGCCGGTCCGGACAGCGCGCTGCTGCGCCAGATCCGGCAGGCGGTCATGGACAGCCGGATCGCGGCCGAGCTGACCGATGTGCTCGGCCCGCACCCGCTGCTCGCCGAGGCCCTGCACGTGCGTCTGTCGGAGGCGGGGCTGGCCCGCGCCGACCGTGCCCGCCTGTTCACCGTGGCGACCGCGGCGGACGGGATCATCCTCGCGTCGGTCGGCGGCGAGGAGGCCGTGCAGGCGGCCGGGATCACCGGCATGCTGCTCGCCGCCCGCCTCGCCGTGCCGGTGATGGCGGCCGCCCTGGACCAGGAGGGCTCGATCGCCGGCGTCGCCGAGCAGCTGCGTTCCTCCGGCTCGCAGCAGCTGGCCCTGGCGCCGTATCTGATCGGCCCGGAGATCGACACCGCGCTGGTCGAGGCCGCCGCCAAGGAGGTGGACTGCCCCGCCTCGGAGGCGCTCGGCCCGTACCCGGCGATCGGCAAGCTCGTCGTGACCAAGTACACGACGGCGCTGGGCATCGCCCCGCAGCAGCCGCAGGGCGCGCCGGTCCGCTGACCCGCAGTCCGTCCCTCGTACGACAAGGGCCCGTTCCCCACGCGTGGGGAACGGGCCCTTTCCGCTCTCGCGACCGGGGTCTGCGCTCCTTGTGGCCGTTTCCGCTCCTGGTGACCGGGGAGCGGGCTCTTCTGCCGCGTCCGGCCGTACGCCGTCCGGGCGCGCTCTCCGTGTCCGGCGCGGCTACGCCCTGCGGCCCCGCCTGCCCCGCCGGCCGCCCCTGACGCCGCCGCCGCGCCGGCCGCGGGCCGTCGTCCCGGCGAACCGGCCCTTCCCGGCGGACCGGCCCGTCGCCGCGGGCTTGCGGCGAGAGCCCTTGCCGCCGGCCTGCTGCTCCGTGCGCTGGGCCTGGGTCCGGGCGCCGCGTCCCCGGGTGCTGTTGACCGTCCGGCCGCGGACGATCCCGATGAACTCCTCGACCAGGTCGGTGTACGCCTCCTCGGGCCACGCCAGCGCGACGCTCGACTGCGGGGCGTCGACGACAGGCCGGTAGGTGAGGTCCCTGCGGTGGTGGAGGCGGGCCAGCGACTGGGGGACGATGAGCACGCCCACGCCCGCCGCCACCAGTTCGACGGCGTCCCCCGTGGTGGCGGGCCGTTCGAAGGCGGGTTCGCCGGGCGGTCGGTCCCAGCCGAGGACGTCGTCGAGGGGGTGGAGGACGACCTCGTCGGCGAGGTCCTCCAGGGACACCTCGTCCACGGCCGTCACCACGTGGTCCTTGGGGACGACCACCACCGTCGTCTCGGTGTAGAGAGGGATCGCGCTGAAGACGGTGCGGTCCACCGGCAGACGGACGATCCCCGCGTCCGCCGCGCCGTCGCGCAGCGCCTCACAGGCCTCGGCGGCCGGGACCTGGACCAGGATGAGGGGGACGTCGGGGAGGCGCTCGTTCCAGATCCGCACCCACTTGGCGGGCGTCGCCCCAGGGATGTACGCGAGTCGGAACGAGGCAGCTGCATCCGATGCATCCGAGCCGGTCACCCCGACAGGTTACCCGGTGCGGCGGAGAGGCCCGTCCCGCTGTACGGGCCGCCGGGGCCGCCGGGCTCACGCCCGAGAGGCTCCGGGGCCCTCACCGCGGGCGGCTCATCCGTGGGGCTCGTGGGGGACGACCGCCACCGGGCAGCCCGCGTGGTGGACGGCGGCGTGCGTGACCGGTCCGGTGGACGGGCCCGCCGGGCGGGCGGACGGGCGGCGGCCGACGACGAGCAGGCTCGCGCCGGAGGCGGCCCGCACCAGCGCGGTCGAGGGCTTGTCCCGTACCACCGTCTCCACGACGTCCACCTCCGGGTACTTGTCCCGCCACACCCGGAGCACCGCGGACAGGAAACTCTGCCACTCCTCGGCCCGCCCGGGGTCGTCCACCAGCGCGATCTCACCGGGTCCCAGACCCAGCGCGGACGGCTGCTGCCAGGCGTACACGGCCCGCAGCCGGGCCCGGCGCAGCTGCGCCTCCCGGAAGGCGAAATCGATCACCGCGTCGCACGGCAGGGCGACGTTCAGGCCGAGCACCACGTCCCGGTAGCCGGTACGGGTGGAGGGACTGCCGTCGGCCTCCGGGAAGTGCTCGTCCGCGGCCTCCTCACCGGCCCGCACCAGGACGACCGGGCAGGTGGCCCGGGCCACCGTGCCCAGGGCGACGGAGCCCACCAGGAAGCCGGTGAAGCCGCTCAGGCCGCGCGATCCCAGCACCAGCAGATCGGCCCGCCCCGCCGCCCTGAGCAGGGCCGTGGTCGCCGGCCCCAGGACCTGTTCCTCCTCCAGGCGCACCGTGGGGCAGGCCTTGCGGATGCGCTCCTCCGCCCGGCCCAGCACCTGCCGGGCCCGGCGCCGCCGGGCCGCGTCCACCCGCACGCCGGCCGGACCCGGATGCCAGTTCCAGGCGTGGAACAGCCGCAGGCTGCGCCCCCGGCGCTCGGCCTCGCGCGCGGCCCACTCGGCAGCGGCCAGGCTCTCCTCGGAACCATCGACTCCGGCGACAACGGGCGAAACCATGGCGCACACCTCCTGTGCTTCGATCCGCTCCCCTGCCAGCGTCTCGTGCCCCGGCGTGCCCCGCCAGGGGCCGCCGGGGCACGAGACGGGGGCCGTTGGGCCTCTCTCCCCGTCCGGTCGGTCCGGTCAGTGCGGCAGGGGCTGGGCGGTCGCCCGGCGGGTGCGCCGGGTGACGGCACTGCGCACCCCGGTCCCGGTGAAGGCCAGGGCCGCGGTGGCGACCAGGCCCAGCAGGATCAGGCCGATCGCGTAGGAGCCGTAGGCGCCGTACAGCGACCCCATCACCAGGGGCGGCACGAAGCCGCCCAGGCCTCCGGCGGCGCCGACGATGCCGGTGACCGAGCCGACCTGCTTGGGCGGGGCCAGCAGGGCCACCAGGGCGAACACGGCGCCGCTGCCCGCGCCGAGCGCGGCGGCCATGGCGAGGAAGGCGATGGTGCCGGCCGGCATCAGCGACGGGGTCGTGGACTGCACGAACGCGCCCACGAGCACCACGGCCAGCGTTCCGCCGAGTACGCGCACCGCGCCGATGCGGTCCGACAGCCAGCCGCCGACCGGCCGCATCGCCACGGCCAGCAGCACGAACCCGGCCATCCGGTTCGCGGCGTCCGCCTGGCTCAGGCCGTAGCTGTTCTTCAGGTAGGTGGGCAGGTAGACGGAGAAGGCGACGTAACCGCCGAAGGCCACCGCGTACAGCGCCGAGGCCTGCCAGGTGACGCCGAGCCTGCAGGTCGCGATCAGCCGGCGGGTCATGGGCTCGGTCGACACGGTGTGTCCGGGCGCGTCCCGCATCACCAGGGCCGCCACGACCGCGTACACGGCGAGGACGGCCGCGGTGACCAGGAAGGGGGTGGCCATGCCATGGGCGTCGACCAGCTGCACCGTGGTCAGCGCGCTGATCGCGGTGCCGCCCATGCCCATGCCGAAGATGCCGAGGGCCAGACCGCGCCGCCGCGGCGGGAACCAGGCGTTGACGAAGGGCACACCGACGGCGAAGGCGGTACCGCCGATGCCCAGGAAGAAACCGCCCACCAGCAGTGCGAGCAACGAGGAGTGCCCGGCCAGGCCCAGATAGAGCACCGGCACGATGGTCACCGCCGACACCAGCGAGAACATCGTCCGCCCGCCGAGCCGGTCGGTCAGCGCCCCCACGGGGATGCGTCCCAGGGACCCGACCACGACCGGCACCGCCACCAGCAGCGACTGCTCGAACGAGGACAGCTCCAGGGTGTCCTTGAAACGCGGACCCAACGGGCTGAGCAGCGCCCAGGCCCAGAAGTTCACGGCGAAGCCCACCGTGGCCAGTGCCAGCATCAGCCAGGCCCGCCCCGGCACGGGCGCGGGGTCCGGCGCCGACCTCTCCTCTTTCGTCCTCAACGGCTCCTGCATGCCGTTTTTGTCCCTTCGCTCGTGCAGTCGTACGGCGCCGGGGTCTCCCCCGGACCGCGGGCTCCTCGGTCATCGGTGTTCACCGGCGTTCAGCGGCGCCCGGAAGCGCCCGCCGGCACGTACCGGCCGGCTCGGCAGCCCGCTGTCACTATCCGCAGCCGCGCACATCCCCGAGGAGGGACCGAGGGTCCCTGCCTCGGGGCGGACCGTCCCCACCCCGCAGGGACCGCCGTCCCGGCGTCCGGGACCGGACGGCCGGTCCGGTGACGGCAAGGCCCGACCGCACGTGGACACGGGCATGGACAACGCGACCGTGGACGACGCAGGGAGCCGGGTACCCGGTCGTCCCGGCACGCAACGCAGGGGATGAGAGGGGCCAGCAGCCCCTCGTGGACGGGTGAACACCCGGAGAGCCGGACGGGTGGACACCCGGAGAGCCGGACGGATGAGCTCCAAAGAGCCGGGCGGACAGGTGAACGCCCGGAAAGCCGGGCAGGGTGCTCCCCCGGCGTGCCCGGTGGACTTCGTGCACTGCGCCCTGGCCAGGGACGTGGCCTGCGAAGTCCACGGCAGAGCCGTCCGCGCGCGCCGTCAGGTCATGTGGCGGGCAGCGCGGCGGCGAGCAGGACGACGCCGAGGGAGCCGACCAGGGAGGCCACGGCGAGGGCGCGGGCCAGTTCGGAACGGCCCTTGGCGTGCGCCCAGCCGTGCGCGGCCGCGGCGAGCATGACCAGGACGAACAGGCCGAGCTTGGTGACCAGGATCCGGCCGTAGCCGGGGTCGGCCAGCGAGGCCCAGGTGACGCCCTTGTGCCAGGCGATGGCCCAGCCGGTGCCCAGTTGCACCGGCAGGAACACGGCCCCGGTCAGCATGCCGAACCGGCGGCCCACCCGCGCGACGAAGTCGCCGCGGGCCTCCGCCGCCAGGATGCGGCGGGACAGCGGAAGGACCACCAGGGACAGGGCCAGCTGGCCGCCCACCCACAGCGCGGCACCGGTGACGTGCAGAAAACGCACCAGCTGCCAGAGTCCGACTCCGTCCATCACTCCACCTTCACCATGCCGTGCGCCCCTGCCTCGGCATGGCGCATGTCGTGGTCGACGAAGGGGTAGTGGCCGGCCTCGGGGAACACCGTCTCCACGAAGCCGCCCTGGGCGGGCGCCAGGTCGAGCGCCTGGGATCCGCCCTTGTCGCCCGGCCGCAGCAGGTAGGTGCCCTCCTTGTAGACGGTGTCGAAGACCGTGCCCACGACGTGGAAGGCGATGCCGTCGCTCGGACCGGCCGCGACCACCCAGAAGCGGACCCGCTGCCCGGCGCGTGCCTTCAGCGGCGCCTTGGCGTACTGAGCGGCGACGCCGTTGAACATCCAGGCGTCCGGGGTGTTCTGACGCATCTTCGCGACCTGGCCCTCGCTGCCCGGGGTGCCGAGGTACAGCTGGGAGGAGACCAGGACGTACTCCTGGTCGGCCTTCGCCAGCCCGGGCGGATCGATGATCACGGCGCCGTACATGCCGTTGCCCATGTGCTGGAGCATCGGCGCGGTGCTGCAGTGGTACAGCCAGGCGCCGGCCCGCTCGGCGCGGAACCGGTAGACGAGCCGCTCCCCCGGCTGGAGGGTGCGCATCGGCCGGTCGGGGGCGAGGGCGCCGGCGTGGAAGTCGATGCCGTGCCCCATCGTGGGGTCGTCATTGACGAGGGTGATCTCGAAGATGTCGCCCACCTTGCCGCGCAGGGTGGGGCCGGGAGCGGTCCCGCCGAAGGTCCACATCTCCTGCCGTACGCCCGGGGCGACCTCCACCGTCGTGCGCCGGGCGCGCAGTTCGACCTTGTGCACCGTGGCACCGGGGGCCGCGGGGAGCACGGCGGAGCGCGGCCGCCAGCCGCGGGAGAAGCCGGCGGCGAGGTCGAGGCCCTTGCCCGGTGCGGTGGCCATGGTGTGGCCGTCCTGTTCCGGGGAACCGTGCGTGCCGCCGTCGACCACGATGTCCAGGCTCATGCCGGCGGCGCGGTGGCCCGGGACCGTGCACCAGCCCTTGCGGTCGGAGGTGACGGTGCCCAGGTCGAGGGTGTGGGACTCCCCCCGGGACAGCAGCGGGGTGGCGGGGCCGTCCTCGATCCTCAGGTCGTGGCGCTGTGCGTCGCGGTTGGTGACCCGCAGGCGCAGTGCGGTTCCGCGGGCGACCTCGATCCGGCTCGGGGTGACGCGCATGTTGTGCAGGGAGACGGACACCGTGCGGGTGGTGGTGACGGTGCCGACGCCTCCCGCTCCGGCGGCCTCGTGCGAACCACTGCCCGTGGTCCCGCCGGTCCCGCTGTTGGCGACCAGCACGGCCAGTACCGTGACGACGGTGGCCACCGCGGTGCCGATCAGCGCGGGCGCCCGGGACGGCCCGTCCGGCCGGACACGGCGGCCGAGCACCGCCACGACGGGCACGAGGAACGCCACCGCGGCGCCCGCTGCCAGCACCGTCCCCGCCGTCGCGGCGGGGCCGGGCAGGGGCAGGACGAGCAGTGCGACGGCCAGGTCGAGGGCGATCAGCCGGGGCGCCCAGCCCCGCTCCAGCACCGCCCGGAGTCCGGCCCGCTCCCCGGGGCTGCCGGACAGCACGACCGGCAGCAGATACGTCAGCGCGCCGATGAGCACCTGTGCGACGAAGCCGAGGAGGAACAGCGGAAGCAGCACGTCGACGCCGTCGAGGGCGGCGGTCGCGGAGCGGGTGGCCAGCAGCACCAGGTCGACGGCCACCCCGGCCACCAGCCATCCGGCGGACGCCGCCAGTGTCCAGGCGGCGGACGCCGAGACAGGGCTGCGTCCCCGCCGCACGGTGACCGTCAGCAGCCGTACGGCGACGGCCACTCCGGCGGCGTACACGGCGAGCCCGGCCGCCGCCGCCTCGTGCCGTCCGACCGCCATCCCGGTCACCGCGACCGCGAGTCCGCCTCCGGTGAGCGCCAGCACCCAGCGGGCCGTCCGTGTGGTGTTCTCGTGCATCCGGACGCCGAGGACGGTCGGCCAGAGCATGAACAGGGTGCCCAGGACGGGCAGTCCCATCCAGCCGAGCAGGGTGAGGTGGATGTGGGCGAGCCGCAGACCGGCGTGCCCGTGCGGGCCCACCGCGCCGACGGCCAGGAGCCCGCCCAGCACCGCTCCGGCGGCCAGGGCCGCCGCGGCCGCCCGGTAGTACACGGTGATCGGCGCCAGCCGGCCGCCCAGCGCACCCCGGCCCATGCGCACCAGCACCACCAGGTGCGCGACGACGGCGGCGACCAGTCCCGCGCAGGCCGCCACGATCAGTGCGGGCAGATCGGCCCACACCCCGGTCAGCACCCCGGCCACGGACAGGTTCACCCCGCCCAGCCGTACGGCGCTCCACCGCCGGTCGGGCCGCCGGGCGTGCAGCATCGCGACGGCGAAGTGCTCGCTCCACACCACGATCGCGGTGGTGGCCGCGCCCAGCAGGAACAGGTGGACCGCCAGCCAGCGGGCCACCGGCAGCGTTCCCTGCGCGGTGGCCGCGAGCAGTGCCAGGACCGCCCACCCGGCGACCAGGATGTGCGCCCGCAGATGGCGGGAGCGCACTCCCGACCGGGTGAACCGGCTGGACCGGGCATCGGTGTCGGCGGGCGGAAGGAGCGGAAGCTGCTTGCGTCCTTCCGCCTGGGGAGCGCCCTCGACTTCGTTCATGATGTTCCTCGCAGGTCCGTCGGCCGGCTGCCGTTGCCGCGTTCTGCCTCTCTGGACAGCTCTCCGGACAGCAGCGCGGCCAGTTCCCGCTGGTGGGGGAAGGATCCGGGGACGTAGCCGCACCAGGGCTCCTCGGCGTACGGGTCGCCGGTCACGCCGTAGGCGCGGGAGCGGGAGCCGCCGCAGACCCGGCGGAACTCGCAGGAACCGCACCGGCCGCCCAGCCGGTCGGGGGAGCGCAGGCCGGTGAACAGCTCGGAGGTGCGGTAGATCTCGGTCAGCGGCTGCTCGCGCACGCTGCCCGCGCCGAGCGGCAGGAACCCGCTGGGGTGAACGGTCCCGGTGTGCGAGACGAAGACGAAACCGCGGCCGGCGTTGACGTCGAGGGGCGGGCGGCGGGCCCGGCGGCCTCCGCCGGTCAGGCCCAGTTCCGCCGCACGGTCGCGCAGCTTCCGGTACAGGGGTCCGAGCCCGAGGACCTTCTCGTGGTCCTCGCCGAGGCCGGCGAGGACCCGGCGCTGAAGGACGACGCGACGGAAGTGGTGGGCCTCGGTGGTCTTGGCGGGCACGGTGAGGCCGATGTCGTACACGAAGTTCAGCACGTCCTCGGTCTCCTCGGGCGTCAGCGCGCCGAGGGCCGTGCCGCGTCCGGTCGGCACCAGGAAGAAAGCGCTCCACAGCATCGCGCCATGGGTGTGCACCAGACGGACGATGTCCGGGAGGTCGTGCAGGTTGTGCCGGGCGACGGTGGTGTTGATCTGCACCTTCATGCCGAGCGCGCGGGCGGTGTCCCAGGCGTCGAGGGTCCAGCGGTAGACGCCGGACACTCCTCTGAAGCCGTCGTGCAGCTCGGGGGTGGAGCCGTCCAGGCTGAGCGAGAGGCCGACCGCGCCCGCCTCGTGCACGGCCCGCAGCCGCTCGGCGGTGAGGGTCGGGGTGCCCGAGGGCGAGACGGCGACACGGACCCCGGCCTCCTTGCCGTAGGCGATGAGTTCCAGCAGGTCGGGCCGCTGGAAGGGGTCACCGCCGGTGATCACGAACAGCGGGGCCGGCTGTCCGAAGGCGGCGATCTGCCGCATCAGGTCCTTGGCCGCCTCGGTGTCCAGCTCGCGCGGGTCCCGGTCCGGGACGGCCTCGGCACGGCAGTGCACGCAGGCCAGCGGGCAGGCCCGGGTGGACTCCCAGATCACGATGAAGGGCCGTTCCCCCACGTCCTGCCGCTGCATCCGGACCGCTCGGCCGTCGCGCACCCCGGGTCCGCCCCCGGGTGCCCGGCCGGCGCTCACTTCTCCCGCCCTTCCCACCGTCCGGCCGCCTGGGAGTCAGGGCAGACGAGGCTGACGGCCGGACGGCGACCGAATCGGAGGACGGCGCATGTCGTACGACGTGCCGGCCTCGGCCTGGGACGGGGGATGAGACCAGGCCGGCACCGGGTGTTGTCGTACATGCGCTGCCTCCGATTCGGTCAGCGCCAGCCTGCACCGTGCGGGCCCTGTGTCTCCTCCGCCAAGAGACCCTTTCCATAGGGCCCTTGGTCCCTGATCGGGCGGGCGGACGAGGGCCCTCGGACACCGTGCCGAGGGCATTCGGCCCAAGGATCTCCCGGTGGGCCCAGCCTTAGTTTTCCGGCCATGGAGAACGACGAGAACGCACGGCAGCGGGAGCCTCGTGCCGGACAGGGCTGGCCTCTGGCCACCCGCCGGCTGCTGACCCGTGGCGAGGTCTCCGCCGACGGGCGCGCCGTCTTCGGCGAGGGAGACGGCACGTGGGAAGGCTTCTACCGAAACCGCTGGGCCCACGACAAGGTGGTGCGCTCCACGCACGGAGTGAACTGCACCGGGTCCTGCTCGTGGATGGTGTACGTCAAGGACGGCATCATCACCTGGGAGCACCAGGCCACCGACTATCCGTCGATCGGCGCGGACTGCCCCGAGTACGAGCCGCGCGGCTGCCCGCGCGGTGCCTCGTTCTCCTGGTACACCTACTCCCCCAGCCGGGTCCGGTACCCGTATGTGCGGGGCACGCTGCTGAAGATGTGGCGCGAGGCCCGGCGCCGGCTCGGTGACCCGGTGGCCGCATGGGCGGAGATCACCGGGGATCCGGCGAAGGCACGGGCGTACAAGCGGGCCCGTGGCAAGGGCGGTCTGGTGCGCGCCGACTGGGACGAGGTGTCCGAGCTGGTGGCCGCCGCCCATGTGCACACCATCAAGACCTACGGCCCGGACCGGGTGGCGGGCTTCTCGCCGATCCCGGCGATGTCGATGGCGTCGTTCGCGGCCGGCGCCCGGTTCATGTCGCTGATCGGCGGCACCCTGCTGTCGTTCTACGACTGGTACGCCGACCTGCCGGTCGCCTCGCCCCAGGTGTTCGGCGACCAGACGGACGTCCCCGAGGCGGCCGACTGGTGGAACGCGGGGTACCTGGTCATGTGGGGGTCGAACATCCCGGTCACCCGCACCCCGGACGCGCACTTCCTGACCGAGGCCCGCTACAACGGCACCAAGGTCGTCGCGGTCAGCCCCGACTACGCGGACAACGTGAAGTTCGCCGACGAGTGGCTGTCCCCGCACCCGGGCACCGACGGGGCACTGGCGATGGCCATGGGCCATGTCATTCTGCGCGAATTCCTGATCGACCGCGAAGTGCCCTACTTCCGCGACTATCTGCGGACCTACACGGACGCACCGTTCCTGGTGACGCTGCGGGAGAGCTCCCACGGGCTCGTCCCGGACGGGTTCCTGACCGCCGCCGACCTCGGCCGGGAAGAGGGCGGACAGGAGCCCGAGGAGGAGAACGCGGCGTTCAAGACGGTGCTGCTGGACCGGACCACCGGCAAGCCGGTGGTCCCGGGCGGCTCGCTCGGCTTCAGATGGGGTGAGGCCGAGCGAGGCCGCTGGAACCTCGACCTGGGCGACGTCGTCCCCGAGCTGAGCCTGCTGGAGACGGCCGAGGACACGGTCGAGGTGGCACTGCCCCGGTTCGACGAGGGCGCCACCGAGGGCGGTTCGGTGATGATGCGCGGGGTGCCCGTGCGGCGCATCGGCGGCCGGCTCGTCACCACCGTCCTCGACCTGCTGCTCGCCCAGTACGGGGTGGCCCGGCCCGGTCTGCCGGGCACCTGGCCGCTCGGCTACGACGACGCGTCGCAGCCGTACACCCCGGCCTGGCAGGAGACCATCACCTCGGTGCCGGCCGAGCAGGCGGCCCGGATCGCCCGGGAGTTCGCCCGCAACGCCGAGCGCACACGCGGCCGGTCGATGATCGCGATGGGTGCGGGCACCAACCACTGGTTCCACTCCGACACGATCTACCGGGCGTTCCTGGCGCTGACCACGATGACCGGCTGCCAGGGCGTCAACGGCGGCGGCTGGGCGCACTACGTGGGCCAGGAGAAGGTCCGTCCGGTGACCGGCCTGCAGCACCTGGCGTTCGCCTTCGACTGGCAGCGGCCGACCCGGCACATGGCGGGCACCTCCTACTGGTACCTCAACACCGACCAGTGGCGTTACGAGGCCTTCGGGCCCGAGGAGCTGGCCTCGCCGCTCGGCGCGGGCCGTTTCAAGGGCAAGGGGTTCGCGGACTGTCTGGCGCAGGCCGTGCGTCTGGGCTGGACACCGGGCCACCCCGGCTTCAACCGCAACCCCCTGGATCTGTGCGACGAGGCCGCGGCCCAGGGACGCGAGGTCGCCGAGTACATCGTGGACGAACTGAAGTCCGGACGGCTGAGGTTCGCCGTCGAGGACCCGGACGACCCGGCCAACTTCCCCCGGGTGCTGACCGTGTGGCGGGCCAATCTGCTGGGCTCCTCCGGCAAGGGCAACGAGTACTTCCTGCGCCATCTGCTGGGCACGGACGCGGCCGTCCGCTCGGCCGAGACCCCAAAGGACAAGCGGCCCGAGGAGGTGGTGTGGCGCGAGGAGGCACCCGAGGGCAAGCTCGACCTGCTGGTCACCCTGGACTTCCGGATGACCTCCACCGGTCTGCTGGCCGACGTGGTGCTGCCGGCCGCGACCTGGTACGAGAAGGACGACCTGTCCAGCACGGACATGCACCCCTTCGTGCACGCCTTCACCCCGGCCATCGCCCCGCCCTGGCAGGCCCGCACCGACTACGACATCTTCCTGGGCATCGCCGACCGGTTCAGCGAGCTGGCCGCCGAGCACCTGGGCACCCGCACCGACGTCCTCGCCGTGCCGCTCACCCACGACACCCCGGACGAACTCGCCCAGCCGGGCGGGGTCGTACGCGACTGGAGGACCGGCGCGTGCGAACCGGTTCCCGGCCGGACCATGCCGAAGCTGGTCGTGGTGGAGCGCGACTACGCGGCCGTGGCCCAGAAGATCCGCGCCGTCGGCCCGCTGCTCGACACCCTCGGCACCACCACCAAGGGGGTCACCGTCCGCCCGGACCGGGAGATCGAGGAGCTGCGACGCCGCTGCGGCACCGTGCGCGACGGCGTCGGCGCCGGCCGGCCGTCGCTGGCCACCGCGAGCAACATGTGCGAGGCGATCCTCGCCCTGTCCGGCACCACCAACGGCCGGCTGGCGACCGAGGGCTTCCGGGAACTGGAGCGGCAGACCGGCAGGAAGGGCCTGGCGGAGCTGTCCGCCGAGCGCGAGGCCGAGCGGATCACCTTCGCCGACACCCGCACCCAGCCGCGCGCGGTGATGACCTCCTACGAGTGGTCGGGGTCGGAGACCGGCGGCCGCCGCTACTCCCCGTTCGTGATCAACGTCGAGCACCTCAAGCCCTGGCACACCCTCACCGGCCGCCAGCACTTCTTCGTCCAGCACGACTGGATGGCCGAGCTCGGCGAGCAGCTTCCCGTCTACCGGCCGCCGCTGAACGCGCTGCGGCACTACGGCGACGAGCATCTGCACGAAGAGGGCCGCGCCGAGGTGACGGTGCGGTATCTGACCCCGCACTCCAAGTGGTCCATCCACTCCGAGTACCAGGACAACGCCTACATGCTGGCGCTGTCCCGCGGCGGCCCGGTGATCTGGATGTCCACCGCGGACGCCGAGAAGATCGGCGTGAAGGACAACGAGTGGATCGAGGCGTACAACCGCAACGGCGTCGTGGTCGCCCGTGCGGTGGTCACCCACCGGATGCCCGAGGGCACGGTGTACATGTACCACGCCAAGGACCGCACGGTGAACGTGCCGAAGGCCGAGGTCGGCGGCAAACGCGGCGGCATCCACAACTCGCTGACGAGGCTGCTGCTCAAGCCCACCCACCTCGCGGGCGGCTACGCCCAGTTCACCTACGCCTTCAACTACTACGGCCCGACCGGCAACCAGCGTGACGAGGTCACGGTCATCCGCCGTCGCAGCCAGGAGGTCGACTACTGATGCGTGTACTGGCCCAGATCGCGATGGTGATGAACCTCGACAAGTGCATCGGGTGTCACACCTGCTCGGTCACCTGCAAACAGACCTGGACCAACCGGACCGGCGTGGAGTACGCCTGGTTCAACAACGTGGAGACCAAGCCGGGCGTCGGCTATCCGCGCCGCTACGAGGACCAGGAGCAGTGGAAGGGCGGCTGGATGCTGGACCGCAAGGGCCGGCTGGTGCTGCGCTCCGGCGGACGGGGCAAGCGGCTGCTGTCGCTGTTCTCCAACCCCGACCTGCCGTCCCTCGAGGACTACTACGAGCCGGTGACGTACGACTACGACAACCTGGTCAGCGCCCCGGCGGGCCCGGACATGCCGGTCGCCCGCCCCCGCTCGGTGCTCACCGGCAAGCCGGCCTCCATCACCTGGGGCGCCAACTGGGAGGACGGCCTGGGCGGTGCGCCCGAGCACGCGGGCGGCGACCCCAATCTGAGGGGCGAGTGGGCCGAGAAGGTCAAGTTCGCGTTCGAGCAGACCTTCATGTTCCATCTGCCCCGGCTGTGCGAGCACTGCCTCAACCCGGCCTGCATGTCGGCCTGTCCGTCCGGCGCGATGTACAAGCGGGTGGAGGACGGCATCGTCCTGGTGGACCAGGACCGCTGCCGGGGCTGGCGGATGTGCGTGACGGCGTGCCCGTACAAGAAGGTGTACATCAACCACGTCACCGGCAAGGCGGAGAAGTGCACGTTCTGCTTCCCGCGCATCGAGGCGGGGCAGCCCACGGTCTGCTCGGAGACCTGTGTGGGCCGGCTGCGCTACCTGGGGCTGCTGCTGTACGACGCCGACAAGGTGGGCGAGGCCGCGGCGACCCCCAACGAGCGGGACCTGCTGGACGCGCAGCGCGGCCTCTTCCTCGACCCGAACGATCCCGAGGTGATCGCGGGGGCCCGGGAGTCCGGCATTCCCGAGGACTGGCTGGAGGCGGCCCGCCGCTCGCCGGTGTACGCGCTGGTGTCCACGTACAAGGTGGCGCTGCCGCTGCACCCGGAGTACCGCACGCTGCCGATGGTCTGGTACGTGCCGCCGCTCTCCCCCGTCCTGGACGCCGTCACCTCCGCGGGCGGCGACCAGGACGACCCGGACCATGTGTTCGCCGCCGTCACCCGGCTGCGCATTCCGCTGGAGTACCTGGCGGAACTGTTCACCGCCGGGGACACGGACGTGGTCGCCGGGGTGCTGATGAAGCTGACCGCGCTGCGCTCGTACATGCGCGAGAAGATGCTGAGCGGGACCGGTGACGAGACGGCGCTCAAGGCCGTGGGGCTGACCGCCCGCCAGGCGGAGGATCTGCACCGGCTGCTGGCGGTGGCCAAGTACCAGGACCGGTACGTCGTACCGGCCGCGCACAAGGAGGACGCGGCGGCGCTGACCGCCCTGGAGAACCGCTGCCCGGTGGAGTCCCACGGCGGGCCGGCCGAGCGGAAGGTCATGCTCGGCATCCCCACCCTGCGCCGGAGTGCTTCCGAGGCCCCCGCCGGAGGCCGGCCATGAGCCCCCTGCCCGGTACGGTGCCCTCGATCGTACGCGCCCGGCTGCGGGCGGCCACCACGCGCCGCCCGCCCCGGCTCACGCCCGAGGAGACCGAGCAGCGGGCGCTGGTGCTGCGGCTGCTGTCCCTGCTGCTGCAGTACCCGGACGCCGAGCTGGTCGCCGCGCGGCCCACCGTGGCCGCCGCCGTGGAGGCGCTGCCCCCGTCCCCGGCCGCCACCGAACTGGCGGCGTTCACCGCCTGGTTCACCGAGCAGAAGCCCGAGGCCCTGGAGCAGCACTACGTCGAGATGTTCGACCTGCGCCGCAAGAGCAGCCTCTACCTCACCTACTACCTGCACGGCGACACCCGCCGCCGGGGCATGGCCCTGCTCGCCCTGGCCCAGTGCTACCGGGCCGCGGGCTGGGAGAACGGCAGCGGTGAACTGCCCGACCATCTGCCGGTGGTGCTGGAGTTCGCCGCGCTGTCCGGACCGGGTGCGGGCGAGGCGCCGCTGCGCCGGCACCGGCGCGGTCTGATGCTGATCCACCAGGCGCTCGCCGACGCGGCCTCGCCCTACCGGCATCTGCTGGCCGCGCTGCTCACGCTGATGCCGCCCGCCACCGAGGCGGATCTCGCGGCCGTGGCCGAACTGGCCGCCGAGGGACCGCCGGACGAGGACGTCGGTCTGGAGCCGTACGCGGGCGACCTGTTCGCCCCGCCCGGCACCTTCGTCCCGCCCGACCGGGCCGCCCCCACCCTTGTGCCACCGTCCCTTCCGACGTCTCCGGATGGTCCTCGATGAATGCTTCAGGAACCGACCTCCTGCTGTGGGTCGCCTTCCCCTACGTCTGTCTGGCCGTGTTCGCCGTCGGGCACGTCTGGCGCTACCGGCAGGACCAGTTCGGCTGGACCTCGCGCACCAGCCAGCTGCTGGAGCACCGCTGGCTGCGCTGGGGCAGCCCGCTGTTCCACCTCGGGGCGTTCATGGTGATCGCCGGGCATGTGGTCGGGCTCGCCGTGCCCGCGTCCTGGACCGAGGCGGCCGGCATCGGCGAGCACGCCTACCACACCGTCGCCGTGTGGGCGGGTTCGGTGGCGGGCGTCGCCATGGTCACCGGGCTCGGCATGCTGTGCGCCCGCCGGCTGCTGACCCGGCGGATCCGGCTCGGCACCGACCGCAGCGACAAGGTGCTCTTCCCGCTGCTGTCCGCCACCGTGCTGCTCGGCTTCCTCGCCACGGTCGCGCACAACGTGTTCGGCGGCGGCTACGACTACCGGCAGACCGTCTCGGTGTGGTTCCGCGGGCTGTTCACCCTCCAGCCGCAGCCGGAGGCGATCTCCGGTGCGCCGCTGCTGTTCCAGCTGCACGCCCTGAGCGCCTGCCTGCTCTTCGCGGCCTGGCCGTTCACCCGGCTGGTGCATGTGTGGAGCGCCCCGATCGGCTATCTCGTCCGCCCCTACCTGGTCTACCGGCGCCGGTCCTCCACCCCGGTGCCGGTATCCGGGGAGGCACACCGTCTGCCTTCCCGACGCGCTGTGTGAGAGCGGCGCACATCGCGCCCCGGCCGGTGAAGGTGGTCTGCGGTCGGCACCGGCCGGGGCGTACCCGCACTGAACCCTGCCGGCCACCCCCAGGAGGGGTGTTCACGGCAGAGCACTCAAGAAGGGACATCAGGCCCCATACACGGACAGAATTGGGGCATAGGCTTGCTCACGCAGGCGTGGGCAGGCCCGAGCCGAGAAGGCCGAACGCCGGCAGGAAGCGAGGCGCGCTCATGGCGACCACCGGCCACCCGAAACCGTCCCACTCCTCTCCTCCCCTGCCCGGCGACGAGCTGGACCCCGCCCGGATGCCCGGCCACTGGCTGCTGGCCCGGCTCGGCAAGCGAGTGCTGCGCCCCGGCGGTGTGGCACTGACCCGCTGGATGCTGGACACCCTGCGCATCGGCCCCGAGGACCGGGTGGTGGAGCTGGCCGGCGGGCTGGGGGCCACCGCCCGGCTGACTCTCGCCCGCGGTCCGGCCGACTACACCGCCGTCGACCGCGATCCCGCGGCGGTGGCGTCGCTCAGCGCCCTCACCGTGCCCGGGCGGACCGATGTCCGCGCGGTGCGGGCCGACGCGGCACGCACCGGACTGCCGGACGGCACGGCCACCGTCGTCTACGGCGAGGCGATGCTGTCCATGCGGCCCGACCCCGCCAAACGGCGCATCGTCGCGGAGGCGCGCCGCCTTCTGGCGGACTCCTCCGGCCGGTACGCCCTGCACGAGCTGTGCCTGCTTCCCGACGGCATCGATCCGGCGCTCGCCGAGCGCATCGGCGCGGATCTCAACGATGCCCTTCATGTCGGCGCCCGCCCCCTCACCCCGTCCGGCTGGAGCGACCTGCTGACCGCCGGGGGCTTCACCGTCACCGCCCGGCGCATCGCCCCGATGGCGCTGCTCGAACCCCGGCGGCTCGTCGCCGACGAAGGACTCGCGCGCACCCTGCGCATCACCGGCCGGGCTCTGCGGGATCCGGTGGCCCTGCGCCGGGTGCTGCGCATGCGCCGGGTCTTCCGCCGTCACCAGGCCCACCTGGGTGCGATCGCCCTCGTCGCCCGCCCCACGACCGCGCCGTCCGTCTGAGACGGGCTCTCCGTGCCCGTCGCCGTGCTCCGCGGCCGGGCCGCCGGACCGTCCGTCCCGCGACCCGGCGCGGTCTGACGGGCGGGTCCCGTTCGCCGTCCCGGCGGCACCAGCCGGCCGCCGACGCCCTCCGCCTTCGAGCGGGCGGAGGGCGTCGGCGTGACCGGGGCTTCTCGGCCCACGGGAGTCCGGGAGCGGGCCGGCCCCGTCCGGCGGTCCTCACCGGTTGCGCAGGGCCGCGAGTGCCGTGTCGAGCCCGGCCGGGCGCGGCCGGTTGTGGGGGAGCTTGGCGAGCAGGACGGCCAGGCCGCAGGTGTTGGTGAGGGCGGAGAAGACCAGCCCGCCCGCGATGCCCGCCGACAGGATCTGGAAGGCCGGGTGCACGACCAGGCCGAGGAGCAGACCGAGCAGCACCAAGGCGCCCGCGGTGAGGCGCACTTGGCGTTCCATGCTCCAGGAGGCCCGTGTCTCGCAGGCCAGGGGCCGGCTCAATTCGTGGCCCGCGGCGGCCCATGCCTCGGTGCCGCCGGTCAGGGTGGCGGCGGACACGCCCTGCTCGGCCAGCAGCGCGCAGGCCTTCTGCGAGCGGGCACCGGAGGCGCAGACGATCAGGAGGTCACCGCGCGCCGCGGCCTGCCGGAGTTCCGGGAGCGCCTTCCGGATGTGGTCCAGCGGGATGTTGAGCGCTCCGGGAAGGTGCCCCGAGGCATACTCGCCGGGGGTGCGCACGTCGATGACGGTCAGCCCCTCGAGCCGGGAGTGCGCCTGCTCGACGGCGAGGGCCTCGGGCGTGGAGGGCGTGGAGGGCGTGGGAAGGGTCATGACGGTTCGGATCCTTTCCGGACACAGATGTGGTCGACACGCTCCCGAATCGGGACGTACAGTACCCCCAGGGGTATTTCGCAAGGAGTGATCGTGGATCTGGAGCTCGAGGAGGCCGACCTCAAGGCCGTCCTGAACCGGCTGCGCCGTGCGCAGGGGCAGATCTCCGGGGTGATCCGGATGATCGAGGAGGGACGGGACTGCGAGGAGGTCGTCACCCAGCTCGCCGCCGCCTCCCGAGCCCTGGACCGCGCCGGTTTCGCCATCATCGCCACCGGCCTGCAGAAGTGCGTGGCCGACATCGAGTCCGGCCGGACGAACGGTGAGGACGCCACCCGGATGCGGGCCCGTATGGAGAAGCTGTTCCTGTCGCTGGCCTGACGCCCGCCGCACCGGCCGGTCGCGCATCACACCACCACGTCGGTCAGCATGAACGCCGCCACGGCCAGCAGCATCACGGCGAAGACCCGTTGCAGCGCAGTCCCGGACACCTTCGTGGCCAGCCGCCCGCCGTCCCAGGCACCGAGGACCGCGGCCCCCGCGAACGGTGCGACGACCGCCCAGTCCGGCCCGGGGACCGTACCGGCCCGCATCACCAGCGCGGCCAGTGAGGTGACGGTGATGACCAGGAGGCTGGTGCCCACCGCCGCGCGCATGCGCAGACCGAGCAGGCCCACCAGGGCCGGCACGGCGAGGAAGCCGCCGCCGACGCCCAGCACACCGGTGACCGCGCCGAGCCCGGCACCGGCCGCCGCGGCCCGGCCGGGCCGGACCGGG